>LSCG01000087.1 GCA_001577055.1 Fidelibacterota bacterium TCS56
GTTAAGAGTATAGTCTGAGCTAATGGGTACGTTTAAAGATCTGGAAATATTCCAATCATCGGTCACGCTGGTAAAAAAGGTTTATCAGGTAACATCTGATTTTCCAGAAGAAGAAAAATTTACTTTAGCGGGTCAAATCAGGCGGGCAGCTATTTCGATTCCATCTAATATTGCTGAAAGTACCGGTCGCAGAACCGCCACTGAACGTCGACATTTCCTGGATATTGCTATTGGGTCACTTAATGAAATCCAAACACAATTCATCATTGCTTATGAATTGAATTACATTGATCAGGATGCCCTAACTGAACTCGAAAATTATTTTGACGCATTGCGCCCGAGAATCTTTGCCTTTTACAGATCAATCAAAGACCGACCACCGATATCAACAACTTCTAACCCTTAACTTCCAACCTCTAACCCTCAACAGCTTTGATCGATAAGCGAAAATATCTCCAACCCGAAATGGTGGCCCGGTTGAATAATATGTCCCTGAGGGCCCGCCTGGTAGTGGAAGGTTATATCCTGGGGCTGCACAAGAGTCCTTACCACGGCTTTAGCGTGGAATTTGCCGAACACCGGGCTTACGGTCCCGGTGATGAAATCCGCCATATCGACTGGAAATTATATGGCAAAACCGATCGCTTTTACGTAAAGCAATTCGAAGAAGAGACCAATCTGCGCACCCATTTGATTTTGGACACCAGCAATTCCATGACCTACGCCAGCGGGAAAATTACCAAACTGGATTATGCCGGATTCCTGTCAGCCGCCCTTTCCTATTTGATGCTGACACAGCAGGATGCCGTAGGCCTGGTTACCTTTGACTTTAAAATCAAACGTTACCTGCCGCCCCGCTCTAAACCGGGCTATCTGAATACAATTCTGTCGCAATTGGAAAATCACACCACCGGCCGCGACACCGATGTGAGTCCGGTCCTGCATGAAATGGCCGAACGGATCAAAAAGCGGGGACTGGTTATCCTGATTTCCGATCTGCTGGACGAGCCGGACAAAATCATGGAAGGTTTAAAGCATTTCCGCCATAATAATCAGGAAGTGATCGTTTTTCATATCCTGGATCGGCAGGAACTGGAATTTGATTTTGCCAGTCGTACCCGTTTCAGGGATCTGGAAACGGCCGAGACCATCATTACCGAGCCATGGCAAATTCGGCACAACTACGGACAGTTGATCAACCAATTTCAGGATTATTACCGCCGCCGCTGCCGTCAGCGTAAAATTGATTATATTCCTCTTTTCAGCGATCAGAGCCTCGATCTGGCCCTGAACGAATACTTGATGAAACGCCAGAAATTGGGATAAAAAAAATCCCCCGGAGCCCGGGGGATTTTGAACTGTTTCCTATTACTGGAGATCAATTGCCAACTTCATCAGCTTTTCCCAGATAATATTCGGCATCTTCCATCTCACCCTGCTGATAAAGGCAGACTGCCAGGCCTTTATAATGATCGGGATTATCTGATTCGATCGCGATCAGTTCGCGGTACACGCGTTCAGCCTGACGCCATTTTTCGGCATTCCGGTAGGCGATAGCGATACCAATTAATGCTTCGCTGTCATCGGGGCACAGATCCATCACCTGCTGAAAATTCAATTCCGCCATGGCAAAATTATCGTCCTGGTTGTACAGTACACCGAGATTAAAATACAGATCACATTTAATGGAAGTATCGGTTTCCTTACTAATCGCCGATTCGTAGGTAATAATGGCGCCGTCCAGATCGTCACAGTCATAATAGGTGGAAGCAAGAGCACGAATAGCAGCGGTGTTATTCGGCTCGGCATCAACGGCCCGTTTCAAATAATCTGCAGCCACATTACAGTCACCGTGGCGGGAGAAAATTTGTCCGGCCACAATCAACACTTTGGGATTTTCAGGATCAATATCCACCGCCTGGCTGATGGCCTGCTTGGCATCTTCAAATTGCTGCATGTCAAGATAAACCGTGGCAATACTGGCATAAGTCTGAGATACGGTTGGATCTATCGCCGCGCCATTCTGGAATTTTTCCAAAGCGGCCTGGAGCAGTTCCTCCCGTTCTACATCATCGAAAGCCGAACCCACATTTTTATAGGTATTTACCGCCTCATTATAAACTTCAACCCAGAATTTATTGCGGGTATTTTCCACATAATCAGCAACCGAATGCCCTTGAAGAATGGTCTTATCAGGGTCAATGGCCAGGGCTTTCTCAAACATTTCGTTCATTTTGGCCCATTCTTTTTTCCGCGCGTAGATTTTTTCCCCCAGTTGGAAGGGAATCTCCGGATTATCGGGTTCTACACCCATAGCTTTAATTAAATATTCTTCCGCTTTCTCCCAGTCCTGCTGCTGAATAGCCAGTTTGGCGGTAGTATATTCCTCACTGGAGCAACTGAAAAAAGTCAAGCCCATGAGAGCTATCGCGGAAAGCACAAAAAACAACTTCTTCATCGTATTATTCCTTATTCCTCAATTGTGGGATCGTTTCCGATTCAACCAGTGAAATTAGGAGAGACCAGTCTCCTTTTCAAGAACTAACCAGACGATCCAAATAGTCGATCCGGTGCAATAATTCGTCTGCTCCGGCAGCTTGCAGGCGTTCGACGCCGAATCCCTCCACGGCGAAGGATGCCAGGGCCGATCCGCGAACCATAGCCGCTCGGTAATCACCCCCCAAAGCCAGGGCTGCAATAAATCCACCACCGAAGGTATCACCGGCTCCGGTGGGATCCACTACCGCGTCAATCGGAAAAACACCAATATCAAGTCGATTATTTTCATGGAAGAGACTTGCGCCTTTGCTGCCTTGTTTTATCACCACCACCGGCGGTCCAAACGACTGCAATTTTCCGGCGGCGGCAGCCAGAGCAGCCGTCCCGGCCAGGGACTGGGCTTCGGTCTCGTTAATCAGCAATATGTCGGTTTTAGCCAGCACCTGATTCAGTAATTCGGGCGTGGTATCGATCCACAAGTTCATCGTATCGGTGACGATTAACGCCTCCGGATGGCATTGCTCAATCACCCGCAACTGGAGCCCTGGATGGATATTGGCTAAAAAGACCAGTGGTACTTGCTTGTTCTCCGGGGAAAGCACAGGATTGAAATCGGCAAATACACCCAGTTCGGTAAACAGGGTCGTTCGATCATCACCATTGGCGTGGTAATGCCCGCCCCAGCGAAAAGTAGGACCCGCTACGATTTGCAGATCGGTTAAATTGGCGGCATATTGTTGATACAATTCATGGGCTGTTGCGGGAAAATTATCACCGATCACGCCTACGATACTGACCGGTACGTCGCGGCCGGCGGCCAGCAGGGCATAAGTAGTCGAACCACCGACGATATCATCCCGACGCTGACTGCCGATCTCAATCGTATCCAGTGCAATAGAGCCGACGATTAAAACAGGTTTTTCATTCTTCATGGCGGTTAGTTTACCGGGATATTTTTACACCGGGCAAGGGAAAAGAAAATCCCGGGGTGAATTCTGTGATATGATCCAGCGCACAAATCACAGGCAGGATTATTCGTTGAAAACGCAGCCTACTTATTTTCTTCCAATTGCGCCCCTACGTTATTAATTTTCTTCAAAGGACGCATAATCAATTTCCGGGAAGATATCTTCGCTGACCAATCATTAAAAAATAACGTATTGCAGCCATGACCAATAAAACCTTCGCCATCATCACTGATATTCATGCCAATGCTTTATCTTTACAGGCCGCCATTGATATCATTAATCAGCGCCAGGATGTTGACCAGGTAATTTGTCTTGGTGATTGCTTCACCCTGGGACCCCAGCCCAAGGAAGTTATGGAATTACTCTCCGGTCTGGAGAATTGTATATTCATCCGCGGCAACCATGACCGTTATATTGTGGAACATCTCTGGGATCATGAGCGCCCGTCGCTGGAGGGTATGGATCCCGACGATCCCCTGTGCCAGGCTATCGTTGCTAATAACAAATGGTCGTACGAGCAAATCGGCGAAGCCGGCGTGGATTTCATCCATAAAATGCATATTGCCCACCGTGAACTGGTAGGCGATGTGCTGCTGGAGTTTACCCACGCCTGGTACGAGCGGGACGACCAACCTCCCACCATGCCCGAAGGCCTGAACTGGAGAAACCATGTACGCCGCATTAACAGCGGTATAAAACAATTTATTTTTATTCATGGTCATACCCATATCCCGCGACATGAATCAAAGGAAGACATAACCATCCTCTGTCAGGGCTCAATCGGCCTGCCGTTCGATGAAGACCAGCGGGGGGCGGTGGCCTTCCTGACGATTGACGGCAGCGATTTTGATTGGAGTCTCAAGCGTTACGATTATGATGTCTCTCAGACGATACAATCACTGCAGGACCGCCAACCGCCATTTTATCGTAACCTGACCAATACCCTCAAATACGCCACTATTCGCAACGACATATAATTAGAATTTCGGCTACCCCAGGGGCTAATTTCCCCACTGGAATTCACTAGCTTTATGCTTTATTTCGACCATAGCGCCACCACTCCACTTCATCCGCAGGTTGCTGAGTTGATTCATGATATCAACACCAGCTATTTTGGTAACCCCTCCAGCATTCACCGCTATGGACAAAAATCCCGCGCCTTGATCGAAAAAGCCCGCCGGCAGGTGGCCAACCTCATCGGTTGCCGGGCCGGGGAGATAATATTTACCAGCGGCGGTACCGAAGCCAATAATCTGATATTGTGGAATCAGTTGGGGGCCGACCGGCCCCACGTGATTACCACCGCCATTGAGCATCCGGCTGTATCCGCCACCCTGGCCCGCCTGCACAAAAGCGGCGTTCCCATTACCACGGTCAAGGTGGATAAGCAGGGCATCGTCGATGCAGACGCTGTGATATCAGCTATCCGGCCCGACACCGGTCTGGTGACTGTAATCCTGGCCAGCAATGAAATCGGAACCATTCAGCCCTTGGCGGAAATCGCCACCCGCCTGCGAAACACCAACATCCGCCTGCATTGCGACGCCGTTCAAGTCCCGGGGAAAATACCGCTGGACGTGGGGCAACTGGGGGTGGATTTCCTCACCATCTCCGGGCATAAATTTTATGGGCCCAAAGGAGTGGGCGCACTGTATCGGAAACAGGGAATATTTCTGCACCCCCTGATCTACGGTGGCGGCCAGGAACAGCAGTTGCGTTCCGGGACGGAAAACGTCAGTGGAATCGCCGGCATGGGCCTGGCGGCGGAACTGGCCCGGCGGCAACTGCCGGAAACCACCCGGCATCTGCGGGAGCTGGCAGATGTGTTTTGCCAGGCGATTTGTGAACACCTTCCGGACGCCAGGGTCAATGGTGATCCTGCCAGTGGACTTCCGGGCCTGGTCAGCCTGGTTCTGCCACAGGTTACCAGCGATATCGCTGTCGTCAGCCTGGATTTGGCCGGCATGGCCATTTCCAACGGCTCGGCCTGTTCCTCCGGAACGGTGGAGCCTTCGCCGGTCTTGCGGGAAATCGGCTTGTCAGAAGCTGAGAACCGGCGCACGATCCGCGCCAGCTTCGGCGTGGACAATACCGCTGAAGAAGTGGAACAACTGGCAACCAAACTGGTTGACGTCGTAAATCACAGTAAATGAGCATGACGAAGACCACAGATCAAACGGTTCTGGTAGCCATGAGCGGCGGCGTTGACAGCTCCACCGCCCTCCATAAAATTCTGGAGGCCGGTTATCAGGCCATCGGCGTGACAATGAAGCTCTGGGAATACCGCGACAGCGGCGGCAACCTGGTCGCCGACTCCAATTGCTGCTCAATCTCCTCGATCAATAACGCCAGACTGGTGTGTGAGCAATTCGGCGTGCCACATTATACACTGGATCACCAACCGGCCTTCCGCCGTTCGGTGGTAAATAATTTCGTCGATGAGTATTTGGCCGGCCGCACCCCCAATCCCTGCGTGCGCTGCAATACTTTTTTAAAATGGGGATCGTTACTGGAGCAAGCCCGGGAGATGGGCGCCGACCTGATCGCCACCGGGCATTACGCCCGCATCGATAACACAGCGGACACACCCCGGTTGCTGAAAGGCCGCGATCCGCTGAAAGATCAATCTTATTTCCTGTGGGGGATTGACCGTGCCACGCTGGCGCGCACCATATTTCCCCTGGGCGATCTGACCAAAACCGCCGTACGAACCATCGCCGGCGAACAGAATTTGCCCAACGCCGACGAGCCGGAAAGTCAGGAAATCTGTTTTATACCCGACAACGATTACCGTCGTTTTCTGAATGATTATGCCCCGGAACGTTCTGCCGGCAGTAAGGCGGGGAATTTTATCGATGAAAATGGCAAGATATTGGGCACCCACCGGGGAATTGCCGGCTTCACCGTCGGCCAGCGGCGGGGACTGGGGATCGCCGGACCTGAACCATATTACGTCCGGCGGATAAATCCCGCTACGGGTGATATCACCCTGGCGACTCGCGCCGGCGTAACTTTCCGATCCTGCCGGGTTGGTGAGTTAAATCTGCTGGCTGGTGAAGCGCCCCACTCCTGGCGCGAGCTCACCGTGCAAATCCGCTACAATCATCCGGGCGTGGCGGCCATAGTCATACCGGAGAAAAACTCCTCGTTAAGAATTGAATTTGCTGAACCGCAATTTGCCGTGGCACCGGGACAAAGCGCCGTGTTCTACCGCGGCGATCAAGTGCTGGGCGGCGGAATAATAACCGAAGGAATTGTTGATGAATAAAGTACGACCGCTGGCGGTGCTGATCTTAGCCGCCGGTAAAGGCAAACGGATGAAATCGGACCTGCCTAAAGTTTTACACGAAGTGGGTGGCAAACCCATGTTATTACGGGTGACCAGCCTGGCCAGGGCAGTAGGAGCCGACCGGATAATCGCCATCATTGGTCATGGCCGGAAATTAGTGGAGGAAACCCTGACGGGCACAGGAGTGGAAACCGTAATCCAGGAGCAGCAACTGGGAACCGGTCATGCCGTCATGCAATGTGAGCCAAGCCTGAAAAACTTCGATGGCGATGTGATGGTCCTGTCCGGAGATGTGCCGCTCCTGACTAAAAACAGCCTTGAAAAATTGTTGGAGACACATTATAATTCACAGGCCGGGGCCACCCTGATGACTGCCGATTTCGTCGATCCGGGCGGTTACGGGCGCGTTTTGCGGAATGATCAAGGTTATTTGAAGAAAATTGTTGAGCATAAAGATTGCTCACCAGATCAACTGCAGGTGACGGAAATCAATGCCGGTATCTATGTTTTCGATTCGGCCACCCTGTTCCGCAGCCTGCACCTGATTGACAATGATAATAGTCAGGGTGAGTTCTATCTGCCGGACGTCCTGGACCATTTCAGCGCCTTCGGTCAGTCAATTGCCGTGGAAATGCTGGCAGATCCGGTGGAAATCGCCGGGATAAATACACAGGAACAACTTTGGGAAATTAATCGTATTTTCAAACAACGTCATGAAGCCTAAATCAATCGTTTTACCACTCATTTTAGTGCTGGCGGCCGTTGCCAGCGCCCAATTCAAGACCGATCTGCCACGAGTGGATTTCCCACAGGAAGTCCAGAACATGACCGCCCTGGAATCACGGGTTCTGCTTAATCCCAATAATTTCCAGATGCGTCACAGCTTCTCCATGTCGATGGTCAGCTCCGGGGGATTATCACGAACCGTGGGCGCTTATACTAATAGTATGACTTTTTTACTGCGGCCAAATCTGCGACTTACCACATCTTTCAGCCTGGTACAGCCGGGGATCTCCACCAATCCGGGTGCGACCAACATGCTGGATGGTCAATTTTATTACGGCGCCCAAATGGAATTTCGCCCCACGGAAAATTCGCTGCTGCAATTCGGTATCCAGAACTACCCCGCTTATAATCAATATTATCGTCCCTGGTATCTCAACCCGGTGACCAGGTAATACCGGTGCCGCGCAGTAAAAACCGGAAAAAGAACTTTTTCCCCTTCCTCAAGGCCCAAGGCGGTAAGAAGCGCTCCCGTTCCGGCGAGCCGCTCCTGAATTCGGTCATCGCCGTCCTCTCGCTGGTAGTGCTGGCCTTCATCATTTCGTTTGCCACCAAATACAGTCGTGGCGGCCTGGAAATCGATAACGCCAGCCTCGATCAGGCAGGTACAACTTTGCTGGCCACCCAATACTACGATATGAATCCTGTGGAAGATATTGAAGTGGAAATCCTGAATGGCTGTGGTGAAACCGGTTTGGCAGCCAAAATAACAGATTTTTTACGCAACCAGCGCATCGACGTGGTGCGTTCGGAAAACGCCGATCATTTTAATTATGTCAATACTCTGATCATTCAGCGTAATGAGAAAGTCGACCATCTGCGGCAGGTAGCCGAAGCTCTGGATTATAATGTCACTGATAAAACCCATGTACTGGTGGTACCCGACCCGGAAACCGACGTGGATGTAACGATCATCATCGGCCAGGATTATAATAATATCAGGCCGGTGGCTGAATACCTGAACGCCCGGTACTAAGGAAAAGATTTGAGCAAAGCCAACCCTGCCGGCGCCCAGTTGGCCGAATCCATCGGAAAGCTGGCTCTGGACAAAAAAGCCGAAAATATCCTGATTATCGATCTGCTTGGTACCGCGGCCATCACCGATTTTTTTGTGGTTTGTTCGGCTGCCACCGATATGCAGGTTAAGGCCATTGCCGACGCTGTCCGCAAAGGTACGGAAAATAAACCCTGGCACATCGAAGGTTACGATCAACTGATGTGGGTGCTGTTGGATTATGTGGATGTGGTGGTGCATATTTTCCGTGATTCCGCCCGCGGCTTTTATCAACTGGAGCGGCTGTGGGCCGATGCTCCCTCGCGTACAATTAAAGATGAATCCGAAGAAATTTTTAGTCCGCCAACTGACTGAAGCACTGGCCAGACTGGGCCAGACCGACACAATTCCCGAAGTTTCTCCCACCCGTGATCCCAAATTCGGCGATTTGAGTACCAACGTGAGCCTGAAACTCACCCGTGCGCTGAAACGAAATCCCCTGGAGATTGCTGAACAAATACTGGCCGAATTAGATCTGGACGTGGATTTATTCGAACAACCCACTATTACTAAACCGGGTTTTATCAATTTCACCATCCGCAATGATTATTACCGCCGGCTGATCCCGGAGATCATCACCGGTGGCGACGCTTATGGTCGCGGCCAAACCGGTAACGGCCAAACCGCCAACGTGGAATTCGTCAGCGCCAACCCCACCGGCCCCCTGACCGTAGGTCACGGTCGCCAGGCGGTATTGGGTGACGCAGTGGCCAGCATTTTGGAATGGCACGGCTACGAGGTAATCCGCGAATATTATTACAACGACGCCGGACGACAGATGCGCATTCTGGGGCAATCGGTAGAAGCCCGTTATTTCCAGGAATTGGGACAGGCTGTGGAACTGCCGGAAGACGGTTACCGGGGTGAATATCTGCGGGAGATCGCACGAAATCTGGTGAGCGAACAGGGAGAAAAATTGAAAGCCGGTGACCCAATTTTCAGGAAAGCGGCGGAAGCGGTCATCTTTGCCGATATTAAAAACAGCCTGGCCGGACTGGGCATTCACCACCAGGTGTTTTCCAACGAGAAGAATTATTACGACTCCGGCGCCATCGACCGGATGGTGGCTGATCTGCGGGAGCGGGACCTGATCTATGAAAAAGAAGCAGCCACCTGGTTCAAAACCACCGCCCTGGGGAAAGACCAGGACCGGGTGCTGATTAAAAGCAGCGGCGAGCCCACCTACCGCCTGCCCGACATGGCCTACCACCGGGACAAGCTGGAACGCAATTTTGATCTGATCGTGGATATTTTCGGCGCCGATCATCAGGCCACCTACCCTGATGTGCTTACAGCCCTGAAAATTCTGGAGTATGACGTTAGTCCGATCCGGGTGCTGATTCACCAGTTTGTAACCCTGGTGCGCAGCGGACAGAAAGTGAAGATGTCCACCCGCAAAGCCAATTTCGTCACGCTGGAAGAATTGACCGAAATCGCCGGTAAGGATGTGGTGCGTTATTTCTTTATCATGCGGGGCATGAACACCCATTTGAATTTCGATCTGGACCTGGCAGAGGACGAATCGGAGAAAAATCCCGTGTACTACCTGCAATACGCCCATGCCCGCATCAGCAATATTATCCGTCATGGCGAAAGTCTCGGCATCAGCTTCAAAGATCAATACGATCTGACCCTGTTGACCCACCCGGGTGAAATCCAGCTCCTGAAACAGATGGCCCGTTTTACCGATGCCACCGAATCGGCACTGGAATCCCTGGAGCCCCAAGTGCTGGCCACCTACCTGCAGGACCTGGCCACTGCTTTTCACAAATTCTATGTGGACTGCCGGGTCATCACCGCTGATCAACGATTGACCCAGGCCCGGCTGGCCCTGATTTACGCCACCCGCATAGTATTGGCCAACGGACTGGGAATTCTCGGCCTTACCGCTCCCGAAAAAATGTGATCATGGGAAATTCTTACGTCGAATTTTTCCTGCTCTGCCTCTCCACCCTGTTCAGCCTGATGAACCCCATCGGCATCACGCCGGTTTATGTGATTCTAACCGAACGTTTCACACCGGCCGATCGTATCCGTATTGCACGGCGGGCCATGCTTACGGCAGCCATCGCTCTGCTGGTGTTCAGTCTGGTAGGTCAGTTAATTTTTCGAATGTACAGCATTACCATCGAGGCTTTTCAGATCATGGGAGGCATAATCTTCTTCCGCAGCGGACTGCGCATGCTGGAAGCCCGGGTAGGCCGCACGCGTACTACCCCTAAGGAACAGGAGGAATCCAGGGAACAGGACGATATCGCCATCAGTCCCATCGGCATTCCGCTGATCACCGGTCCGGGGGCCATCACCGCCACCATGCTGCTGTCGGGCCAGGCCCACGGGGCGTTTGGCTACGGTGTTTTCTTCGGGGCTCTGTTTATGGTCTTGATAGCAACTTATTTGATATTGCGCGGCGGCGATCGGTTATCGAAGCGCCTGGGCCATACCGGCCTGCGCATCATCCAGCGCATCATGGGGCTCATCCTGATGGTGATCGCCGTCCAATTCGTAATCAACGGCGCCACGGCCGTGTTGGAGACTATCCTGTGAAACGTTTTCTATTGCTCTCTTTATTCATCCCTACCTTGCTGCCGGCCCAGTTCAACCTGCAGCAACACTACGATTTGCGCCGCCAAATCCAGACCACCACTGCCGAATATTTCAAGGCCGGCGAAAAAGAAGTGGTCTTCGCATTCATCGACATCAATGCCGACCGGCAGCATTTTGACAAAACCGGCGCCACCGACGCCTGGTACGAGTTGGCCTGGTATCGTCCACTGTTGGCCGGGCCGTTTAATTACACCGTGCAATACAACGACGGTATTTATTTTTCCCCCGGTGATGATGGAAACCTGGCATCTCCGCTGGCTGCCGCCTGGCTGGCGGGAGTGAGCTACCCGCTGACGATCGGTGGAACCTCCCTGCCCATTGATCTGCTGGCGGGCTGGCAACCGGAAAGCGGGGAATTTTTCTGGCAGGCCACCGTGGTGTGGTTTACGCCGGTTACTGAACGAATTTCTTGCTCCGGTTTCTCCGATCTGTGGTACGATCCGCTGGCGGAAAATATCGCCTGGCTTACCGAAGCGCAGTTTACCTATTCCTTCAATCAACTGGCGGTGGGGACCGAATTAAAACTCTCCCGCGGGTTTGCCGGGGCCTGGACCAAAAAGCGTGGGTATTTCACGGTTGACGACCAGCCCCGCACCGATGAATTCTGGCTGCTGCCCACCCTGTTCATCAAATACACCTTCTGACCCCTGACCCCTGACCCCTGATCCCTGACCAATGACCACCGACCACAAACCAAAGCCCGAGTTCCAGTACCCCGGACTGGGGGAGGAAATCGCCAACAGCGTCACCCACGGACTGGGCGCCGTCCTCAGTGTGGCGGCCCTGGTGCTGCTGGTGGTTTTCGCCGCCCTGCGGGGCGATGCCTGGAGGGTAGTGGGTTTCAGCATCTTCGGCGCTTCCCTGTTTGCGCTCTATCTCACATCCACCCTGTACCACAGCTTTACCCATCCCAAAGTAAAGCGCTTCTTCCGCGTGCTGGACCACACCATGATTTTCATCCTGATTGCCGGCACTTACACCCCGGTGACGCTCACTATCCTGCGCGGGGCCTGGGGCTGGACGCTCTTCGGCCTGATCTGGGGACTGGCTATCATCGGGGTAGTTTTGAAGATTGCCTTTTTTGATCGCTTCAACGCCTTGTCGGTGGTGCTCTACCTGCTCATGGGCTGGCTGGTTGTAATTGCTCTCAAGCCCCTGCTGTCGGCGTCGCCCACCGGACTGCTGGTGTGGATGGCAATCGGTGGCATCAGCTATACTCTGGGCGTGATTTTCTACGCCTGGGAACGTCTGCCTTATAATCACGCCATCTGGCATCTATTCGTCCTGGGCGGATCGGTTTCCCATTTCTTCGGCATGTTGTTGCATCTGACTTGATTGTTCAAAAAAGTGCCCGGCACCTCGCAGGTGCCGGGCACTTAACATTTCCGATGCGTAGAGACAGTATCCGCATTTCTGGCCGAACGCTATACATCCCCTTCGATTTAACCAGGGCCGCAGTCACCGGAATCAAAATACACCCGCGCTGGTTTCAATGCTCTGCGTTGATACCTTACGTGGGTTGCACCGCGGAGCAGTGCAACCAGATTGAGATTTAAGACTAAGTCGCTCGCCTCTTCTGAAGTTTCGGTATGGAAAATCGGAGCAGGGGTGCAATGGTGATGAGGTGATAAGGAGATTAACGGAAAGTGTGTTGCCTTTAAATCGTGGTCATTTTAAGTGAATCCGCTTTTGGATTCGGCGCGATTTTTAATTGATGTCGCGAAACAGAATTTAATTCGCTACAAACCACTTCTGGTTATTTGATTTTTGCTTGACCAATACAATTTGCGCAACCTGCGTTGATTGGTCATACATTCCTTTCTCTTTTTCAAAATAGCTTCCGCCCGTCCCTCATGTTTATCAATCGGATGAATATATCCCGTGCCAGAGTGAAAATGCTCATAATAAGGCCTTCCTCAAATACTCCTAACTAATTGATATAGTATGATATACGGTACATTTATTGTAAATTATCTGCACGGGAATAGCCTTTTTTCACACAAAACCCTTGCAGATGAAAACTGATTAAACGAACGAACACATCTCAATCAACATTGAATTTCTATTTTACGTTATGCAAACAATTATCCCGCAATAATCGATGGGTCCGGTTAGCCGATTTGATTCCCTGGGATGAACTGGGTTGTATATATGAAGAAGGTCTGTCCAAA
>LSCG01000088.1 GCA_001577055.1 Fidelibacterota bacterium TCS56
CAACTCCCGTTTCAATGTTCTTGATGGTTAGTTCATTCACCGGCGTATAGGTGCCATTATCAAATCCGCCCTGACCGCTGCGGGTATAAACCATATATCCGGTCGGATCGGCGCTGACCTCAAGATTATCCACCACCGGGCGCCAGGCCAGTGTAAGGGCGCTGTCTCCAGCTAAATGGGCATGCAAATGGGAAATCGGCAAAGGTTGGATCACAAATTCCCGCTGCTGCTGGGTAGCCAGGAATTTCACGATACCTTTATAAATCCCCCGACTCACATCGAAACGGAAACGGGGATCGTTACCGTATTCCATATCAGTGAAATTCTGGTGGGACAGCAATTCCAGTAACATGGCCGGTACGTTGGGCCGATAAGCTTCCGAATAAGCCGCATTCATTAATTGCCGGCGCTGCCAGTCGGGATCATACTTGCTGCGAATATCGCTCACAATCTCGGTCTGGACGATATCGGCCAGATCGCGGTTGACCAATCGCGATTGACCGTCGGGGAACACCATTAGCGAATCGATGTCCTCCACGCTGTAAATTGCCAGCGTTCCCACCGTATTGCCAATGGGTTTGGTGCCCGCATCCGTGTGAAAAGCCAAAGAAAGATCCACCGGGATCGAAAGACCCTCGGCCTGGCGGTTGCGATTGGGTCCAAAGGGCGCACCGCGCAGGTAATTGACCCACTCCCCGCGGGACTGATAGTCGTCATTGTAATCGAGGGTGTCACAATTCAGATTGTACACCAGGGTATCGTGAAGGCCGGCATACTGCAGATAGTAACGGGCCGCTTCCTGGTAACGTGGCCTGCGGCTGATCTGTCCGTCACGGGCTACATTGCCCATTCCGCCACCGAAGCGAACCGCATCGGCGGTAATAATTTTTCCGGAAGATGATTCGCTGCCGAGCAGCGTTACCCTGCCTTTGGCAGGGTTGCGGCCCTGCTCAAAATGGAATTTTCCCAGATATATCCAGGTACCGCCTCCCAAGCGCTGATCAATGGCAAAATCGGTGGCGCCACCGGTATGAGTTACGGTATAGATCACCTGTTCGGCGGATTGGGGCAGGGATTGGTAGGCAATTTGCACCGAATACCAACCGGTACTGGGAATCTCCGGTACCCAGCTAATCCGCACATTGTTGATCGAATCATTGGTGAAATAACGGTAGGTTCCGCTGCCAAACGGTGATTCGCCGCTGGCGTACGGGGGATTCCCGCGGCCCCATCCGGTGGAATCGGCGGACTCCATGATTATTCCCGCCGGTGCTTCCTGGCGGTACGCGGTCTTGACTGAATCGTCGTTATCGATAATAATTTCATGAATTTGAATATCCCTTTCCCGGGGAGTGAAAACATTGGCGCCGGCATTTTCCAACATGGGAATCAGGTAGCGGGTGGTAAAATTCAAGGGCAGAATATCTTCCACCGTTCCGAACAGCCGCGGGCGCTGCCAGTCCCAGCGTTGAATTGAATTATCATAGTACCAGCCATGACTGGGCCACAGCGCTATCGTGGAATTTGCCAGGCCGTCAACCGGTGGGATCGCTCGATGTAATTTAGTGACTACGGCCGGTCCACTGGTCTGCCGTGGGAGACGTTTCTGGTCTACGGGCAGTTCCTCCCGGAAAAAATTGGGTACTAATTGATGCAGGGGAGTGCCTAATGTATAGATGGTGATATCATATTTGCGGAACCGATAACCCAGGTTGTGGCGCAATAAACGATATACCGGCTCCGGATCGTCCTCGCGAAAGGGATAATATGAAAAATGTCTGGAAAGGTATAATCTGATCGAACGATGCTTACGATCCACCGACAGGCTGTCAATTCGCGTCTTTTCATGGAGGGGAAATGGTTTACTGTCGGCTTGAATCTGGGTGATAAAATGTTGGGTCCGCCGGTGAACAAGTTTTTCAATCCGGGTCAGGCCGGTATAATCGTATTCAATTTTGGACGGAATATTAAGGGCGCACCCTGTCAGGAGCAGCGCCATCAGGCAGCAGAGCAGGGTATTCTTCATTGTTTTGTCAAGATTCATCGGTTGAAATTACCCAGAATTACCAATTCAACGGTCCGAGGAATTGTTTAATTGTCATCAATGCCAAAGATGTTGAGACTTTTTATTACCGTTTTACTGCGCTAGTTTCGATCAATGGGAATCAATCTTCTGGCTAGCTTAATCATGCTATTCTGCGGACTGGTAAATACCTGCCGGGGGGAGAATGGCGATTCACTTGCCACCGCGGAAATCAGCCGTACCCCCCTCAATCGAATGACCGCCCATCATTCCATGCTTGGCAGGGAAGCGGCGTTAACGGTGGTTGGTGAACCCTATCGCGCTTTCGCCAATTATTATCTGGCGTTGGTTCAGCGGGATGAATTAGCAGTCTGGGATAATCAGGAAGTAGTTTTGTATCGTGACTTACTGGTTGATTCAATCAAACCGGAATTTTTACTGGCTGAGTTAACCGTCTATCCGGTTGACTGGTTCGCTTCGGAAACGCAAACTTATAATAATCAATGGTATCAGAAATTGAATATTCCATCGGGCGGGAATCTGTTGGCAATCCTGAGCGACGGTATTCAGGAGCCGTGGTCGGTGAGTATCTTTGCCGGGATGTTACGCACTTACTGGGAATTGAATGATGATTATGAATTACAGCCCGTAGCCAGCGGACTGGCCGGCCCGGTTCTGACCGGCGGTTGGCAACAGATTTTTGACGGTTACTTAGTGCGCTCCGATTGGGCTCGCCTGGAATGGAAGCTCAAGGGTGAACAATCAGCCGGTACACGCCAACAGCACTGGGATCTTAAACTGGGTTTCCGTTGGTTTGGTATCACCGATCTTGATAATGTACTCACGCTCAGCCTGAATCGTGGAAAATATGAGTCCCACAGCCATTCCTGGCGCCTTAGTCACAATAGTGAAACCATGCTGGAATGGCAGATTGTTCCCGCACGCCTGCAAACAACCCGTGTTATATTTGCCTATGGTAAATATCTGCCTGTCAGGAAGTTACTACTGGGACTGAAAGCAGGAATTCAGTATGAAAATCGCCGGCGATATGTGCCGTCTACGGGTTTTTCAAAGCACTATAAAGATGATATTACCCTGATTTTACATCCGGTAATTATATTTTAAAACGGGGGCGCCGGATGACGCCCCCTGCAAGATTTATTCGACAATTTCCAGTAACTCAACCTCAAAAATTAAGGCGCTGTTGGATGGAATTGTCCGCGAATTGCGATTGCCATAAGCCAGATTGGGGTGAACGTAGAGTTTCCATTTGGAACCCACCGGCATTAATTGCAGTGCTTCGGTCCAACCTTTTATTACACCGGTAACGGCGAAAGTCGCCGGTTCGCCGCGTTTATGTGAGCTGTCGAATTCAGTCCCGTCCAGCAGCGTACCACGATAGTGTACTTTGACCCTGTTGTTACTCTTCGGCAATGGGCCGTCACCAGTTTCCAGTACTTCGTATTGTAAGCCACTGGGTGTGACGATAATATTGTCTTTCTTGCTGTTCTCTTCCAGAAATTTTTCCGCTTCAACCAGATTGGTGGCACCCAGCTCACGGTTAATGCGGTCCTGTTCAGCCAGTAATTCCTTGCGATAGCTGATCATTAATTTCTGCATCTCTTCCATCGGAATCATCAATTCTTCATCCTGATAACCATCAGTGAATCCTTTATACAGCACTTCCGGTTTAATATCAACATATTGCTGGCGCAAATTGGCGCCAATATCGGCGCCAATGCTGTAAGAAATTGAATCCTGTCGACTCTTAACCTCAGTAATCGTAGTGGACGTAGTATCCTGACTGCAAGAGAATAGAGCAAGCATTAACATGATGCTTAAAAAATAGCGCATACGCTTTCCTTAACCTTTCTTTTCGATTTGATTCTGTTTCCAATTATTTCTAAAACTGTCGATTCCGCCTTAATTTTGGAGATCTCCGGGTATGATAGCAGATGATCGAAGCCGTAATATAAAGGGTTATCTCCATTTTTCTATTCATATTCGGACGCGTAATTTTGAACATGTTTCCGATACAAGTAAAGGATTGACTGTGATTGCCAATAATATCAAACAACTGGTTGAGATTCCTTCTCCAAGTGGGTACACAAAAAATGTAATTGAATTCCTGGACCAGCAATTAGCCGCATCCGGTTACATCATCCACAAAACCAATAAAGGCGCATTGCGCGTCGATTTGGCGCCCGACCCGAAATTGGTGGTTTCCGCCCATGTGGATACACTGGGAGGGATGGTGAAAAAATTAAAAAACGATGGTAGTCTGGAAATCACCCAGGTGGGCGGCTGGCCGCCAAACAGTTTTGAGGGTGAACATGTTACCATTAATACCGCCGGAGATAAAAACTACCGTGGGACCTTCCTGATCAATAATCCCGCCGCTCACGTCAATCGGGAAGTGAGCAAGACCGAGCGGAAGATGGAAAAAATGCATGTTCGGGTGGATGCTGTCACCGAATCGGACAAGCAGACCGCAAAATTGGGCATTGCACCGGGTGATTTTGTCTTTTTCGACCCGCGTTTTGAAGAAACCGATACGGGTTTCATAAAATCACGATTTCTTGACGATAAAGCCTGTGCCGGGATTTTTCTGGATATTATTCTGAACCACAAAGATATAGCCGGTCAGCCGGTTTCATTTTTCTTCTCCACCTACGAAGAAGTGGGGCATGGTGGTGCCGCCGGTTTGCCCCAATCGGCCCGTGAGATGCTGGTGGCCGATATGGGGGTGGTGGGGGAAGGTGTCGCCGGGCGTGAGACGGCTGTTTCGATCTGCGCCAAGGACAGCGGCGGACCTTATGATTTTGAGTTTCGTTCCACTCTGGTTGAATTGGCGCAAAAAAATGAAATACCGTACAAGGTTGATGTTTTTCCCTATTATGGCAGCGATGGCGGTGCCGCCCTGGCCGCCGGCCTGGATTTACGGGTGGGATTAATTGGTCCGGGAGTCAGCAGTTCCCACGGTGTTGAGCGGACGCATTGCCAGGGGGTGGAGGCCACCAGGGACCTGATCCTGGCCTACATCAAGACGCTATAAGATCGTTGTAAATGCAATTTATCAGTCGGCTCAGCCGTTATCTGTTACTGCTGATCCTTAGTATAACAGACGGCTTATCCGCTGCCGAGCGGCCCAAAGTAGGTCTGGTGCTCTCCGGTGGTGCAGCCATGGGTCTGGCTCATATTGGCACATTGAAAATGCTGGACTCATTGAATATTCCAATAGATTATATCGCCGGTACCAGCATGGGCGGCTTACTGGGCGCACTGTATTCGATCGGGTATAGCGGCGTTGAGCTGGAAGATATGGCCCTGGACATGGATTGGGCAGCGGTTTTCAGCGACCAGCCCCGCCGGGTTGATTTACCTTTTTTCGAGAAACAGGAAAGTGGACGCTATCAACTGGAATTCGGGATTGAGGACGGAGATATCCGGGGAAGTTCGGGTTTAATCCGCGGACAGAATATTTCGATGATGTTGAACAGATTGACCTATCCTTTTGAGCATATCCGGGACTTTGACAAATTACCGATTCCCTTCCGCTGTGTGGCCGTCGATATAATCTCAGGCAACGAAGTGGTATTAGATGGTGGCTAACTGGCGCAGGCCATGAGGGCCACCATGTCGATTCCCACGGTTTTTTGCCGGTGGAATTGGGCGATTCCCTGCTGGTGGATGGTGGTTTGCTAAATAATTGTCCCGTGGATGTAGTACGTGATATGGGTGCGGATATTATAATCGTGGCAGCAGTGGGCTGGGATAGCAAAGGAGCCGCCGAGTTAGATAACAGTGTCGATATTCTGCTCCAATCGTATAGAATCATTCATGAGTCACAGATGACTGTCAATATGAAGGATGTTGATGTCATTAATTATACTACATTGGAGCGGTTTATGGGCGTCAATTTTTCCAGTACCCGGATCGCCGACATCATTCGAGCCGGGGCAGTGACCGCCAGCAGGAATCTGTCTGACTTGCAGGACCTGAAGAAGACGCATAAGTTAAATCGATTTCCGGAAGCACTGCTGGATTCTTTAACCGTTTATGATAATCGTAAATATTATTCGGTTTCTATTACCGGTAATACTACGATTCCCTTCTCGGGCATATATTCCCAATTGGGGATTTACCCCGACGATCCACTGGTCCCGGATCGATTGTTGACCAGGATCAGCGCCATGAGAATGAGCGGTAAATATGACCGGGTCGATTTCCATTTGAATGAAAAAAATGATGAGTATGTGCGGCTGTTCGTGGATGTGAATGATCGGAAGCCGGCCCAAATCTATGGGGTGAGGATCAGGGGCAATAATAAGCTGAGCTTCAGCTTTATTTATCGTTTACTGGGTATTAATATTTTAGGTTAACCGGTCAGAGGCAATCAGACCACATATAAATCTTATCGCCATTTAACGTTTATTCGGATTTGGTTATGGCATTTTATTTTTAAATTATTCACCGTTATGATTCAACTTCGGCCACCGCAAAATCTAACGAGTGGAGAAAAACAGCAATTACTCCAACTGGCACGCCAATCAATCCGCCATAATCTGGAAACCGGGACCAGGCTGGAAAGCACTTCATATCCGGATATTGACTGGCCCGGTGGTTTATTCGTCACATTGCGGAAGCATGGTGAACTGCGCGGATGCATCGGTACGATCGAAACGGATAAGCCGCTGGTGGAGGAATTATCACGCCTGGCGGTGCAGTCGGCCACCGCTGACTGGAGATTCACCCCCGTTAAGTCAGAAGAGCTGCGTGAAATAGCGATCGAGATATCGCTGCTGACAACCCCGCAGCCCATCAATAATGTCAGCGAGATCGAGATTGGTCAACATGGTATCATAATGGAAAATGATGGCCGACGATCGCTTTTTTTGCCCCATGTAGCCACTGAACAGGGTTGGGATCGGGCCGCAACAATAAATCACCTGGCTGAAAAAGGTGGCTTCTCGGTCAAGGAGCGAAAATCGGCCCGGTATTTGATTTTTGAAGCATTGATCTTCAGTGAAACCGATTGATTCAACCAATGACGCCGCTAAAGCGACTAACAGCATTGACCACCCTGATACTGATGAACAGCCTGTCTGCCATCACCCAGGAAGCAATTGGCGAGCAGTCGATGAGCCCGGTACAGCAAGCTACTATTCGACGGCAAGCCCGCAGCGACGCGGTGAATGACTTCAATTATTCACCCTGGTTTCTTAAACATGGGGCCGCTCAGTTTTGTGGTCTGTTCGTCGTGACCGGATTGGGTGTCGTTCCCGATTATCCCTACCGCTCTAAATTACTGGAAGTTGCATTGATCACCGGTATCCCAGCCCGCAGGATGTATAATAAAGATGTTACTATCCCCACCAGCCGGCGCAACCGGGCCCTGTTGAACTGGGGCCAACAGCAGGATATTTATCTGGAGGAATATGAAATTGCCATCAGACAATTACGTGTATTCAACACCCTGTCCGGTGCGGTTTATTTCAGTCTGTCATTTATCCTGTTAAAAGCCATCTTGAAATCGATTTAATTAATTGCTGAAGATTATGGAACCATATCCTGCGCCCGACAATATTTATTTTCCAGGTTAATAATTGTTATGACTTCAAAAAACAGCATCAGGATAATGGGGATTGCACTGGGATTGATGTGCCTCATGTCAGTTCTGCAGAGTCAGTTTTATTTCGGCCGCAATAAGATTCAGTACGATGATTTCCGCTGGCAGGTTCTGCAGACCGGTCACTTTAATATTTACTATTATGAAGGGGAAGAATCCATCGCGCGCACTGCCGCATATTTCGCCGAAGAAGCTCTTGATTACCTGGAAGTAAAATTCAATTATTCGCTGAACAGTTCCATTCCTCTGGTTATTTACAGCAATCATATTCATTTTCAGCAAACCAATATTATGCCCAATCATATTCCGGAAGGAGTAGGGGGCTTTTTTGAATTTATCAAGAAGCGGGTGGTGATTCCTTTTAATGGGAATATTCATGATTTCCGGCATGTGATCCGTCATGAACTGGTGCATGTATTTACCCACGCCAAAATTCAACGTGCCGCCAATGATGCCGGTCTCTGGGAAACGCCACATTTCCCCCTGTGGTTCATCGAAGGACTGGCCGAGTTATGGTCCACTGACTGGGATTCACAGGCTGAGATGGTTATTCGCGACGCTCTGCTGTACGACCATCTGTTTCCGCTGGACAGTGAACAGCTTTACCGCGCCGGGTTTTTATTATATAAGGAAGGCCAGTCATTTTTAAGGTATATCGAACGAACCTATGGCACCAGTCCGATTCGACGCTTGATGGCCGAATACTGGCAATTTGAATCATTTCAGTTGGCCCTGAGCCATATCATCGGCAAGTCATACGAAACTCTGATGCTGGATTGGAAAATGGACCTCAAAAAGGAGGTGGCCCTGGACCTGAATGCCGATCAGATTCTCCCAAACGGCTCAAGCAAGTTGACCAAACACGGGACCAATGTCAGTCCCGCTTATTACACCGATCATGAGGGTCGGCGCCATATTATTTATTTATCGAATCGCGTGGGCTATTCCAGCATTTTTCGCCTAGCCAATCAAGAAAAGAAACGCGACAAGATAATCATCAAAGGCGAACGGTCGGCCGACAAGGAATCGCTGCACATCCTGCAAACCGGACTTAATATTAACCAGGATGGTATTCTGGCCTACGTGGCAAAGTCCGGACGCCAGGATTACATCTACCTGGTTGACTTGAACAGTCGCGAGGAAACCGGGCAATTTGTTCATCATGATATTATCACCATTCGTTCGCCCAAGTGGAATCGATCCGGCACCAAATTGGTATTCGGCGCCCAGGATTTCCAGGGATTCCTGGACCTTTATACCTGGGAGGTTGGGAGCAATCAACTGGTCCGCCTGACCCGCGATTTTTACACCGACCAGGACCCGGTCTTTGGCGCGGATGACCGGACCGTAATCTTTGCTTCCGACCGCAACCGTCCGGCGATTGACGGTGAACTGGATTTATTCGCCGCCGATTTGTCAACCGGCGTTATCGATCAATTGACCGGCAGTAACGCCCGGGACTGGCATCCGCTGTGGCATAATGACCGAATCCTGTTTCTGTCCGACCGCTCAGGGACCGCCAATATCTGGGAATACCGGCCGGCTGACCAGGCGCTTAACGATCAGGCCGGCGTGGCCCAGTTAACCAATTTCCACACCGGTATCCATGATCTCTCGGCCCTGACCGCCGATTCGCTGCTGGCCTCCGCATTCCAGAAATACAGCTTTCAGATTTATAAATTACCGGCCACCCCAATGAATGATTCGCTGGTCAGCCAGGTCGTAACCGGTGACTCGGTGGCAGGCTGGGAGTTACCCAATCTGGATTTGACCCTCAGTAAACGCCGCCGGCCTTACAAACTGGATTACAGCCTGGACCTGGCCCAGACAGCGGTTGCTTACGATCCTATTTACGGACTGCTGGGCGGCGCCCAGTTGAGCATCTCGGATATTCTGGGAAACCGTTATTATCATCTGCTGGTGACCAACACCGCCGAAAGCTCCGGTGATTTTTTCAAGCGCTTCAATTTTGCCGTAACCATGGTGGATTTAAAACGGCGAGCCAATCGTGCTATCGGCGTATTTCATTTCGCGAATGATTATTTCGACCCTTACCAGGCATTCTATTTTGAGCGCAGTTATGGCCTGCGGGTTGGTGTCAATTATCCACTGGATATCTTCCGTCGATTGGAGTTCTCCGGAACGGTCTGGCAATCGGAAAAAGATTTTTATACCGGCAAAAAACGTTCGGCATTGCTGCTGTCGAATTTTGTATCGTTTGTGCATGATAACTCATTATGGTATTATACCGGTCCGGTGGACGGTTGGCGGTTGCGAATTACGGCCGGTCCCACCTTTGATTTCAAACGCAGCCAGATCCATAATATTACCGGTCTGGTGGATTTCCGTTATTACTGGCGTTTCCATCCCAATCTCACTTATGCCCAGCGTACCATGCTGTGGGTTAACGACGGTATCGATATCCGGCGCTATTATATCGGGGGTAGCTGGGGCATTCGCGGCTATCATTTCAGTGAGATTTACGGCAGGAAATACGTGATGTTCAATCAGGAGTTGCGTTTCCCCTTTGCCCGCAGCCTGTCATTGAATTTCGGCAAAGCCGCCATTGGAATTGCTCCGATCCGGGGAGCGTTGTTTCTTGATGCCGGGAATGCCTGGGACTACCAGCGACCGGATCTCATCGGCAGTTTCGGGTTCGGGTTGCGCGGTATGTTTCTCGGTGGGATTGTGTTGCGGCTGGACATGGGCCGCCGGACAGACTTCCATTCGGTGGAAGACGATATGTTCTATCAATTCTTCTTTGGCTGGGATTTTTAAGATGCGCTACTTACATCAAATAGGAATGATAGCGATTATATCATTGGTGACCGTGTCCTGCACCGGCAAGTTAAGGACCAGCATCGTCGTACCCGATGAATCCGTCGGGCAGCCGGCGGACGCCACGCTGGCACCGTCAGAGATCTGGCAGAATAAATTGATTTCACCGATTCATCAGATCCACGCCGTGGACAGCAACAGGGTGTTGCTGGTTTCCAAGCGCAGCGAAATCTTTTTGTGGGATATGGACCTGGAAGATATCACCGGTAATGTATGGCAGCCGTTCCGTGATGCATCCAGCGCCTATTTGATTAAGGACAATGTGCTGTATATCGGTACTTTTATCGGCAAGTTGATCATCGCCTACGACCTGGCTCAGCGCAAACGCCTGTGGCGCACCAAAGTTAAAATTACGCCGGGCGCCTTGACGATAGCCGGCGACCGATTATATTTCCCGGTTAAAAATGGCCGCAAATATCTGGATATTAATAATGGTGAAATTATCGGTCAGCGGCGCATACCGGGAAAACTGGCGTCAGCCTTAATCGCCGGGGGAAAGGTCCTCTACGGCGTTGACCGGGAGGGGCGCCTGCTGAGTTTAGACGAAAATTTGAAGATTATCCGTCATTGGGATACCGATCTCGGTGGCAGGATTCTGCACTCGCAAGTCGAATCCACCTTAGTACTGACCGATGATTACGGTAATGTGACGGCATTTGATCTGGCCGGGGATTCAATACGGTATTCCCTGAACCTGTCGTCGCCGGTCTATGCCAGGCCAGTGATCGATGACAACCACCTGCTGATTCCCCTGGGATCGGGGGAATTTCAGGTACGTTCGATTGATAGCGGTGAATTACTGTGGAAGTACCGGAGCGACGGTTTAATCAATCAGTCACCGGCGGTGGCTGAAGATGTTTACATCCTGCCGATGGCGCGGGGACGATTAACAGGACTTTCCCCCGTTGATGGCAGCATCCTGTGGGAGCATGATTTTGAGCATGTAATTACCAATGTCCATCTGGACACCAGGGGACTTTTAGTGATAGACCGCAAGCGGTATCTGCATTTACTGGAGTTCGCCCGGTGAAGTATCTATCAATATTAATTCTAATTTCATTGCTATCGGCCGGTGAATCCGCCACCTTAAGTAAACCGTTCATCGGTGATACGACATCTACCTTTATTGTTGCAGATACGCTGGTTATGACTACTCAGGATAATCCGCAGTATCACTTGAGGTGGGCCGGACTTGGATTGATGTTGGCCGGTGGCATTTCTACTTATCTTTGTCATCAGGCGGCCGACAACAGTTATCATGAATATCAGTCCAGCGGCTCGATTTCCGAAATGAATGATCTATACGATCGTACCTTATTATTTGACAGGCTGGTGGCCGCCGGGATATTGACCACCGAAATCGGGCTGTATCTGATCTATAAATCATTCCGTGATGAATAGAATTACTCAGGCGGCCTTGCCGATTATTCTGATAATAATCGGCTGTTCCAACCGTGAACGTAATAATCCCCTGGATCCGGGTAATCCGGTCACCAATGGCGCGCCGGTGATTGAGCGCATCTATTCCAACCGCGACCGGATAAACATTGAATGGAACCGGTTTGAGGTGAATGGCCTGGAGCAGTATCTGCTCTATCAGGGGGTGGCGGATGAGCCGTTGACGCTCATCAATACTCTGGATGCTGATACCAATCAGGTTGTTTTTAGTGTACCGCAACTGGAGCAAAAATATCGTTACAGCCTGCAGGCAATTACCGCATGGGACAGCAGCCGCATTTCCGCTGAGGAGACCATCATTCCCGGGCCGGTTAATCTCTGGATAGCCGATTATTATGCCGGCAAGGTGCGCCAATTATCCTTCGATGGCCGCCATCTGAATCGCACTATCGGACTGGAATCGCCGCTGGCGCTGGCGCTTGACCGGCAACGCGATCGGGTGGTCATTGCCGATCACTGGGACCAACTGGTGGCGGTGTATGACCTGGATCTGACCCAACATTCCGATTTCCACCTGGACCGTCGACCTGTTGACTTGACCATCAATCCGGCCAATGGCGATATTTTTATCCTGCCGGTTTCCGACGATGGATTTATCTATCACCTGCCCGGGGGTGGGGGAGTAGCGGACACGATTGATTTTCCCGTCAGCGCCACCACTTATTTTTCCATGGATTTCGGCCCGGTCGATAATGCGCTGTGGATCAGCGCCGGTAACGGCGCGGTTTATCGCTATCGTCTGGATGCCGGCGGCAGCTTCAGTATTTTCTCCGGCATACCGGGCCGGGGGGAGGTGCAGGCCGATCAGTTTTTCGGTGGTTGCTATATCGGTACCGGGCAGGGCTTGTATCACATCAATTCGGATAATTCGCTTGACAGTTTGCTGACCGGCGTCAATATCACCGGTATCAGCAGCACTGCCGGCGGCTATTGTTTTTACACCGGATATAATCACAACGACCAGTCCTGGCTAACCGGGCGCTACAACAGTCTTACGGGTGAGTTTGAACAGCTCCTGGGCGCTGAATGGGATGATTTATATGGCATCCAGGCGGTCCCGGGCGCCGACGAGGTGGGATTCATTGTTAATCAGACGGGGGAGTGGCGCCTGCTGCGCTTCGACCACCAGGGTAATCTGATGGGCGAATATGAACCGGCGGACGCCATCATCGATTTTGCCATTGAATAATACCGCCTCTTCCGGCAACCTGATTGTCGTTCCCGTTTATAACGGCGGCCGCTACATCACCGATTTCGTTCAACGTGTACCAACCGAGTTGCGCAGTGATTTACTGTTTATCAACGATGGCAGCCGTGATGACACCGCCCGGATACTGACAGATTCC
>LSCG01000089.1 GCA_001577055.1 Fidelibacterota bacterium TCS56
GGGCAACAGCATGGGCGCCGGTTCCCACTGAAAAACCGTGCCGCCGGCAACATCCACTAATTGTCCCTCCGAGCAGGCCCAGGTGACCTGATCCAGGCGATGTTTGCGCAATAATTCTTTCTCAATATATTGGAGCAATCCCTGGCGATCAGGATCGATAAACAGGAATTGGCGGCCGTAAAATAATCCCGTATGCAGGTAGTTGGGAATAACCAAGACGCCGTCGGCCCGGCTGCGGCGGGCGGTCCAGTACAGCGTCTCGTAAATCAACTGGCCGATCCCCAGGCCGGGATGTTCCTGTCCCGGTAACTGGGGCCGAAAACGGGAAAATTCTTTCAGGGGGTGCTGCAGGAGCAGCCACTCGATGATAATCAAGTCCAGCCGGCCGGGTGTCGCTGGCAAACCCGGTAGACGAGGAAAATTGAATTTTCCCTTCCGCGCCACCATTTCCCCCGAGAGATAATTATCATCATCGATTCGATGGACCAATCGCAACAGGTGCTTATAGGAATCGCTGGTATCCAGGTGCAAAAGGGGATTTTTCAATCCGGCATTGGCCAAAGCCTGATAAACACCAAATTGTTTCAGACCATACTGGATACCCAGTTTGCTGAATGAACCCAGAAAGCGTTCGGTTCCACGGCTGGAGGTGAGGTCGTTGAACAGGTCCGCTTCGCTGATCGATGCCGAATCACCGCCTGTAAGTAAGATCGGTGACAGGTGCCGGGCAATGTTGCGATATTTTCGCGGCCGCGGTTTTAAGATTCCTTTAATATCCGGGAGCATGGGGAGAATTTAGAATTGTCACCTGCAATTGTTTAATAATAATGGTTGATGGTATCTGACTGCGGAGCGTAAATTGGAAACGTAATAAACGAAAAACGTTTCCGATGTTACCAGACGATCAGGAATTTCAGGCACATTTATTCAGCCGGGGTTGGGAGCTATTGGTCACCGATGGTGTCCGATCTTTTACGGTGGAGAACCTGGCCGCTGATATGGGAATCAGCAAGAAAACTATTTACCAGGTAGTCCCGTCAAAAGAAGCTCTGATCGCTAATTGTGTTCAATCCACCCTTGATACAATTTATACTAATATCCATAAAATTGTCGAAAATGAACCCAATCCGGCCCGGCAGTTTCTGCAGGTGGGTGAAATTGTAGCAGAATTTACCAGCCAGGTAAAAATCCGGCGCACGTTGGACCTGAAAAACCGCTACCCCGGGATCTGGGAACAGATCGAGGATTTTCGTTTTCAGCGCCTGGAGCAATTCCGCGCAATGTTGATCGCGGCCCAGGAACAGGGCTATATTAAAGATGACATTGACATCGACCAGTTCAGTTTTCTGTTGATGCAGATGATCAATACCGTTTTTCAACCGGAAGTTCTGATTGGCGCCAATTATGCCGTTGGCGCTATGATCAGGATGTTTTTCAAAACCATTACTCAGGGATTATTCACTGCCAAAGGAATCGCCAATGTCGAAGATTTTTAAGACCATTCTGGATTATCCGCGAACCATCATTGCCATAACGATTTTTCTGTCGCTGCTGTTTCTGTGGAATATACCCGATCTCCATTTCGATCCCAGCATGGAGGCCATGATTCCCAAGGATAATCCCACCATTGTAGCCCTGGACAAGATTGATGATTTGTTCGGCGGGTCTGATGTGGTCATCATCGGGGTGGAAGGCGATAGTATTCTATGGGGTAACCGGCTGGAATACTATGAGGCACTGCACGATTCACTGGAAAATGTGGGCCAGTTGGATCAGGTGATTTCATTATACAACGCACCCGATATTATCAGTACCAGCGATGGATTTCTGGTAGAGGATATTTTATCAATTTACCCGGACACGGTAACGGAAGTTGAAAGCCTGAAAAAACGAATTGCCAATAATGACCTGGTTTACCAGAATCTGGTCTCGGCGGATTTCCGGGGCATGGCCTTTATTTGTCAGACTATCTCCAGCATGAGCTACGACGAGAATAAGCTGCGCAGCGACCTGGAGCGAATCGTTGATCGTTTTAAAAACAGCAGCGAGAAAATATATATGTCCGGCCTTCCCGTAACCCGTGCTACCATGATCGAATTCATGCAGACCGATATGAAGACCTTCATGCCATTCGGTGTGGCGCTGATGATTGTGCTGCTGGCCCTCAGTTTTCGCAGTTGGCTGGGTGTCTTCATGCCCCTTTCGGTGGTAATAATTTCTGTTATCTGGACCTTCGGCCTGATGGCCATGATTAATTATAAAATGCCCTTCATCGGTATTCTGGCGCCGGTGATGCTGATCGCAATCGCCAATGATTACGGTATTCATATTATTGCCCATTATTATGAATACAGCTATTCCGACCGGGGTAAAACCAAACTGGAGATCGTGAAGAAAACCATCCGCCATCTGGGTGGGCCGATTCTACTGGCCGGTGTAACGACGATTATCGGGTTTTTAAGTCTGCTGGGACATGTTCTGCCGAAAGTCAAGGAATTCGGCCTGTTTTTGTCTTTCGGGATCGCCATGGCCTTTATCTTCAGTATCGTGTTGATCTCCGCCGCCCTGGCTGTGGCCCGCCAGCCGCGCCTGCTGGGGCAGCAGGGCAGCCTGGACCGCATGAATAGATTTCTGCAGAACTGGGGTACCTTCTTCGTCAAATTCAGACAGCCCTTCATTCTTTCGGTGATTGTGATCATGCTGTTTATCGGTTTGGGAGTCCAGTATATCGATGTGGATGCCAATCCGGATAAATACTTCCGGCCCGAATCGGAATTGCGCAAAAACAATGACGCCATCGGCCGGATGTTTGGTGGATCATCACAAATGCTGGTGCTGGTGGATGGCGACGTGAAAGACCCGGAAACGCTCAGGGATATTGATCAGTTGGCCGACCATCTGAAGAAAAATGATCTGGTTACACACACTTTTTCGATCGCCGATCAGATCAAAAAAATGCATAGGGCCTTCCATGAAGATTCAGAGGAGTACAATGTTATACCGGATAATCGCAATCTGATTGCTCAATATTTATTCCTGTACGGTATGAGCGGCAGCGAGGATGATTTGGAACGTTTCATGGACGATATCGATGAACCGGAGCATGCCCTGTTGCTGGCACGGCTGAAGGAAATTCATACCGGTAAAATTGTGGAACTGACCCATGACACTGAAGAATACATCCGGGTTAACTTCGGCCATGAATTACCCATGGAAGTCTCGGGGCCGGTATCGTTGATCAGCAGTCTGGCGCAAATGATCGTCCGGGGACAAATCATCAGTTTATCGGCTTCGATGTTGGTGATCTTTGTGATGATGAGTTTCGTTTTTCGCTCGCCGGTAGGTGGAATACTGTCGGTTATCCCGCTGTCATCGGCGATTATTCTGGTCTTCGGGATGATGGGTTATCTGGGCATCGAGCTGAATATTGCCACGGCCATGTTATCCAGTATCATGATTGGGGTAGGTGTGGACTATACCGTTCACTTCCTGTGGCATTTGCGCGATCACATCCGGGATGGGGAGGATCTGGATACGGCTATTCATACCACCCTGCGAATCTCGGGAAAGGGCATTATCTTCAATGCCATGTCGGTAATTATCGGTTTTACCGTCCTGACCCTGTCATCGTTTATGCCGGTTTATTTCTTTGGTTTTTTGATCGTGATGTCGATTTCCATGTGTCTGTTTGGCGCCCTGGCGATCCTGCCGGCCCTGATCAGTTGGATGAACCCCAAATTTTTATACAAATAGGAGCGAAGCATGTACCGTAGCACCGATCAAATAATCAGCCGCATTTTCGTTGCCCTCAGTTTACTGGTGTTGGCCTATTGGTTGTATTCCGGAGTGGTTTGGGTCTGGAACTGGTATGTGGAATCGGGTGGGTACTCATCATCCTGGTGGCCGGATATCGGTCACTTTCTGTGGGACAATCTGAGTATCGTCATCGCCCTGTATGCGGTCATATGTTTACAGGCTTCCGGTCTGGCTGAAATGAAATTCAATAATAATTTTTTGAAAGCGTTTGGTCTGGCGTTGGTCCTGACGCCCCCGCTGATGATGGCCGTGTACGGTCATCGCAATAATGGAGAGTAAAATGATGAAAAAATTGTTCGTAGTATTTGTACTGGCCGCGACGGTGTCTTTCGGGCAGCTATCCGGACGGGAAATCATGATGAAGGTGGACGCGCAACCGGAGCCGAAATCGATGATTGCCACTACCGAGATGATGCTGATTTCAGTCAAACGGGGCAGAACCAAGGAACGGCTGCGCCGTATTACCCGCCATCAGAAAAATTATCAGTCCAGCGAATTCGATAGCAAGTCTTTGGTGCGTTTCCACCATCCCGCCGATGTTAAAGGCACCGGCTTCCTCATGTGGGAATACAGGGGCGATAAAGACGATGATCAATGGCTGTTCCTGCCGGCCTTAGGGAAAGTCAAGCGCATCGCCGCCCGGGAAAAAGGTGAGAACTTCATGGGGTCGGATTTTTCATATGAAGATATGAGCGGCCGCGATATTGATGACGACCATTTTTCCTTGCTGGGAGAAGAAGAGCTGAACGGCGTTAACTGCTACAAAATTGAGGCCGTACCGATTGAAGGTGAATCATCTTACAAGAAACGGATCGTCTGGGTAGATCCATCCAGATGGCTGGCGATTAAAGTGGAATATTACGATAAAAAAGACCGACTCCTAAAAATAATGAATATTGATGAGTTCCGAAAGGACGGCCCCTACTGGACAGTGCTGAAAATGCGGATGGAAAATGTCCAGGATAATCACAAGACCATTATGGACATCTCCGATGTGCAATATGATTCCGGCATTCGTGATGATTATTTTACCGAGCGTTTTCTGATGCGAGTTGACTGATGAAAAAAGCTCTTTTAATCCCTTTGCTATTGATGATTACGATTTCCGCCGCCCCCCGGTTTAATGGCTTTCTGCAAAACTGGTCCGCTTATAATCTGAATGATGATCAAAACGTTTTCCTGCTGCGGAATCGTCTGCGACTGAATACCACCCTTTCCGGTGACTGGGCCCGGGGGTATGGCAGTGTGGATTTCAGCGATGAGCGCCAGCTCACTCCGGCCCTGCAGGAAGTGAATATCCGGGAGCTGTACTTCGATCTGTATTTTGAAAAATTCGATCTGCGGGTAGGTAAACAGCAGGTTATCTGGGGTAAGGCCGACGGCGTTTTCATCAATGATATTGTCAATCCCCTGGATTTGCGCTATTTCCTGATGCAGGATTTCGATGATATCCGCATGGGTACGAATATGCTCAGGGCCAAAGGCTATGTGAGCGGCTGGGGGCTGGAAGCGCTGTTCATTCCCCGGTTTGAACCCTGGAAAATGGCGGCGCCGGGCAGTCCCTGGGAATTTTACCGGCCCGACTCAATGATAGTCTCATTGGAGCCACCGCCACAGATGTCGATCCCGGAGATTTTGCTGCCGGTTACCTTCAACTGGCAGTCTGGTAACTTACCGTCGCCGAATTTAACAAATGGAGAAATCGGCCTGAAATTGTCCGGTTTTATCCTGGGCACCGATGTAAGCCTGCTGTATCTGGATGCTTTCCAGGATAATCCTGTCTCACAGGTTACTAATATCGCCGTCCGGATTGATTCATCAAGCGGAACGCCGGTTCCCCAACGGGCCGCAATGTATCTGGCCCCGGAATACCGACGCAATAACATGTACGGATTCAATTTCGCCCGTCCCCTGGGAGGTACGGTTGTGCGTGGCGAAATCGGCTATTTCAATGGCTATCATTTTAACCGCCAGCCCGAATTAACGCAGGAGATGATCGGCCAACTGCAGACTGGCGTGCTGCCGGAAATCGCTAATGTAGTGGAATCGGATTTCCTGCAGGCAATGGTGGGCGCCGACATCAGCGGTCCGTTCGGTAGTTCACTTTCAGTTCAATATATACACAAACAGATTATGGAATACGATCCGGGTATCATAAATAATGATGAAATCGAGACGATGATAACCCTGATGCTTTCCGGTACCTTCTGGAATGAAGAAGGCTCGGCCCGCTGGCTGACCCTGTATGATCAGAATAGCGAATCGGGTTTAAGCCGTGCTACATTCGCTTACAAATTGGCCGACGCGGTGTTGGTTGAGACCGGTGTGGATATTCTTTGGGGCGAGGCAGAAAGCTTCATTGGACAATTCGCAGGCAATGATAATGCTTACCTGAAAATAATCTATTCTTTTTAATCCGGTAATATCGCTTAGGCTTGATAGCCGCCGGAATATTGGCGTAAGTTCATGCCGAAAAATTCTGATTCGACGAATAGTCATCAGATTAAACCGTTAATTATTCGGGGATAGTTATGAAGAAAATGACTGAAAAAGCATTGCAGGAGGCCTTTGCCGGTGAATCAATGGCCCATATGAAATATTTGGCTTTTGCAGAAATTGCCAGGAAAGATGGCTATGCCAACTTGGCAAATTTGTTTGAGGCAATTGCCTACGCCGAACAGGTGCACGCGCACAACCATGCCCGTGCATTAGGCTTGTTAAAGAAAACTGCTGAAAACCTGGAAGCCGGGATTGACGGAGAGAGTTTCGAAGTGGAAGAAATGTATCCGGCCTACGATGCGATTGCCAAATTACAGGGGGAGAAGCGGGCCGAACGCTCCATATTTTATGCCATCGAAGCCGAGAAAATCCATGAAGATATGTACCGTGCTGCCTTGGAAAAAGTAAATGCCGGTAATGACATCGATGAACCGGAAGTATACGTATGCCCGGTATGCGGGCACACACATTACGGAAAACCTGACGACAAATGTCCAATTTGTAATTTGCCGGCGGAAAAATACCGCAAATTTTAATCTTGCTTACGGAGGATAACTCATGTTTGAAAAAAGTATCAAATTATTGAATCAGGCTGTCGCCGACGAGCTGGCCGCCGTTCACCAGTACATGTATTATCATTTTCATTGCGATGACCAGGGCTATGACCTGCTGGCCGGTTTGTTTAAGCGCACCAGTATTGATGAAATGATCCATGTGGAACAACTGGCGGAACGTATCCTGTTCCTGAAAGGCGAGGTGGAAATGGTCCCGGCGGAGGAAGTGAAAAAGATCCATGATGTGAAAGGGATGCTTAAAGATGCTGCCGACGCGGAAATTGGTGCGGTTAAACTCTATAACCAATTTGCCAATGAATGTGCGGCCAATGCCGATGCCAACACAAAGAAATTATTCGAACAATTGATTGATGACGAAGAACGGCATTATGACCGCTTCGACACTGAACTGGATAATATGGCCAAATTTGGCGATCGCTATCTGGCCCTGCAATCTATCGAACGGGCCAAAAATGCTGCTGCCGGTCCCGGTGGTGCCTGATTTGTCAGATTATTGATTGATATTGCGGCCGCTATCAGCGGCCGTTTTTTTTTACAGCAATTTCAATGGCATTGCCGGATACAAAATCAGACTTGGATTGTGGAGTAATGGAGTAATGGAGTAGGTTTGCCGCTACCGGATAGCGGTTATGGCGTGAAATAGCCGATTAAATTGGTCTTGCTCGCCACCGGTGGATCAGGGAACTCAATTGCCACCGCGGCTGCCGGTGGTAAGGTTTGATGGAAGTTGGGTAGTAATCGAAACGGTACCTGCGACATAGCGGGATTATGGCCAATAATGCCGGTGATCAACCCCGGATCACAATATTTTTCGATTAGGCTTAGGATGGTTTGGGCAGAGGCGTTATATAATTGGCGGTTGGTGATGATTTTGCCACTGAAATTCAGGTTTTGAGCAATCCGGGCGGCAGTTTCCGCGGTTCGCCTGGCTGGGCTGGTGATGATAATATCCGGTTTGAGATTGCCTGCTTCCAGTTGATTGCAGACTTGTCCGATACCGAATTGGGCTCCCGGTGCCAGTGGTCGGTTAAAATCCCTGTCATCGGGACTGGACATCGCCGCTGTGCCGTGGCGGATCAGGATAATGACGGCCGAATTTTCACTGATCAATCTTGTAGCCAATCAGATCGAAGGGATTAACCAGAACCGAGGTTATATTTTTCAGGTGTGCACCCACCCGTTTAAGATAACGCGCATAAAGGGCTACGATGGCGGTTAAGGTTTCATCACCGAACTTGGTTTTGCCGGTGAGGATGCTGTTCACCAGCTTGTCCGACGCATCATTAACCATATTTTGATAAGTGGCCTGCAGGCTGACAGCCTGGTCCGCATCCTGGTTTTTAATTGCTTCCAGTGTGCTTTCGAAGCGATTCAATACTTCCTGTTCAATTGCAGCCAGTTTGGGAAAGATATTCTCTGATATTACCGTCCCCTGGTGGTAGATCGCCAAATCAAGTATATTCTTGGTATAATCGCCCAGGCGTTCGATATCAACAACCATATTAACCAGAATTAATCCACTGGCGAGATCAACATTTTGTTTGTTCAAGGCGTAGTGCGTCATAACCTTGCGACGAACTTCCTGCTGATACTTATTAATCTCAGTATCACGGGCTTTCAAGGTCCGGATTTCCTCCGGGTCACAATCTTTGCGCAGCAGACGGATTGCCTTTGAAAACATTTCATAAGACAATGCCAGCATTTCAAAACTTTCATTCCAGGCCTGTGATAGCAGATCATCCTGGCGCCACAGTTTCAGTAAGTCTTTAAAAACACTCATAAATTACCTCGCGATGAAAATTAAGCTGATTGGTATAATAAAGAATACTATTATGACATACAAGAGCGGGAAAATTCGATTTTTTACGGCCAGCGATGAAAAATATGTCGCCAGTTTCATTGGAAATTGTCGAACAGCCGGTATTGGCCAGATTACCAATATGCCGAAAATATTGAATAACAAATGAGCGAAGGCCACAGAGACCGGCGCAATAGTTGCTGACACCAGGCTGGCAAGAATTGCCGTAATTGTAGTACCGATATTGGATCCGAGTGTATATGGGAATATCTGTTGTAAGGTTAAAATACCGGCGCCGGCCAGAGGTACAACCAGAGAAGTTGTAATAGAACTACTTTGTACCATTACGGTTATTGCCACGCCAAAGAACATTGCCCGCACCCAGGTTTTAAATATGTGAGTGTCAAAAAATGCTTCCAATCTTGCTATTACCAGACTGCGGATGACAGTGGTCAGATATTTTAGTGCCAGGAATAACATGACAAGGGCTAATACCAGCACCAGCCAGAAGGGATTAATCAGATGCTGATATTGACACAAATCCGTGATCCAGTGAACCGCCGGTTTGGTGATCATTTTAATCGGACTATTGAAGGTAACCGTTTCTGTTCCAATGAATTTTTCTGCCAGCCAGTAGGCCGAATGTCCGATAAAATTGGTTTTGAGCTGGATTGGAAATAAAATGCAAACCGACATCAGATTGAAAAAATCATGCACGATGGAAGCGGCAAAGGCCTGTTGAAATTCATTTTTACGCACAATATGCCCCAGCGACACGATAGTGTTAGTGATGCTGGTCCCGATATTTGCCCCCATGATATATGGTATCGCCGCCGCCAAGGCCACACGGGGATCATCACCGAAAGTACCGGCTGCTACCATCCCGACTATCAGTGACGTGGTTGTGGAGGAACTCTGGATCAGGCTGGTGGCTAAAATCCCAATGAATAATCCCACTATAGGCGCGGCAGAGCTTTGAATCAACTGCTCGGCGAAATTACGCCCCAGACCTTTGAAAGCACTGCCGATCAGTCCGATGCTTACTAAGAAAAGATAGAGCAAAGCCAAAATGGCTAGGATTTTTAAGTATGATTTCCAGGCAGTGGGTGACTGCGGGATGTTAATCATTGATACTACCGCTGAATTTGGCTTGGTGAGTTATGCGGGTGTAAAATTGGTTGTTGTGGTAATTTCTGCAATAGACTTTGCTGGTGATGGTATCAATCCTGCTTAGATTAAATTACGTCAAAAAGGCAAAGGAAATTAACACAACCAACCAGGTTAACAGATATAAAAATCATTGGATTTTTCGCAGCAGCAAGGAAAATCTGATTGAGTAACTTAATTCAATCACCACACTATCCAGCTCATTCCTGAGAGCACCCACCTGTCCGGTAGAAAGACTGAAAATGGCCTGATCACTAAAGTGTAAATTTAATCCATACATCCACTGGATAATGGCGCCCTCACCCAGGGCCAGATGACCACCACCGGCCGCGCCCGCCAATGCCTCGGCGTACAGGCTAATGCGATTTCTTATCAGTGGCGGATGAGTAATACCGGCTCCCACCAGTCCCACCGCCAGACCACCAACATGCTTTCCCGAAAAGGCGAAAAAGGACTGTCCGGTGAGATAGAAACAGTGATTAAGCCGGCGATCAATTTTAACTCCGATTAAACGCACGTTATCTGGATTAATTGAAGATTTACGCTGTGGCCGCTGATAAATCTGATCCGCAATTCGTATAGCCCAGCCGCTGAACCGGTAGTCTCCCTTTTCAGATAATTGCCTGTGAGATGAAGTACCCTGCAGCAGATCCAGGCGGTAACCAGCCTGAAAAGTCAGCGTTTTGGCATGGAGATTTCCATCAGGGGAATTCAGCAGGCCGCTTCCGGCTGATATCCTCAGGCGCGGACCGAGTACCAGTTGCGCTCCGACGGAAACGCCCAGCAGCAACCCGCCGCCGGTCTCCACGTGACCGCCACCGCCCATACCTAGATCAATTCCGGCAATCAGGGTAATTGATCCAATTAACGGAAGCCGGTAGCGCAAACCGCCGAGTACATCCATGTACCCATGATGAATTCCACTGTAGGCGCCGGCCAGTTTTAGTCTAAGGTGGATATTTTTAATCAGTGGTTTACTAATGGCAAAACCTATCAGACCGATGATGTCGTCCTGCGGCTGCCCGGAGATATCAAGCGTGCCGGCTTTCTGGAAATATTGCTCATGCATCACTGCCAATGTGAATCGCTGTATTGATTTCCCGTTGGAACCAGAGATCTTCAGCCCACGCAGATCGCTGATTTCATGGTTCAGGTAATCGGCGCTGCCCACTGTAATCGGTACCGGTATGGCTGCATTTAAGCCCAATTGCGTGCCGGCAATATCGCTGGTGGGAAAGACAATCCGGCCCACATGCAACCCGGCCCGGAATTCGTGAGCTGAGTAATTCAGACCCAGGAAATACCGGCGCATCTCCCCGTCACCGGTCCAGACTTTGCCCCCGCCGCCTCCAAAAAAATAGCCACCGGACATTGAAAGCCGGTCCCCGAGGGGATAGTCGAAGCCACCCTCAATACCCAGGACAAACAGTCCGCCCTGATTACCGGTTAGTCCACCGAATCCTGCAATCGATGAATACAGATGATAGGGCAGGGGATAATCAAAATACAATCCCAGCAAGCCCATGGGCTCATCATTATCAGGCATGTCCACCTGGTCAAAAGTGAAACGGCTGGTGGTTGAGATTCTGTTTAAGGTATATTTTTTCTCGCTGGTTTCTCCAATCTTGTTGTCAGCGCCAGCAGCGGCCGTTATCAGAATCGCCAGGAGCAGGTAATACAGGTTTTGTAAGTTAAAACTTGACATCTGAACTGGAAAATTAGGAAAGCTGAATAACACCGGTGGTATTAAAATTACTGCAAGCTGAAATGGAGGTTCAGTCCTAAGAAAATCCGAGCTTATAAAACTGAGCTACTGGTATCAATTGATGCCGGTAATTTCCTAATTTACTTAGTTGAAAAACCCGATAAGAAGCTACTGAACCGAATAACCTGATCCCTGATTATCGCTATGGACAATCTGTTTATCTATAAATTACTGCAAAGCTTCCTGGCCGGCAGTATCTGGATTACCCTCAGCACTCTCATCGCTGAGAAATACGGCAGCAAGATCGGTGGTTTCATCGGCGGCCTGCCTTCCACTATTATCATTGCCCTGCTGTTTATCGGCATTACCCAGTCACCGGCCGCAGCCGTGGAAGCCACAACCGTGGTACCGTTAACCATGGGTATCAACGGAATCTTTACCCTGGTCTATCTGATCAGTATCAAACGGGGACTGGCGCTGGCTTTGCTCGGGTCTTTTGCCGCCTGGATACTGCTGGTTGCACCTTTGGTAATCTCCGGGATGGACAGTTTTCCCCTGGCGGCAGCCGGCTGGATCATTCTCTTTGTTTTTTATCTGGTGGCGGTGGAGCGCTTCGCTCACATACCCGCTCACGGTAAAGTGGAGGTGCATTACACCACAGCCCAGATCGTCTCCCGGGGACTCTTCGCCGGTGTACTGATCGCCTTTTCCGTTTTTATGAGCAAGTTGGCAGGACCGGTGCTGGGGGGAATCTTTTCCGTGTTTCCGGTGATATTTACCTCCACGATGGTGATTTCCTATCGTTCCGGAGGGTATAAATTCTCCCGGGCAGTGGTGAAAACGCTGGTAGTGAGCGGGATGATCAATGTGGGGGTGTATTCTATTGCGGTGCGCTACACCTATGCCGCCTGGGGGCTGGCCTGGGGGACGGTGGCAGCGATAGCCATTTCATTTGCCGGGGCCTGGTTGTCGTTTTTCATAATTCGGAAAATCCTGAAATAATGTAGTGATATTTCCGTACCCTACGGAAAGTGAATATTCATAAATATCAGATATTATAGAAAATACGCATATCGTATAGTACGGTAAATACGGAATGCGTCATATTTACGTAGGGACAACACATGTGATGTCCTAAAACTACACTGTAACTCAATTCAGGTTATGCACCCAGCCCATGACCCAGTCCGACCCCTGGCGGATTCAGTCGTGGGATTACAATGCAAGATGTTGAATTAACCGTTTCAACGGTTTATCGTGTAAGGAAACCATTAAAATGGTTTTACGATTATTCGGTTGTTTAAACCCACGGTTGAAACCGTGGGCTGCTAATTTCGCCAAAAATGTCTCCAATCCTCCATCCCTCCATTTCCCCATCTTTACTCTCACGTCTCTCACTCCTTCTCACTTCTCTCACCAATTCTCTTGCTTTAAATTATGTAAAACCAATAAACTCAACCTGCTGCACCGGTTGCAGAAGCCACATCGCCGCTGAATATTGTATATGGGGACCGTTTACTCGCAACCGTAATTGAAGTAATGCGTTATAATCCAAGGTTACCTGTGAGTATTGTTACCAGTGACATCAATCTCCAGAATAAGGCAGAATTTGCTCGTCTCCCATACGTGGAACCGCCTAATGTATGCGGTTAACAACCCCAAAATTCAGAAGGGCACCGGAATATAGGTAGGACCCGGCGCCCTTCGTCGACTCG
>LSCG01000091.1 GCA_001577055.1 Fidelibacterota bacterium TCS56
CGCCGGCGATTGAAGCCGATGCGGCTGACTTGCCGTTTAAAGACGGCCGTTTCACCGGCTCGTTCTGTTTCCGGCTGTTGCAGCATATCCATAATCGCCAAGAGCGCGTGGATATCCTGCGGGAGCTGGCCCGGGTCAGCAGCAAATGGGTGATTGCTTCATTTTACCTGGAAAGCGGAATGCACCTGCTGCACCGGAAAATCTTCAAGCAACCATCGCGGATCACAATGATCTCACGCGCGAATTTTAATGATGAGATTGCCACAGCCGGATTGAAGCTGCATACTCTGAAGGCCGTGGTGCCAGGTTTTCACGCCCATCGGATAGGTCTATTGCTTAAAGCCTAATTTCTTCAACTTGCGCTTCACTCTGCGCCTGCGCAGCAATCCCTGCCGGTATTGATGATAATCCGATAGCCAGTCACGCCGGGGATAGGGGCTGGCGGGAGCATAAATCCCCATAAATTCCTCGATCAATATTAGTCGCTTATCAGCATAGGCGCCGAAATTGATTTTGGCCAAATCGCGGATGATTTGTCGATACGCCAATTTCCGGCGGATACGGGCCCGGTTAAGATCGACCAGATAGATATTCAAATCCTGGTCCAGCAAAAAATTGCCGGGAGTGAGATCGCGGTGCAGAATACCGGCCGAATGCATGTGGGCTACATTTCTGGCGCAGTTACGCACAGCCTGCCTGGCCTGCTCCTCAGGCGGACCTGATTTCAGGTAGCGGCGAATCGTCCGGTGGCCGGTGATGTAATCGGATATATACAGGTTGCTGGTGATGAATCCGCAGCAACGACCGGTAAAAACATAACGTGGCGCCGGTGTACCCACTCCGGCCGCAATCAAAGCGCGCGCCACCCGCCAGCTCTGCCAGGCTCGACTGACCATAAAGGGCGACAACACCCTGTGAATCCAGTGACGCCAACCGAATAATTTTACCAGAAATTGCCCATTACCAGTTGCCAGCCGGGCTACAATATTGATTTTGCGCTTATAGGTTTTTTCCGCATTATTCAGCAACCACTGGCTATTACCAATGTCGGTTAAAGACCAGTCACCGGGGATCTTTCCAGCCCGGTGTTGATGATTAAAAATCTTTAGAATTCTGCCTTTCACGGCAAGCAATTTATTAATCTCTAAAAAATATCGTGGGAATCATGAAAATGCGGAGCAACAGTGGGAGCGGTGGAGTATTAATTATCATCGGGGCTGTTTTTCTCTCGGCCACCCTGGGCATCGTCAACTGGGGAAGGATTTGGCGTTTCTGGCCGGTGCTGCTGATCCTGGCGGGACTACAGATAATATATCAGTCCCGTGGCAAATCTGGATTGTTCACGCGTGCCAACCGAACCAGCGATGATAACTATTTCAGTTTCAGCGCAATATTCGCCGGTAATTCTCATAAAATCACTTCTCAGGAATTGCGGGGCGGTGACAGCCTGGCCCTGTTCGGCGGAGTGGACATTGATTTAACAACCGCCCGGCCAATCGCCGATAAATGTACACTTTCACTAACCGCCTTATTTGGGGGAATCGACCTGGTGGTGCCGGACAACTGGGAGCTGGTTGTCAGCGGTACGCCGATCTTCGGTAGCGTGGAAAATAAAATCCGCCGGCGCGAAAGCAGCGAAGACAAACAGACTGTTTATATCAATACTTCCGTTTTATTCGGAAGTGTAGAAATTAATAATTGAATATAGCTGACGGCCGGCAGGGGCGTTGCCGGCCGTCGAAAACTTCACTTTCTAAAAGAATAAATAGGCGGCAAATAACGCTCTGATATTGGTCACCCTTTCGTCATTTCCAACTTCCTTCGGCGCCAGATTCGTTTCATAATCCGAAGCGTACAGGGCGCTGGTTATTTCCAATTCCGCCGCCAGCCGTACTTTACCGGCATTATAAACTGCCCGCGGGCTGACACGCCACAGTCCGGTGAGATTAGCTGACCGGGCCGCGAAACTGTAGGTTTCACCAGTTTCCAAATCGCTGTTCATACCAAGATTGGTGGAATAGCCGGCAAACACTCCAAGCGATAAAGCTTTGCCGGTGGTCATCACATCACCCCAGGCGCTGAGCGTTTGGAGTGGTTCATAGCGCATATCACCACTGACGGTATCGGTAACCGCAGCATAGCCGCCCAGCATCAGTTGGTCGGCCATATCGCCACCATACAGGAACTTACCGCGGACGGACAGGCCAGGAAGGGCCGTTTTAGCATAACCGGTGAGCACTATCGATGACATCAGGTCAGCGGTGGCCGTGGGACGAACGGTGCGCAGATGACCGCCGGCACCGACCAGTGTTTTGCCCATGGAAAATTCACCGTGAGCGTGCAAACCGGGAACACCTGACATCTGTTGCTGGCTGCGGCCGCCAATTTCCTCGAAGGCATCGCGCTGCATGGTGGCGGCGCCGTATACCACCAGGCTTTTGCCCAGCTTGCGGGTCAGGCGAATCTGAGGATTACGGGCGAAGGGCTGGATCGGCATGCCGGTGTTAAAACTAACCACTTGCGGGTAAACCGCCGTAGTGAATAACGGGGACCAATACTGGCCAAACAGCAGTTGGGTAGCACCCCAATCCAGTTTAAGTATGGCGTGTCGCAGACGTAATTCGTTTTCGTTGCCGCCGCCGGCGCCGAAGAAGTCCGCTTCCACCAGTCCGCTAACAGCCGCGCCCAGAGCTTCCGGGGCTTTAATACCAATACGGGCACGGGTCTGGAAACTGACCATGTTAAGATTGCTGACGGCATTCAAATCATCACCGTTAACGTCCGGGTTTTCCGCTTTAGGGTATAGCAGAAAATGTCCTTCGCGGGCGGCCGTCACCTGGCGGGTATCGCGGAAAGCGTCAAATTTAATAAATCCGCTGATCGTGGATACGGCCACATCCTGGGCCGGAACCATGACTGACAGAGCGATGACAGCTATTAGTAATGACTTCATTCTTGTGGAGTGCTTCATTTGTGTCCTTCTAACTTGTACTAAGCATTGAAAAAAAATAACGGTTAATTGGGAAAATGGATATATTCACTGGAAATCAATGGTCGTATTTTAGGTTGTATCGGGCATTTCAAACACCAGAAATTGAGGCAGATTATTATCAAATACAGGTTGATTCCATGTCCATAAAGCATCGGCTGCCGGTGATACTGCTCCTGGCTGCCGGTCTGCTGGCGGTGAGCACCGCCAGTATACTGGTGCGGATGATCCCGGCAGTACCGGCGTTGACCACGGCTTTCTGGCGAATGGCAATTGCCAGTACCGTCTTGTGGCTGGCCACGGGATTGACCGGCCGGGGGCGCCTGTCCGTTATTAACCGCCGGCTGGTGGCGCTGGCCGGTGTTTTCCTGGGACTGCATTTTGCCTGTTTTTTTGGCGCTTTAAAATATACATCCATCGCCCACACCACCGTGCTTTCGGCCCTGGCGCCGGTATTCACGGTATTATTCGAACGGTTTTACCTGGGACAACGATGGAATAAATTCATCATCGGCGGGCTTGGGTTGGCTTTTATCGGTGTGATTATCATTCAGGGCGGCGGGCTGGGCGCCAGCTCGGTATCCACCACCGGCACACTGCTGGGGATCGGGGCCTCTTTTTTCATTGCCGTAGTACTGCTGATAACCAAACAGGTCCGCCGGGAAAGCCGCGCCCTGATCTTCAGCCGCAGCCTTTATCTGGCAGGGGCGGTTTGCGCTTTAGTCATGTTGGTTTTCAGCGATACGATCATATTTCCGGCACAAGCACCTGATTTTTTCTGGCTGTTTCTGCTGGGCGTGATACCGACGGTTATCGGACACACGATTTTCTATTTCGCTATCAAATTCATCCGTCCAACAGTAGTGGCGGCCGTCCCGTTGGGAGAACCGCTGGTGGCTTCCACCATGGCCTGGATATTTTTCGCTGAACGGGTATTACCGACCACCGTTATCGGTGGGTTGATCACGCTGGGCGGACTGTTGCTGATAATTCTGCGACCCTGGTCCGCCAACCGCCAGCCGGCCACTACCGGATAAAGCCACGTTTGCCGCCTGATAACGGCTGAGGCGTTCTTCGCCTAAAAGAAATCCGCGTTGCTCATCCGGCAACAGGGAGCCGATCCGGCACATGATTTCCTCCCCCACTTTGGTCAATTGTTCCTGGCGGCTGCTCCCCCACTCTTGTTTATTAAATGGTCCGAATGGTCGGCCTATATTTACATGCACCGTCTGGCGCACACCGCGGAGAAGATTGGTCCACAGATCAACCGTGCCATAAATACTGACCGGTAGAATTGGGGCCGACGTGGCCAGCGAGAGATAGGCGGCCCCGTCTTTGGCCGGGCGTAACCTGGTTGACAGGGAGGTGCCTTCGGGAAATATACCCAGAATTTCCCGCCGCTTTAATACCGCCAGGGAGCGCTTGATGGTAGAAGGCGCCAGTCGGCTGCGATTGGTGGGAATGTAGCCATAAAGCCAGGGCGCCCAGGACATATCCATGCCAACCACCTGGTCGCTGGCCATCAAAAAATTAACAGGCCTTTGTACAGCATAAAGAACAAAAAACGGATCTAAAACACTGAAATGATTGGCGGCGATTATATATGGACCGTCATCCGGGATAAAATTGCGGCCGCTGATTTTAATACGAGCAGCCAGACTGCCGACAAACAGGGTAAAATAACCAGCCAGATAGCGGATGTATTTAGGGCGACGGCGAAATTTGTCTAAATCTTTCACGTAATTCCTTTTTGGATATATCCCGGTTCAACAGGAACTGGTGCAATCAGCGGCGGCTCAAGTTCGGGAAAATTACTAATGATTTGATTTTAAACCACCCAGGGATAATTTATCGTCAGATAAATCACTGAACTTATGGGGTATGATTTTGAATTTAATCGACGATAAAACACGTGCTGTTGACCGGTTTCGCCGGCATGTATCCCCTGGCAAGGTGGATTTCTTTAGGCGCTACGGCATGGACTTCGTTCAGGGTCGACGCGAAGGTCCTTACCTCTACGACATGGATGGCAGCAAACGTCTGTTTAACCTGCACTGCAATGGTGGGGTCTTTAATCTGGGCCATCGCCATAACGAGTTGATCGAGCTGCTCAAATCAGCCCTGGACGAAGTTGATATCGGTAACCATCACCTGCTGAGCGCCGAACGGGGAAAACTGGCGGAGATGCTGGCGGAGCTATCGCCAGGTGATCTTAATTACACCGTTTTCAGTGTCGGCGGCGGGGAGGCGGTTGATCTGGCCATTAAGGTCGCCCGGGCCCACACCGGCCGGACTAAAATAATTTCCGTCAAAGGCGGTTACCATGGTCATACAGCCTACGCTATGGCGACCGGTGATGAAAAATACCGCCGTCCCTTCGGACCGCAATTGCCGGGATTTATCCAGATTCCATTCAATGATATTGAAGCTTTGCGCGACAGTATTGATGATTACACCGCCGCGGTGATCCTGGAAACCGTCCCGGCCACACTGGGCATGGCAATCCCGGCCCCCGACTACCTGCCCATGGTTCGTGAAATCACCGCTGCGAACAACACCCTGCTGATCAGCGACGAAGTACAAACCGGCCTGGGACGCACGGGAAAATTATGGGGCTATGAGCATTTCAATATTATTCCCGATATGGTGGTTGTGGGCAAAGGGTTGTCCGGTGGTATCTATCCCATCGCGGCCACCATTTTGCGTGAACCGCTGGAGGCCGTTTTCCACGCTGACCCTTTCATCCATATCTCCACTTTTGGCGGCGCTGAGCCGGGCTGCCGGGTGGCGCGGCGAGTACTGGAAATCTGCTCGGCGCCGGAATTTCTGGCACGCGTTAATCAATTGGCCGGGAAGTTCGAGTCCCTGCTCACCGAGTTGCTGAGCCAACATAACAAATTCTTCCGCGGTTTCCGTCAACTCGGTCTCATGATCGGATTGGGGCTGGCGGATGAAGACAGTGGCCCGGTGATGACCAAAGCGGCTTTCGACAACGACTTGCTGATGATTTATGCCGGCAACGATACCCGCTTTTGTCAGTTGCTGGCACCGTTGAATATCAGCGATGAACAGCTAAGTGAGTTGGCTGTCTCTCTGGATAAAACTTTTACCGATGCCCGGCGCCTGCGGTTATTGCTGGAGGGCAAAACCAAAATTGAAAATCTGTGGCACGGAATTACCGGGAAACACAAACCATGAATATGCCGGACCCCAACTATCTCGACCGTTTCGAGCGCGGTCTGAATATCACTGACATTGATCTTTCGAAGCTGGGCGCCAAAATTCTGGGCTATGGTGAAATATCCACAATATTCCAGATAGGCGATGACCACTCACGGGCCTATAAACGGATGCCGCTTTTTGCCACCAGAATGGCGGCGGAAGAATACGGTGACAACTACCGCCATTATTGTCGCTTTCTGGAACAGGCGGGTCTTCATTTACCCGAAGATGAATTGCGAATAGTCGAGCGCCCGGGCAAGACGACCGTACTCTATATCGTCCAGCAGCAGTTACCGGCGGAGTGGTTTTTACACCGACTGGTACAGCGGTTGGACAACAACGATTTTCTGGCGATTGTGGAACGACTTATTCCCCACCTGCTGCAGGTCTGGGATTTTAATGCGCAAAATTCCGGTACGGTGGAGCTGGCCCTGGATGCGCAAATCTCTAACTGGGCCGTGGCGGAAGGTGACTGGCAAAACGGCACGATAATGTACGTGGACACCTCCACCCCGCTATTTCGGCTGGACGGTGTGGAGCAATTAAATCCTGAGCTTATCCTGCAAAGCGCGCCCTCGTTTTTACGCTGGATCATCCGGTGGCTGTTTTTGCGTGACGTAATGGAACGTTATTACGACCGGCGTAAAATCTTAATCGACCTGACGGCCAATTTTTACAAAGAACAACGTCAGGATTTAATTCCGGCGGTTGTGGACATCGTCAATCGAAATATCAGTGAAGCCTTTGAACCGCTTACGGAAAAAGAAGTAAGCAGCTATTATCGCGAGGATAAAGTCATCTGGTCGGTGTTTCTGAATTTCCGCCGCCTCGATCGCTGGCTGAAAAACCACTTCACCGCCAACGGTTACGACTTCATCCTGCCGGGAAAGATAAAGCGCTGATGTGTGATACCTTTGTAGTTCTGCCGGAAGCCAGGAACAAAACGTCAATCATCTTCGGTAAAAACAGTGATCGTGAACCCAATGAAGTTCAGGCGATCGAATATCACCGCGGAGGCAGTCACGGCGCCCGGCAACGATTGAAATGCACTTATCTGGAAGTCCCCCAGGTCCGCCATACTTATGCCACACTGATCAGCCGGCCTTTCTGGATGTGGGGGGCCGAGATAGGCGCCAATGAATGCGGCGTGGCGATTGGTAATGAAGCTGTCTGGAGCAAAATGCCGCTGGAAAAAGGCCGGGCGCTCACGGGCATGGATTTGCTGCGCCTGGCCCTGGAGCGGGCCGACACGGCTGAAAATGCCATTGATGTCATTACCGGCCTGCTGGCGGACTTTGGCCAGGGCGGTAATTGCGGCTACCAGTCCAGGATGTATTACCACAACAGTTATATCATCGCCGATCCCCGATCGGCCTGGGTGCTGGAAACCGCCGGAAATCTGTGGGTTGCACTGAAAATTACTGATCGCTATGCCATCAGCAACGGATTATCAATTGGCGGTGATTTCACCATCGCTCACCCGGAATTGATTGCCACTGCGCGTCAAAAGGGCTGGCTCAAAAAAGGACAGGATTTCCACTTCAGTAATTGCTGCCGGGATTGGTTTTACACCACCTTTTCCGGCAGCCGCGCCCGCCTGGATCGCTCGCTGGCGTTGATTAATAAGCACCGGGCTTTTTCCGTCGAAAATGCTTTTGCCGCGCTTCGACAGCACGCCGGCGACGATTACCATCCCGACAGCCATTTGTTGATGAACAGTGTCTGCGCCCATTCCGCCAATCCCCTGTCGCGGCACGCGGCCCAAACCACGGGATCGTTGGTAGCGGAATTGAACAGTGAACAGTCAACTTTCTGGTTTACCGGTACGGCCGCGCCCTGCACCAGCATTTTTAAGCCTTTCCGTTTCAGTGGTCAGGCTGAGATGGATTTTGGCTCTCAGCCGGCGGCCGAATACAATAACGACGATATCTGGTGGCGCCATGAATTAGTGCATCGTTCGATTCTGGCGGATTTTCAGCAACGGCTGGCGTCAATTCAATCCGAACGTGATAAAGTCGAACAACATTTTCTGGCGCAGGTCAGGGAACATGAGACTGGCGATATTGATGCCGTCACCGCGTCTGCCTTATCCGCGGCCGATAAAATTACTGTCGGCTGGCTCCGGCGTTTTGAACACAAAACTATCCAACGGCCGGGCCGCTGGTACTACCGCAAATACTGGCGGTCCCAGATCAAGCGCGCCGGCCTGTCCC
>LSCG01000090.1 GCA_001577055.1 Fidelibacterota bacterium TCS56
CATTATTCGTATTCCTCCCAGTCAATTACATAAGAATAACCGATAAACGAACCAAAGGAATGAGGAACATAAAGCTCGAAATTGCCCACGGCACCCGGCAGCAGCGTGGCATCGGTGGTTATCCCCGATTCAAAGGTGTGGAACGCCCCGCGGGCAAAAGTGGTCAGTGTTTTAGTCTCGCCGCTCCAGTTTTTCCGGAATACAAAATCCATTTTAACAAAATCAGCCCGGCGGCCGCCGATATTCTTGATTTCACCGGCAAAAATAATATTGCCCTGTTTATCTTTGGTCTCATTGATATTGCCAACCAGCACGCAATTGGCCGAATATTGCTTGCCCGCATCGCGGTCAGTGGAAGCCGTACCGGTGTATTTGGGCTCGGCCAGTTTGGGCATGGGCGGCGGTGAATACGAGTCGCGAATTTGTTCAGGCACATATTCCTGGGTTTCCTCTGCCACCACATTGTCAACAATGCGCACGATGGTGCTGCGGTCAATCACCAGATAGCCTACCAGGGTTTCCACTTTCAGGGTTTTTTCATCCTGATAGACAATTTTACCAAAAACGGTACTGCCGTTTTGCAGGATGATTTCCTTGGAATAAATCGCCAGGGGATTGACCCACATCTTACTGAGGGCTTTCAGGTTCTCCACCTCGGAGTTGAGATGTTTTAACTCGGCCGCCATTTTCTTCAGCTCGAAGCTTAATTCATTCAGGATGTAGTCCTGGTCGGTTCCGGCCACAGGCTCACTGCCGGTTACTTCCGGCGTGGCTACCGTCTCAGCCGCCTTTGGTGGTGCCGTGGAAAGAATGATCTCCAGGTCTTTGATTTTATCATCACCAACCGTAATCCGCTGGTTGGCGCTCCCTCGGTCACCAGCATCGATCTTGATAGTATAGGTTCCAGGCAAGACGTCTTCAAATTCAAACTCGCCGTCTTTTCGCCAGCCCTTTCCGGTTTCCGTACTGCCTACGGTGGTATCGTCTTCTTTCACCAACGAGATCGCCGTTTCAGTCACTTTCTCACCCTGGGCGTCAACAACCACACCAGAAATAGATACACCCTTAGCCAGCAGAACTGATCCAAACAGGGTGCACGTAGCCAGATACAAAAGGATTTTCTTCATAGTTTCCCCAGAAACATGCATATTTACCTCGGATTCGCAAGTTGTCGATGTGCTTACACACCGACTGACTAATATAACCGCATGTAAAAACAAATGTCAAGCCCTAATCCGAGGTCTTCACACGACCCCGGATCGGACCGGACTTGAAGTAAGGAATGGGTTTTTACAACTGATAGATGGCCTGGTATTTATTTTCCAGGTAATCCATGAACGGCTCAGCAGTCAGTTTTTCACCGGTGATGTCCTCAATCAGTTCGGCGGCGGTGCGGCGGCGACCAACCAGGTGAACCTTGGTACGCAACCATTCTCGCAAATCAGCAAACTTGCCCCGGGCAATCTGGTCATCCAGACCTTTAAGCTCTTCCCGGGCCTGATTCATCATGGGAACATTATAAAGATTCCCCAGAGCGTAGGTCGGAAAATAGCCGAAGCCGCCAAAGGACCAGTGCACATCCTGCATGACGCCATTGGCATCGGAATCGGGGCGGATACCGAGATATTCCTCCATCTTATTATTCCACAGCTCCGGCAGCTCCTTCACCGGCAGCTTATCATTGATTACCTGTTTCTCCACCTCGAAACGCAGCATGATATGCAGGTTGTATGTGGCTTCATCCGCATCCACCCGGATCAGGGAAGGTTCCACGGTATTGATGGCACGGTAGAATGCATCCAATTCCACGTTGCCAAGATTTTCAGGAAAGAATTTTTGCAGTTTGGGATAATAATGTTCCCAGAAGGGACGAGATAAACCAACCAGGTTCTCCCATAACCGTGACTGACTTTCATGAATGCCGTAGGAGATTGCATCACAAAAGGGTGTGCCGAACCAGTCTTTATCCATTCCCTGCTCGTACAAAGCGTGGCCGCATTCATGGATTGTACTGGACAGTGCCGACAACAGATTGTTGGGATTCAGGCGGGTGGTGATGCGTACATCAGTGGGATGGAAGCTGGTGGTGAAGGGGTGGGCCGATTTATCCTGGCGACCAAGATTTAAATCGTAACCCATGTCGTTCAATACCTGCACGCCGAATTCCCATTGGCGATCAACATCATAATCTTTGCGCAGTAATTCTACACCGGTATTTACACCGGAATCGGCAATACGGCGTACCAGCGGCACCAGCCGTTCTTTGACCGCATCAAACAGCCGGGTCACATCGGCTGAGGTCATCCCCGGCTCGAAAAAATCCAGAAGTGTGTCATAGGGCGTGGTTTTAACACCCAGGTAATCTATCTCGCGGAATTTCAATTCAATGATTTTTTCCAGGTGGGGAGCAAACTTGGCAAAATCATTTTCCTTCCGCGCCTGGGCCCACACCTGCTGGGCCATGGATGTAATCTGTGAATATTCTTCCACAAATTCTTTTGGCAGGGCTGCGGCCCGGTGGTAATCACGCCAGATTTCATTCACCAGGCGGTTTTCATCTTCCGACAGCCCGGCCGTAACCTCTCCGTTATCCAGATTAACCAATTCCGCCAGCGGCGCTTTAACGGCCGGCCCCACCAGGTGCTCGTGGGACAGCGTGTCAAGCAAGGCGATCTGTTCGGACCGGATGGCGCCACTGCCATCAGGCATGTAGGTTTCCTGATCCCATTGCAACAGGGCCGAAGCTCCACGCAGATTAAGCACGGTTTTCAATTCATGTTTCAATTTTTCCAGGGGGTTCATATTTCCTCCGAAGTGTTATTTCCAAAAATCTTCATACAATTTTTTCCGCCTTAACTGCTCCCGCAGGCGCTCTTCAGCATCGGCCCTCAGATCATCAGGCAGAGCATGGCTTAAAGAACTGTTATAAGCTTCGATTATGAGGTCAAAATCCTGATCATTCTTTTTTTCGTAGCTGCGGGCCAGCCAGTAATCGGGACGCCCGTTGGCAGTGTCAATCACCGCTGCTTCACCGAATTTAATAATAGCTTCCCATAATTGGTTCCGTGAACCTTGCTTAAAATACTGACGCCCCTCGGTCATGGCCAGCCCGTAGCGGCCGCCTCGATCACGGGGTGATAATTCCAGCGCATCCGAATAATGGGCAACTGCAGGCGACCATTTTTGGTCATTATATGCTTGATCTCCCAAGGCAACATGGGCCTGAGTTAATAGCGTTATCAATTCCGGGTCGTCCTGGCGGGCTTTTTGCAGCGAATCTGAGAGGCCTATCAACCGGGCTGGATCAGTGACTGCCAGTGATTGCAGCGAAGGGCCGGTACTGCATCCCGCGAAGAAGCACAAAACAAGTGTACCGACCGAAAAAAATATAAGCGTGGCGCGCCAGAATTTTCTCATTGCTTAATTTACACACGACCAACCTTTGAGATAAAGTGTCCAAATCAGTCAACCGGCCGGCGGATTCCATTATTTATGCCGGCGCAGGATGTTAAATTCTGCATCTGTTTTGATTAATGGGAAGGACATCATGCAACAAATCACTCTGGGGCGCACAAATCAAAAAGTGTCTGCCGTCAGTCTGGGGACCTGGGCTCATGGAGGACCCAATACTTCCGGCACGGCTTCGGTGGGCTGGACCGGCCACGATGATCAATTGGCTAAAGCGGCCCTTGTAAAGTCCTGGGAGCTAGGCATTAATCACTGGGATACGGCCGATGTTTACGGCAACGGTCACTCAGAAAAATTAATCGGTCAAACCTGGGATCAGGTACCGCGGCGAGAGATATTTCTGGCTTCGAAAGTGGGTTGGTATCAAGGCGATTATCCCCATTTTTACCACCCGGATTTGATGCGGCAGCAACTGGAAGCTTCCCTGCGAAACCTGCAGGTGGAGGAGCTGGATTTGTATTATTTCCATCACTGCCTTTTCGGGAAAAAACAAGAATATCTGGATGATGCCCTGGAGTTAATGCTGCGCTTTCGTGACGAAGGTAAAATCCGCTTCATTGGCCTTTCAGACTGGAACCTGTCAAAAATTATGGCGGTGATCGACAGAATCAATCCCGACGTAGTCCAGCCCTATCGCAACGTCCACGATGATACTTATCAATCCAGTGGATTGAAAGACTGGATCGATGAGAATAACGCCGGTGTGGTATTTTTCTCACCACTGCGCCACGGACTGCTTACCGGTAAATATGACCGGCCCACCACCTTTCCAAAAGGGGACTTCCGCTCGAATGTTAAAGAATTCACCGATGCCCGGTTTATCGACCGCATGAAGATCAACAAATCTTTGCTGGAAGAACGTTTCGCCAATCATCCTCAACCGGTTTTGCGTGGACTCACCGGCGCCCTGCTAAGTGATGCCCCCACCGGGTGCGTTTTACTGGGCCAGCGCAATCCCGATCAGGTCAGCGCGGCAGCTACCCTTGGGGAACCCCTGGA
>LSCG01000092.1 GCA_001577055.1 Fidelibacterota bacterium TCS56
CGGATGCTGTCGCCGACTGGCCGCTGCTGAATGCCCTGGTCAATACCGCCAGCGGAGCCTCCTGGGTGTCCCTGCATCATGGCGGCGGGGTCGGCATGGGACTGGCAATTCACGCCGGCCAGGTAATTTGTGCCGATGGTTCCACCGAGATGAATGCCCGCATCAATCGCGTGCTGACCAATGATCCCGCCATGGGAATTATCCGCCATGCCGATGCCGGTTACGAGGACGCCTGCGGCAATGCCCGCAACTGGGGTGTGGACGTACCCATGCTGAAGAAATAAGCCGACGGACTGTCGATCGTTCTGTGATTAAACTTTCCAATATCGGTGAACTGGCTACTTATCATCCCCGTGAGGGAAAAGTCCGGATAAACCACAATACTGAATTATTTATATCAGATCAGCATATTACAGCCTCGACTGGCGAGCAGGTAGAAAAAATCATAGATTGTCAGGGAAAATTAGTCACCCCGGGTTTTGTCGATCCCCATACTCATCCGGTTTTTTACCGGGGACGACAAGACGAGTTTGCCCAGCGACTGGCTGGCGCCACCTACCAGGAAATAGCCGCAGCCGGTGGTGGTATCCGTTCCAGCATCGCCGGTGTACGTTCCGCTTCTCATGATGAATTAATCCGGCGAACTTCCGCCCGCCTGGACCGCTTTGCCGCACTGGGGACCACGACCATCGAAGCCAAGAGTGGTTACGGTCTGTCCTCTGAAGCCGAGCTTAAATCATTGGCCGTGTTGGGTGAATTGAATGAATCTCACCCGCTGGATATCCTGCCCACTTTTTTAGGCGCACACGCCTTTCCGGCGGAATATTCAGACCTGCCCGACGAATACGTGGAGCTGATTTGCGATGAAATGATCCCGGCGGTAGCCAGGCAGGGCATAGCCAAATTTTGCGATGTGTTCTGTGAAAACGGCTACTACACGGTGGAACAATCCCGGCGTATTCTGGAAACGGCTAAAAATTTCGGCCTCACTCCCCGGCTCCACGCCGATGAATTCGAAGATTCCGGCGCGGCACAACTGGCGGCGGAAGTAGAAGCCCTTTCCGCCGATCATTTAATGGCCATCAGTCCGGCGGGAATCGAAGCATTGCGCAGCAGCAAAGTCATTGCCACATTGCTGCCGGGCACCACCTTTTTCCTGGGACAATCAAATTATGCCCCGGCTCGCACCTTACTCGACAATGGTATCACTGTGGCTCTGGCTACCGATTTCAATCCCGGCAGTTGCCATATCCAGTCCATGCCGTTCATTATCAGCCTGGCCACTATTCAGATGGGAATGTCCTTAAATGAGGCCTTTGCCGCAGCCACCTATTTTGCCGCCCAATCACTGGGGATCGCCACCTCGGTTGGCCATCTCAGTGAGGGCGCCCAGGCTGATTTTATCATTTGGGGAGTTGATCATCTGGCTGAAATACCCTATACCGTTACCGATTTACCAATCCACGCCGTGTACAAAAGAGGACGTAAAATCTTTGGGCTTGACTGAGGCTGGTGGGCACAGTAAACTCGTTTAACTGTTTGATAAGGATAATAATCAGAGCATGAAAAAACCTACAACAATCCTAATAATACTGATCTTTTTTGCGATCAGTGCCCAACCGCTGTTTGCCAATTATGCCTTCTATCGAACGGTTATCAACACCTGTAAGGCATATCGCGTTGATGTGAAGGAATCGGCGATGTCCTTCACCACCCAGAATGGGGAGACCGTTGCCTTCAAATTGAATTTGAAGAGCATGCGTAATAATTTCGACATGGTGCTGCTGGTCGGCTTTATGTCGGCCGGGCAGGCGATCAGGCACCAACAGCAGTTGGCGGAAAAAATGCAAAAAAGCGGCCGTAACTTTACTGCGGAATTACCAAATGAAGTAGAAATCTCGGTTTTAGTGCCCATGTCAAATGAGAATATGGTTGTCATGGCCACGGCTGACGTCGATTTAGTAATTCAGTTATCGGAAGGAACCCTCAATTCCAGCGGGTTTATGCGGCAAATCAAAGATTCAATCCAAACACTTTAAGGAGGATACATGGATCCCTTTGGACTAAATGCAACCCTGTTAAATTATCTGCGGGCCCTGGGCTGGTCGATTGTCGCGGCTGTTGGTTTCTCTTTGGGTATCGGTCTGGCCATTAAGGTCTTCGACTGGCTTTCCACCGGTATTGACGAATGGGAAGAAATCAAGAAAGGAAACATGGGCGTTTCCCTGATCTTTGTTTCCCTGATCGTGATGGTCGGTGTTCTAATCTTTAAAGTCATATAGACTATTTTTGAGGAAAAGGGTCCTTCGGGACCCTTTTTTATTTATATCGGCCTGACTCCAAAATTTCCTGATATCCACCGGCATTCGTCACATTAGTATAACCCATCCCGTTCAGGGTGTCTTTTGCGTGTTCAGCGCGCCCACCGCGACTACAATAAACGATGATTTCCGCAGATTTGTCGGTGGTGACTCCCGCGATCTGCTCACCGATTACATCATAAGGTATATTCAGGGCATCGCTTAAGTGCCCACCGTTAAATTCTCCCGCCGTACGTACATCAATTATAAATAGCTGAGGTTCTTCAGGTGTTATTTCCACCAGGGCACAGGCGCTGATAATCAGCACCCAGATAATAATCAGGTACCGCTTTAGGTTGGTGCTATTCATCAGACCATTCCTCCCCAATTTATGAGTTTGTGGAACCATAGCTTAATTTCTGCCAGTGGAGATAAATATAGAGAAATCCTGCCATCCCGACCAATTGTTAATCGGTGCTTAGCATAATTCCTGGCTGTGGAGTGAACCAGACCGAATCGCTGTGACGGTAAAAAACCCCGATTGTATCGGGACCAGCGGCACTGGTGGTAAAATCATTGGCATTATGGGTGCCAAATGAGGAGTATCCCTCGTCCAGCCAGAAGAGTCCCGCCAGGCTCAGCCAGTTATCAGGCTGTTTCAGTCGCTCGATTCGCTGTTGATGCCAGGCCCGTACTGCTGTTTTGTAATCGGTATCGGCATTCGTGGGCTGGCTTGAGCTGCAACCGGTTAAGATACCTAACAGCCATACAGCCAAGATTCGACAAGCGGATTTCACGTATTGATTACCTCGATATTGTGGGTTTTGAGAAAAGCGATTGTCTTTGAACAGACCGGAGCCGTGGACCTCAAACTGATTGTTATTGTTGGTGCTTTCAGCCAAATTTTCTCAGCAATTGAAAGTATTCTATCACCGTCCTTCATTATTATCCGGCTTTTACGATTGATCACAATTATGAAATGATTTTCACCGCTGCGTTCCAGGTTTGTACGGGCAGGCAGTCCATAATCAATTGGATTTACATGGTTTACCATGGGGGTAATCTATCGCTGAATAGGTCGTTCTGCCCGGATTATTATTGACTTAGTAGTTTCTCCATTTCAAATTGGCCGGTTATAATTTCCGCTCCAAACTTTTTCACCAACCCGGTTAATGGCAATTCGCCAACTGGAATATTAAGAAATTTCACTGTGTCATGGCCCGGTGGCAGGCGGTTGAATAATTCATCTAGCCTGACCTATTCATCAGCCACGAATGAACACGAAGTTACACTAATATTTATATTCAAATTAGAAGAGCTACTATATGTGCCAAAACTGATATGTTTTTCTGCGAGATCATTTTTTGTAATCATTTGTTTCTTTAACTTTTGTGTTTATTTGTGTAATTCGTGGCGAATAATCCAGGCTAGCAGCATTGTACCGATTCCGCGGCGGCGAAAACCCAGCTTAACTAAGTGGGCCATCACCCAACGTAAGGTGGGATAATAGACGGTAATAGCCACCGGATCATTCTCCAACGCGGCCAGGATTACCACCAGCTCATCCGGGATACGCAAAATCGCCGTCAGATCATTTTCCCACGATGGTTGCCAGTCGTAATCAGCAGCGAAGTCGGTGATCAACTGGCGGTCGGTAATCGAAAAGGTGATTGGATGACTTCTGAAACTTACCGGCTTGGCCGGCCGGGTGATTTTGAAACAATCGACGGTGCGGGTGATGGTAAATCCCGCTTTCTGATAGGCATTAATCGCTTGCTGATTATTACACAGAACCTCCAGCAGAAATATTTCATAGCCGGAATTAATTAATTTTTCTTCAATGATAGCCAGCATGTGGGGAACGATACCATGTCCCCGGTAATCAGGGAGCACGCCGGTGGCGATATTAAAGGCGGCCGGCCTGGATCGCCATAGCCCGGTACCAATCAGGATGTAGGCTACCAGTTGCTTATTATCGAAGGCGCCCAGGGAAAATTTGAAGTCAACGCCATTCTTAAACGCCCGGTGGTAAAAATCGATTTCTCACAGTTGCCGGGGCGGAAAGCGGTAATCGGCGAAAGCCTTGAGGTGTGCTTTGAAGATGGTGGCGAATTGTGTGTCGTCCAGGAATTGATATTGAACCGTCGGTGTTGCAGGCAGCGGGTTGTCCGGGTGATTATCTGCTTTTGTCACAAGCGAAGTTTGTAATTTTCATGGTTGGAATGAAGAAAAAAACGGATATTCTGGCGTTAGTCGGTCCCACCGCAGTTGGGAAAACCGGTTTGTCACTGAAACTGGCTGAGACTTTGTCCGGTGAAATCATCGGCCTGGATTCACGCCAGATATATGCCGGCATGGCGGTTGGAACGGCTCAGCCTACCAGCGCTGAATTGGCCCGTGTACCACACCATCTGATCGGCATTAAAGCGCCTGATGAAAAAATAACCGCCGGTGAATATGCCGCTCTGGCCAGTGAAATTGTCGCCCAGGTGACCGAAAGGGGTAACACACCTTTGCTATGTGGCGGAGCAGGATTATACTATCGGGCCCTGAAGCACGGGATTTTCCCGGGCAGCCGCGCCGATGAGGAAATCCGTCAGCGGCTGGAAAAGGAATACCGGGAGTCGCCGTCAGCAATGCTGGCCCGCCTGCGGAAAATTGATCCGGTTTACGCCGCGAAGGTCCATCCCAACAACCGCAAGCGTCTGGTACGAGCGCTGGAAATCCATGCCGTTACCGGTGTACCTCCCAGCAAACATTTCGCCCGGCAACCGGCAAATAAGTATAATTATCGAATTTTTACCGTCCTGTTGAGCCGTTCGATGGCGGAGCTCGAAAATCGGATCCGTGCACGGACGGAGGAAATGCTGAACGGGAATTGGCTTGGTGAAGTCGAAGCGTTACTGGCCAAATGGAGGGTGGCTGAAATACCGGCCTTTGATTCCATCGGCTACCGGTCAATCCTGGCCTACCGTGACGGTCAGGTGGATTATGGGGAATTAAAAGATTTAATCATTCTCAGAACACGCCAGTACGCCAAGCGCCAATTGACCTGGTTCAAACGTGAACAGCCGGAAATGGTAATCGATCTGGATCGATCCAACGATGATAACGAGATAATTGACCGGATAGTCAACGGGTACGGGGCGTTTACGGCCGACTGATTTTATTCGCCGGTTTCCGGGGCAGGAGCCGGACCACCCTTATCAAAGATAATTTTCCATTCACCACCCTCATCACGGCGCCAGATTGAGGTGAAGGCAGCGATAACTGCGCCGCGGCGATCAGATACAGGTCCGGTGGTCATTGCCAGCTCGCCACTGGCGAGGACTGCCACGCGCTCCGGCTCCCAGGAGAATGGCGCCTCCGGGTCGGTGAAATAATTTTTCCAGGCACGACAAATTTGCTCTTTACCGCGCAGGATTCCGGAATCACTGAAGAAAACCGCTTCCTCATCGATGAATCTTTTAAAAGCGGTAAAATCACGCCCGGCCATGGTGTTGGCAAAGGACTGCTCGATTATTTCTATTTCCTTCATCAATTTTTCCGAAAGGGTTGTATTTATTTCAGTCATCTGCTGCATTAATTTAAGCCGGCCGCCGGCAAGAAGTCCCGGTGATATTTACTGCCGCCACCAACGATGTCTATCCCCGGTAGCCCGGGGTCGAGCAGGAATATTTAACGGTACTATCGGATAAATCACATATAATTTTACAAGCAACCAGTGCTTTAAGAACGGACTATCAAGTATCGCTTTTATTGGCGGACATGCTTAAATTTGTCGGCGAATGAACCCTTTAATCCAATCCTGTGAGATGGAAAGGGCGGATACTGAGCCTCCGGTCAGTTCGACCAATTCGGTCGGAAATCTGCCCGGAGGTTTTTTTATACAAAAGGAGCTAACATGACATTTGAAAAGCGTACCGTGTTATCCGGTGCCGACATAAAACGATCCTTAACACGCCTGGCGTTTGAGATATTGGAACGCAACCCCAAGGTGGAAGAATTGGTAATGGTCGGCATCCAGTCCCGTGGCGAGCCACTGGCCCGGCGCTTACATGGCTTACTGGAAAAACAAACGGGTGTGTCGATCCCAATCGGCAATGTGGATATTACCTTCCATCGCGATGATTTTCGTACCCGGTTAGTGGTTCCACAGGTGAAGGCTTCCAACCTTCCGGTCTCAATTGATAATAAAACAGTTATCCTGGTGGATGATGTCTTGTACACCGGCCGGACCGTTCGGGCGGCCCTGGATGCGCTGGTATCATTTGGCCGACCGGCGGCGGTGCAATTGGCCGTCCTGGTGGATCGTGGTCATCGGGAATTGCCGATTCGCGCCGATTATATTGGTAAAAATATCCCCACCCATGAAGGTGAGCATGTGGCCGTGCGCTTGGTGGAAACCGATGAAACGGAAGGGGTATTGCTTACCAGCCATGAGGAGGAGAAATGATGCTGAAGAATCGTCATCTACTGGGTTTGGAAGGGTATCCTCGCGCGGACATCGCCAAAATAATCGATACCGCTTTCAGGTTCCGTGAAGTACTGGACCGGCCGGTGAAGAAGGTCCCGGCGCTGCAGGGACAGACGATCGTCAACCTGTTTTTCGAGAATTCCACCCGCACCCGGATCAGTTTTGAACTGGCGCAAAAACGGTTGAGCGCCGATACGGTGAATTTTTCCGCCTCCAGTTCCAGTCTTAAAAAAGGTGAGTCGTTTAAAGATACAGCCAAGAATATCGAAGCCATGAAAATCGACGCGGTGGTAATGCGCCACCCCACGCCTGGCGCGCCCTGGCATCTGACCCGATTTGTGGACGCTGTCATTATTAATGCCGGTGATGGTACCCACGAGCATCCCACCCAGGCCATTCTGGATATGATGAGCCTGCAGGAAAGATTTAAACGGCTGAAAGGGCTGAAAATCGGGATTGTTGGCGATATTCTGCACAGCCGGGTGGCGTTAAGCAATATCTATGGCCTCATAACCATGGGAGCTGAAGTTACCCTGTGTGGACCGGCCAATTTGATACCGCTGCATGTGGGGGAATTGGGTGTGCAGGTTAATCATAATATTGATGAAGTTATCGAATGGGCCGACGCCTTGAATATCCTGCGCATTCAACGTGAGCGGATGGGAATCGGGCTGATCCCATCGATTCGTGAATATCGCCGCCTGTTCGGTATCACCAGTGAGCGACTGGACCGCCACCAAAAAGAAATCGTGATCATGCACCCGGGACCCATGAACCGGGGGGTGGAGATTGACAGTCAGATAGCTGACGGCGATCAGGCAATTATTTTGGATCAGGTATTGAACGGGGTGGCATCCAGGATGGCTATCCTTTATTTGTTAATGGGTGGTCAGGAAACCAAACCGGAATAAGGAAATAATGATGAAATTAGAAAAATTATCCGCCAGCACTATTTTAAGGAATGGCACGATAATCGATCCCGTGGCTGAGAAGCAATTTAAAGCTGACGTGCTGATAGAGGATGGCAGGATCGCCGGCATTGGCGGGCAGATCAACCATGAGGATGCAAAATCCATAGATTGCAGCGGACTGATCATAACTCACGGTTTTTGCGATTTACATGTTCATTTTCGCGAACCGGGCCGCGAAGACAAAGAGACTCTGGCCACCGGGAGCCGGGCGGCCTTGGCCGGTGGTTTTACCCGCGTGTGTGTGATGCCCAATACTGATCCACCGATTGATACTCCGGAAGCAGTGGCCAATATCATTGATAAAGCCCGTGAATTACCCGTGCACATCCATCCGATTGGGGCCGTTACTCACCAGCAGCAGGGCAGGCAGTTGACTGAAATGGGCAGCATGCGCGACAGTGGGTCCGTGGCCTTCAGTGATGATGGCCTGCCCATTACTAACGGCAGCGTCATGCGCATGGCGCTGGAATACGGTGGAATGCTAAATGTTCCGGTGATCAATCATGCCGAGGATATCGATCTGCGTAATGATGGCCTCATGAATGAAGGGGCCGTATCCACCCGTCTGGGTTTACCGGGCAATCCCGCCGCGGCTGAAATCAATATGGTTCATCGGGATCTGGAATTAGCCCGAACAACCAGTACCAGGCTGCATGTTCCCCATGTATCAACAGCCGGTGCAGCCCGGTTAATCGGTGATCTGAAAAAGCAGCATGACGGAATCAGCGCCGAGGTAACACCCCATCACCTGTTTTTCAATGATGAAGATCTGTTAGGCTTTGATACCAATCTGAAAGTGGCGCCGCCCATTCGTTCCGAAGCCGATCGCCAGGGATTAATTACGGCCATACGGCAGGGAGTTTTCGAGTGCATCGCCACCGATCACGCGCCGCATACCACCGAGGAGAAAGAGGGCACCTTTGATCTGGCGCCCTTCGGTATGATCGGATTGGAAAGTTGCTTCGGCGCCGTAAACCGGATATTGGTAAATGAGAATGACTTGCCCCTGATGGAATTGATCAAAATGTTGACGGTAAATCCGCGTAATATCATGGGATTTGACAATGATTTGCTCACCGTTGGAGAAGCCGCCGAATTGGTAGTGGTGGATACGGGAGCCGAATATGAATTCTCGCGCGCCCATATTCAGTCAAAATCCGTTAACTCACCCTATCTGGGCCGGCAATTGACCGGAAAAATCCATTATACTATTTCCAAAGGAAACCTGGCCGTTGTTCAATAATTGAGCGGCGGGATTGGCGCCATGGTTATGGCTGATAATGATATGTAATTTTATCGAGAATACTAGTTGCTTCGATAAATGATTAGATTCTATTTTCGGTGGCTATTTTCGAAGTGGAAAAAATGAAGACGAAGACAATTTCAATTAACGACATAGAGAAAAACTGGTATATCACTGATGCCGAAGGGCGCACACTGGGCCGGTTGGCCAGTGGTATAGCGCAGATATTACGCGGTAAACATAAACCCAACTTCAGTCCCAATATGGATATGGGGGACTGCGTGGTGGTAATCAATGCCGAGAAAATACGGGTCAGCGGTAAGAAGGAATTTGATAAATCATATTTCAGACACTCCGGATATCCCGGTGGTGTCAAGGTTACAGATTTCCAGCAGATGCGTCGGTCGCATCCTGAACGGATTATTGTGAACGCCGTCAAAGGTATGCTGCCACATAACCGTCTCGGTCGCCAAATGTTAAAGCACCTCAGGGTCTATGCCGGCGCCGAGCATCCCCATGCTGCTCAAACTCCGAAAGTGTTGGATATTTAAATGACTAAAGCTGTTTATCAGGGTACCGGTCGACGTAAGCGGGCCGTGGCACGCGTTTATATTACTCCCGGTAAGGGCAAAATCAAGGTCAATGGTCGCCAGTATCAGGATTATCTGCGACGTGATACGATTAGTAGAATCGTACTCGAGCCTCTCCAAGCGATTGAGCAGGCTGATGCCTATGACATTTCTGTAAATGTCGATGGTGGCGGACTTACCGGCCAGGCCGGAGCCATCCGCCTGGGGATTGCCCGGGCGCTGACTGAAGTTAGTCCCGATTTTCGACCGACTCTGAAGAAAGCCGGATATTTAACCCGTGATTCCCGTCAGGTTGAGCGTAAGAAATATGGTCAACCGGGAGCCCGTAAACGTTTCCAATTCTCAAAGCGATAGAATATGGCTGCTGTAAATTTCGAAGACTTATTAATTACCGGTGCTCACTTCGGGCATGTAACCCGTAAATGGCATCCGCGTTTTAAACCGTTCATCCTGATGGAGAAGAACGGTATTCATATAATCAATCTGGAAGAAACCGTGCAGCAATTCGAAAAAGCTGCCGATTTTCTGCGTAAGATCGTAAACAAGAACGGCGAGGTTCTGTTCGTCGGGACCAAGAAGCAGGCGCGCGAAATCGTTCAGCAGGAAGCTGACCGCAGCGGGATGTTTTATGTTGTCGAACGTTGGCTGGGTGGAACCCTGACCAATTTCATGACGATCAAGAAGAGTATTAAACGTCTGCACGTACTGGAAAAGGAAGGCTCGAGTATCTACGAAAACCTGACCAAGAAAGAAGTGCAGATGCTCAACCGTGAGCGGATCAAACTGGCCGATCAGCACCGGGGAATCAAGGATATGAAACGTCTGCCTGACGCCTTGATCGTTGTGGATACGGACTTTGAATCAACCGCCGTCGCCGAAGCCCGCCGTCTGGAAATTCCGGTGATCGGTCTGGTGGATACGAATACCAATCCCTACCTGGTTGATTTTCCCATACCGGCCAATGATGATTCGATCCGCACCATCCAGCTGATTATCTCAGGCATTGCGGAAGTTATTATCGAAGCCCGGAAAGCCAAGATCGCTGCCGAAAAGGCGGCCCGGGAAGCAGCCGCCGCGGAAAAAGCCGCTGAAGAAGCCGCCGCCGCCGAATTAGCTGCAAAACTGGCGGCTGAAGAAAAAGCCGAGGTAGAGGCCAAGGCTGAGAAAAAGGCTAAGGCTGAGGCCAAGGCTGAGAAAAAGGCTAAGGCTGAGGCTGAGAAGAAGGTCGAGAAAAAGACCGACGCCAAACCCGACAAGAAGGAAAAGGCTGGTGAGAAGCAGGCTGAAGTTGCGGTAGAGGCCAAGGCTGAGAAAAAGGCTAAGGCTGAGGCTGAGAAGAAGGTCGAGAAAAAGACCGATAAGAAGGCCAAGGCTGAGACCGGGGATAAGCCAGCCAAGAAAAAGCCGGCAGCCAAGGCAAAAGCCAAAAAAGACCAGGCCGGGGAAAAGCCCAAGAAGGTGAAGAAAACCACCGCCAAAGCCAAACCCGCCGCTACCAAGAAGTCTGCCTCAAAAACCGGAACTGCCAAAAAGACTGAAGATAAACCGGCCGAATAAGCCGAATAATTTATTTGAGTAATTACCAATGACTATTGATGCCAAACTTGTAAAAGAATTACGGGAAAAGACCGGAGCCGGGATGATGGATTGTAAAAAGGCTCTGATCGAATCCGATGGTAATTTGGATAAAGCCGTTGAAAACCTGCGTAAATCAGGTGTCGCCAAAGCCGAGAAAAAAGGTGGCCGCGATGCTAAAGACGGCTTGGTTTACGCCTATATTCATCCCGGTGGACGTTTAGGTGTCCTGGTTGAGATTGGTTGTGAAACCGATTTTGTTGCCAAGACCGATGATTTTATCAATCTTTCCAAGGATATTGCCATGCAGGTGGCTGCCACCAATCCGCTGGCCATCGACCGTGACGGTATTGATGAAGCAATTGCAAAGCAAGAACGTGATATTTTCGTGGCCCAAGCCAAGAATAGCGGCAAACCGGACCACATTATTGAGAAAATCGTATCCGGGCGAATGGACAAATTCTATCAGGAAAACTGCCTGCTAGAACAACCTTTCATTAAAGATCCCGATAAAAAAGTTGGTGATCTGATCACCGCAACCGTCGCCAAATTAGGCGAAAAAATGGAGATTAACCGCTTCTCCAGGTTTGAGGTGGGAGACAACGGCGCCAGCGAATAAATACCAGAATTCACCTATGTCAAACCCTGTTTACAGGCGCGTCCTTCTAAAATTAAGTGGAGAAATGCTCGCCGGTAAGCAGGGTTTTGGTATTCAGAATGCCAGTGCCGAATATCTGGCCGGTGAAGTAAAATCGATTTACGATGCCGGCGTCCGGATCGGTATAATCATTGGTGCGGGCAATATTTTTCGTGGAATGCAGGTGGCCGATAAGGGGCTGGATCGCGTCACCGGCGATTACCTGGGGATGCTGGGCACAATCATTAATGCGGTGGCCTTCAGTAAAATACTGGAGAACCTTGGCTGCCGAACCCGGGCCGTATCCGCCCTGCCGGTGGGGAATATCGTTGGTCAGTATGTGCGCAAGCAGGCTTTGGACTGGCTAGATCAGGGTGAGGTGGTCATCGTGGCCGGCGGTACGGGCAATCCCTATTTTACCACCGATTCTTCAGCCGCTCTGCGGGCGGCGGAAATCAATGCCGATGTAGTTTTGAAGGGCACTAAAGTTGATGGTGTTTTTGACCGCGATCCTGCTAAATTCCCTGACGCGGTCAAGTTTGATGAGATCAGTTTCAGCGAAGTTATCCAACGCAATTTGCGGGTGATGGATCTCACCGCCATGACAATGTGCAAGGAAAATTCGATTCCAATTATCGTCTTTGATATCAGTCAACCCGGACAGTTGCGTAAGACGGTTCTGGGGGAGAAAATCGGGACAATAGTGAGGGAGTAATCATGATTGACGAAATTCAACAGGATGCGAAACATCGTATGGATCAGGCTGTGATCCACCAGCAGACTGAAATATCCCATGTTCGCACCGGAAGGGCTAATCCCGAATTATTCGATTCCATTATGGTGGATTATTACGGCGTCCGCACACCTTTGAATCAAGTAGCCAATGTATCGGTGCCGGAAGCACGGCTGATCACGATTCAGCCTTACGAAAAGACTTTGATACCGATAATTGAAAAAGCCATAATGGAAAGCAATCTGGGGCTTACCCCCAATAATAACGGCACCAGTATTTTAGTGCCGGTACCGGCACTGTCAGAAGAACGCCGCAAGGAATTGATCAAATTCGTCCATAATCTGGTGGAAGAAGGGCGTATTGCGGTACGCAACGTACGTCGGGATGCCATTCACCAATTGAAGGAGGCCAAGGACGAATTTTCGATTTCCGAAGATGAAATCAAGCGTTCCGAAGGAGTGATTCAGGAATTCACCGACACCCACATCAAGGAGTTGGGTGAACTGCAGGAAGCTAAAGAAAAGGAAATTATGGAATTCTAAATCCTTCCTGACAATAAATATTAAAGGGCTGGTTGATCCTCAACCAGCCCTTTTTATTAATCACATTTTGAGTAGCCGCAATCGTGGCAAATCAGGCAGCCGGCTTCATATTTCAGGCTGTTGCCGCTGC
>LSCG01000006.1 GCA_001577055.1 Fidelibacterota bacterium TCS56
CGGCCGGGTCCCATGGAGAACATCGACAGTTTCATCAAGCGCAAACACGGCAAGAAAAAGATCGAATACGTGCATGAGGCGCTGGAACCGATCCTGAAAGAAACCTACGGTATCATCGTTTACCAGGAGCAGGTGATGCAGATCGCCCACGAAATCGGCGGCATGAGCCTGGCCGAAGCGGACAATCTGCGCCGGGCCATGGGTAAGAAGATCGCCGCGCTGATGAAAGAACTGGGGGGTAAATTCGTGGAAGGGGCGGTAGCCAAGGGTACCCCTAAGAAAACAGCCCGGAAGATTTATGATTTAATCGAGAAATTCGCCCAGTATGGCTTCAATAAAAGTCATTCCACCGCCTACGCCTATATCGCCTACCAGACCGCCTGGCTCAAGACCCACTACCCGGCGGCTTTCATGAGCGCCAATCTCACCAGTGAGATGTCCAATATCGAACGGGTTGTGATCCTGATCAACGAATGCCGCAAGCTGGAAATTGAAGTTACTCATCCTGATATTAATGTATCGGACGTCAATTTCCACCCGGTGGATGAGAAAACGATTTCATTCGGACTGAACGCCATCAAAAATGTGGGCACCAAGGCCCTGGAAAACATCGTGGCGGTGCGGACGGACAAGGGACAATTTAAGAGTTTATTCGACCTGTGCCTGCGGGTGGACTCCCGCACGGTAAACCGTAAAGTGCTGGAAAGCCTGATCATGGCCGGCGCTTTGGATGAGCTGGAAGGCACCCGAGCCCAGCAATTCAACCAAATCGAGCAGGCCCTGAAATACTGCCAGAACTCCCAGGCCGACACCAACCGGGCCCAGGTGGATATGTTCGGCAATGTCATCGGTGAACAATCGGTGGTGCAGATTCCACCCCTGCCCGACGTGGAGGACTGGAGCCAAACCCAGGCTTTGGCTAACGAAAAAGCGGTGCTGGGCATGTACCTGTCCGGTCACCCGCTGTTGAAATACGCCGATGACCTGGAGCAATTTTCCACCTTTGATTTCAGCGAAGACGCGGAGCAGATCGAGCTGGAGAAAGTGCGGGTAGGTGGCACGATCCAGGAGCTGCGCCAGCACCAGGACCGCAAAGGCAAGACGATGGCCTTCTTCAAATTGGAATGTCTGGGTGGATCCGCCGATATTACCGTTTTTTCCGATACCTACGAGAAATATCGCACCGACCTTCATAATGACAACCTGGTATTTATTCAGGGTAAACCATCCACCGACTCTGATTTCAGTGACCTGAAACTTTTGGGTGATGAAGTGGTACCGATTGCCAAAGTCCGCGATTACTATTCCAAGCGCATTAACCTGCGGATTAATCCTGATGATTTTTCAAAAGAACAGGTGGATGATTTATTCGAGCTGACCAGTCAGTACGGAGGCAAATGCGGATTAATGTTCCACGTTCCCAACGGCCGCGGGAACGGCAAGCGAATTATCAGCCACAAACTAAAGGTTTCGTCTCATCGCGATTTCCTGAAAAAACTGGCCGAGATGGTGGGTAAGAAGAATGTCTGGGTGGAATAAAGAGCAGACCACGGAACTCACGGAAAGACACGGAAGAAAAATCAGTGTCAGGGTGTTAATGTGTTAAAGTTCCCCCGAAAAATCAGTGTCAGGGTGTTAATGTGTTAAAGTTCCCCCCTGCACCCCCGCTCCCCTGCACCCTGCTCCCCTGCACCCCTGCTCCTCCGGCTCTTCCCTCTTAGCTCTTACCTCCTAGCTCAATGATCGCCGTAATCCAGCGCGTATCCGAGAGTAAAGTGGTAGTCGATAATCAAACCACAGGAGAAATCGGACACGGTTTAATGATTCTGTTGGGAGTATATCAGGGCGACACGGAGGAAGATGTGGAATTTCTCGCCAGGAAGATCACCGGGCTGCGCATCTTCGATGATGAGAACGGCAAGATGAACCTGTCGCTGCTGGACGTGGGTGGCAGCGCTCTGGTGGTAAGCCAGTTCACTCTCTGCGGTGATTGGCGCAAAGGGCGGCGACCGTCCTATATTCATGCTGCCGAACCGGCAGAGGGCGAACGGCTCTACGAAGATTTCATGACACGGCTCCGACAATTATCCGTGCCGGTGGAATCGGGTCGCTTCGGCGCCATGATGGACGTTCACCTGGTCAACGACGGCCCGGTAACCTTCGTGATCGACAGCCGCGCCCGCTGAGTTATTCGTCCAATGCCAGCGGAACTTCAGCCGACATAAATGGCCACAACCCCCATTAAGGTGGCCGCTTTCAATATTCCGGCCGCCCGGGCGGCGCTGGCCGGTTCCGGCACGCGGGCCAGCAGATAAATGATGTAAGCCAGCGGCAGGATAACGCCCAATCCGGAAACGATCAGGTAATAAATGCCGTAATAATCAAAAATGAACGGCAGCAGGGTGGCTACCGCCATAAGAAAAGAAAGGTTGATGGCGGTGACAATCGCCCCACTGGTCCCCATCACTAACGGCAGGGTTTTCAATTCCGCCTGGGCGTCCCCTTCCACATCGGCAATATCTTTTACCAGTTCGCGCACCAGCGTTAACCCAAAAGCCAGCAGGGCCGGGATCACCAGCGGTCCCGGGTTCCCCACCGCCGCTCCGGTAAACAAAAAGGCCAGTCCCAGAATCAGGGCCACGGCGAAATTACCCAGCAGCGGCAGTCCTTTTAGAATCGGGGTATAAAACGCCATCATCGGCAGGGCGGCCCCCAGAGCCAGCAACCGCGCACCCCAATTCAATTTGATCGACAGCAGAGATCCAATAATGAATAATAAAATTGCTACCCACTGGGCGGTAGCACGTTTTACCAGTCCCGTTACCAGCGGCCGGCCGGGCCGGTTTATCCGGTCGATTTCATAGTCACAAAAATCATTGAGAGCATTGGCGGCGGCATTATAACACACCACCAGCAACAAGGCAAACAATACTGTGGTGCTCTGTCGCAGCTCGCCGGCGATGGCCGCCCCGCTGAAAACGGCAAAGGCACCGATTGCCAGATTCAGAGGGCGCAGTAATTTTACATGAGCCAGAATTTTTTCGGATATGGTCGCTGATTCAGTCTTCGTCATCTTTCCCGGTACAATATTTACGGTGAGTCTAAGCGGGTTTCATGACGATTTTCAACACCCGATCATCGCCATTATAATCCCGGATCAACTCGGCTTTTTCAAAGGATTGATTATCAAACAATTTTTTCGCCCGGGCCGGATGATCACCCCGCCCCACCTCCAGTACCAGTCCGCCACCGGATTTAACCAACCGCGGCGCGATTTCCGCCAGGCGCCGATAGAAATCCAGGCCGTCATGACCATCGGTGAGGGCCTGTGCCGGCTCAAACTCTTTTACTTCCGGCATCAGATCGTCCATCTCCGCCGCCGGAATGTAGGGCGGATTGGATATGATCAGGTCGAATTCTCCGGCCGGTGTATCGGTGGTTATGTCAAGCGTTAAAACTTCCAGATTGGATACTGAATTTTTCTCTGCGTTGGCAACGGTGATTTCCACCGCCTCCGGAGAATTATCGACAGCTATTATTTTCACCGCCGGGCGCTGTTTTGCCAGGGCCAGCGCCAGACAACCTGAGCCGGTACCCACGTCTAAAATCCTGGTTTCCCTGTCTTCCGGTATCAATTCCAAAGCCACCTCAACCAGTCGCTCCGATTCGGGCCGGGGAATCAGAACCTGGGGCGTCACGGCCAGCGTCAACCCAAAGAATTCGGTCTCGCCGAATATGTATTGCAGCGGTTCATAAGTCAGGCGCCGTTTAACCAGAGCTTTGAATTCCTGCAGCATCCGATTACTGAACGGTTCCTCGAAACGCAGGTAAAGATCGATCCGTTTGCATTGCAGATACCCGCACAACAACCATTCGATTTCGGTGCGGGAGTGATCAAATTGTTGATTGCGGAAATAGTCCGTACCCCAGTTGATTAGATCTATCACCCGCCAGGTTCGGGACCCCGGGGAACCGGTCATGGCTACTCTGCCGCCAGCAGCTTTTTCTGCTCTTCGATGCGCAGGTTGTCAATCAACTCGTTCAAATCACCGTCCATATATTCCTCCAGACGATAGGCGGTATAATTAATGCGGTGGTCCGTAACCCTTCCCTGGGGAAAATTATAAGTGCGAATTTTGGCCGACCGGTCTCCGGTTGATACCATCGATTTGCGGGCATCGGAGCGTTCTTTGGCTAATTTTTCCTGCTCCAAAGCCAGCAACCGTGAACGCAGCACCTTGAGAGCCGCCGCCCGATTTTTATGCTGGGAAGACTCATCCTGGCAGGTTACTACCAACCCGGTTGGAATATGCGTAATGCGGATGGCCGATTCGGTTTTGTTCACATGCTGGCCTCCGGCCCCCGAAGCACGGTAGGTATCGATTTTTAAATCCTGCTCCGCGATGGCCACTTCGGCCTCCTCCGCTTCCGGCAAAACAGCAACGGTGGCGGCGGAGGTATGGATCCGCCCGCCGGCCTCGGTCTTGGGCACGCGCTGCACCCGGTGCACGCCGCTTTCGTATTTCATCCAACCGAAAACTTCGTTGCCGCTGAGGGAGAAAATCACTTCCTTAATGCCGCCGATGCCTGTATCGCTGGAATCCAGGACTTCCTGGGTCCAGCCCACCCGCTCGGCGAAGCGGGAGTACATGCGGAACAGGTCTGCGGCAAACAGGGCCGCCTCTTCACCGCCGGTGCCGGCCCGGATTTCCACGATGGTATTCTTGTCATCGTTGGGATCACGGGGCAGCATGAGGAATTTTAATTCTTCCTCCAATGCAATTTGCTGCTCCTCCAGCTCTTTCACTTCTTCCTGGGCGATTAATTTCAGCTCATCATCTGAGCCCTCCAGAATTTCCCTGTCATCGGCAATTTGTTCAGTGATGGCGATGTAATCGCGGGCTTTTTTAACAATCGGCTCCAGATGATTATGCTCTTTAGCCACATCCCTCAGCAAATCCTGATTATTGATCACGGCCGGATCGGTCAATTGCTGGGCCAGGTCGTGATAATGCTCGATGATTTGCTCCAGCTTATCAATCATGCGATAGCCTCCGCAGTATATTTTTTGCCTACCATTTCCTCATAACGATCACCGAAAGCCGCCTTCAAAGCGGCAATTGCCACCTCCACCATCTCGTCTTCAGGTTGTTTGGTGGTGATACGCTGGAGCCACAAACCAGGAGCCCGCAGCATCCGGAATAATAGGCGATGACCGTTACGAGCGCTGATTTTGATCACTTCATAGGACAGGCCCATTACCAACGGAATCAACGGCAGGTGGACCAGCAGGCGAATACCCAGAGTGATGGTGCCAATCAGGCTGATGACAATCGTGTCGATGACAGCGAAAATCAGGATGGCGGAAATCAACACCACGAACAGAAAACTGGTGCCGCAGCGGGGATGCTGAGTGGGAAAGGACTGGGCGGTAGCAGTATTAATCGGCTGACCCGATTCAAAATTATATACCACCCGATGTTCGGCGCCGTGGTACTTAAACAGGCGGCGGACGTCTTTCAGCAGGGAGATAATGACCAGATACAGAATGAAAAAAGTGATGCGGAAAGCGCCGGAAACCAGATTGAAAAACAGGGCTTCCTTCTCAATGTCCAGCAGCCAGGTGGTGATCCACATGGGGCCGATCATAAACAGCAAAAGGGCCAATACCACGGCGAACAGAATCGACAGGAAGTTTCCCAGCTTACCCGGCTCTTTTCCTTTTTCCTCTTCCGGCAGGGCCACATCGGCTGACCATTGTAATGTCCCGAAACCGATTTTCATGGATTCGAACAGGGCGGCCACACCGCGCAAGACCGGTTTCTTCCAGATCGGTTTACGGTCACCCAGCGATCGAAATTCGTGACGGTCGATTTTAATCTCACCCTGAGGGTCGCGAACGGCGGTGGCATAGGCACCGGGAACGCGCATCATCACGCCTTCAATTACGGCCTGCCCACCCACCAGAATGGCCGGTTTGGATAAAATCCAATGTAATATTCGCATAGAAAAAATGGCTTCCCACCGGAAAAACGAGAAGCCATATTTATTTTAGTTAGCTATGATTTTTGCTGATACTTGCGCTGGAATTTTTCAATCCGCCCGGCGGTATCAACCAGTTTCTGCTTGCCGGTAAAGAAGGGATGGCAGGCGGAACAGATTTCGATTTTCTGATCACCGATCGTATTGTACACCTCGAACGAATTGCCGCAGGCGCAGGTAATTTTTCCCAGCTTGTATTCAGGATGAATATTTTTCTTCATCGCTGGCTCCTATTCTAATAATTTTAAAACTTTGCTTATCCTTTCAATACCTTCACGGATATTGTCCAGATTGGTGGCAAACGAAAAACGGATATGTCCCGGAGAACCGAACCCATCACCGGGAACGGTAACCACCCGTGCTTGTTCCAACAGGTAATTCCCCAGATCAAATGAATCTTCCAGAACCTGGCCGTCGGCTTTTTTACCAATATAAGCGGAAAAATCAGGAAAGGCATAAAATGCTCCGCCGGGCAGGGCGCAACTTACGCCGGGGATTTCATTCAACAGGCCCACCATCAAATCCCGTCGCTCGCGGAAGGTGTGACGCATTTCTTCCACCGCCGACTGGTCACCGGTTAGGGCTTCAATGGCGGCCTTCTGTCCGATGGAATTGGGGCAGGAAGTGGCTTGTCCCTGGAATTTGGCCATGGCTTTGGCAATCACCGGATCGGCCACGGCATAACCGATGCGCCAGCCGGTCATGGCATATGTTTTGGAAAGACTCATGCAAGTGACGATGCGGGCGCCGTGGTCATTCAATGTTTCGGCGCTGATGAACGGTTTTCCATAAACCAGCCGCTCGTAACATTCATCGGCAATCACGGTCCAGTCCTGTTCGGCGGCCAATTTCAACAACTTCCGGACCGCCTCATGGGACCAGACACCACCGGTGGGATTGGATGGTGTGTTAATAATAACACCTCTGGTCCGGGGTGTGATTTTTTCTCCCAGATCATCAAAATCCGGCTCAAAAGCCTGCTCAGGATCGGTATTCACGAAGACCGGCTCGGCATCAGCCAAACGGACAAATTCCGGGAAGGACACCCAATAGGGCCTGAAAACAATTACTTCGTCTCCGGACTGAAACAGTACCTGACAGGCATTGAACAGGCTCTGTTTCTCACCGTTGGATACCACCACCCGGTCCGGTTCGGCTTTGATATTATTCTCCCGCGCCAGTTTAGCGCAAACAGCCTGGCGCAGTTCGGGCATGCCGGCTCCGGCCGTGTATTTGGTGAAGCCGTCATCCATGGCCCGCTGGCCGGCGGTGATGATATTAGCCGGTGTGTTGAAATCGGGCTCACCGACGCTAAAATTGATCACATCAACGCCCTGAGCGCGCAATTCGGCGGCCTTGGCCGCCATCTCCAGAGTAAAAGAGGGCTTAACCCGTCCGATCCTGTCGGCCAGACGGATCGCCTTGGCAGATTTTACCATTCGTGTCGTTTCTTGTGATATTCTTCAGTATTGAAACGAGATTCATCGTCCGGTTCTTCTTTGGGCTTGGACGGACGCTTACGGCGGCGCGGGGCCGGCCGGGATTCTTCCTCGATGTGGAATTCTTCCGATAACACCTTGCGGGTGCCGCTGCCACGTCGTGGTTTTGACCGCCCTGAGGAACGCTTACTGCGGGCTCGGGGCCGGGGTTTGGGCACGTCTTCCATGCTTACGCCATCGTCGCTGGCCAAGTTGGGTACTTCCTCATCCGGAATATCTTCTTCCTTAATTTCACCCTTGATTTCGCTCTCATCAAATGAGAACATGGCCGGATTGTACAGGCCATAAAGCGCGCCGTAACCGCGGGTAATGCCATTACCAATCCCAAGGTAGTTGGGTAAAATGAAATTGGTACGGAACTCACCATTGAAAGCGCCCCAGTAAGTTTCATCCACCGTTTTAGGGAACAGGGATGTGAGACTCAAGCGGGTAAATACTTTCTCTTCCAGTTGCATACCCATTTCGCGCGCCAGGAAGACGATGTTTTGACTCAGCAGCCGGCTCAGATAATTCATTTTCTCCATGCTGTTGAGATAACGGTAACGGATACCGGTAGTCTGATTAAGGGCGATCCAGGGGGTAATGAACCGGTAACGAATCATGCGGGTGATTGGTCTGAATAAATCATCCCTTTCCTCCAAATCGACATCCAGCACCTGGAAGGTGATATTGCCGAAATCCAGGAAATCAAATTTATCCGCCATCGCCATAATTGAATCTACACCCTCGTTAATTCCAACGACATATATCTGTTCGTTCAGAATTTTTACCTGAACCCGGGGATATAAAAACCGATCACGATAGCGCCCATCCAGCAGCGGGATGATTTCCTCATCCGGGTACTGGCGCATGAAAACACCTTTTACCTGGTACGGCGTCTTTTTAACCGGTTTATCGGTTATAATCTTCAGCGTTACTGTTCGTATCGCAGGACTTGAAGATTCCATTGCTACTCCTCTTACTATAATTAACTTAACAGATTAGTAAGTCGTCACTGACTCATTGTATTGAGAAATTCCTCATTGGTTTTAGTGCGTTTTATCCGCTCCTGGAGAAATTCCATAGCTTCTATAACGTTCATTTCGTTGAGCAATTTGCGCAAAATCCACAAACGAGCCAATTCTTTTTTATTCAACAGCAGTTCTTCCTTGCGGGTGCCGGAACGAATCAGGTCGAAAGAGGGAAAGATTCGTCGGTCACTCAGCCGCCGGTCCAGGACCAGTTCCATGTTGCCGGTCCCTTTGAACTCCTCAAAAATCACGTCGTCCATACGGCTGCCGGTATCGATCAAGGCCGTGGCTATAATTGTAAATGTTCCACCTTCTTCGGTGTTCCGGGCGGCTCCGAGAAACTGTTTGGGTTTTTTCAAGGCGTTGGTGTCAATGCCACCCGACATGATCTTTCCGCTGTGCGGTATTATTGTATTATGCGCCCTGGCCAGACGGGTAATACTGTCTAATAGAACGACCACATCCTTGCCAAACTCAACTGAACGTTTGGCTTTTTGCAAAGCCATATCCGCCACCGATACATGGCGCTCCGGCGGTTCATCGAAAGTCGAACTGACCACATCCGCATCAACGTGGCGCTTCATATCGGTGACCTCTTCTGGACGCTCATCGATCAACAGCACAATCATTTCCGTATCAGGATGGTTGGCGCGAATTGCATTGGCGATTTTTTGCAGGAGGATTGTTTTCCCGGTTTTAGGCTGGGCCACAATCAGGGCGCGCTGGCCTTTTCCAATGGGAGCAAACAAATCCAGTATGCGGGTGGATATATCCTTGGGGTCAGATTCCAGATTATAACGCTCTTCCGGGTGATAAGGCGTGAAATTATCAAACAGGATGGCCTGTTTTAACTGCTCCGGGAGAAAACCATTAACCTGGTCAACTTTCAATAAGGCATAAAACCGCTCTTTTTCCTTTGGGGGCCTGATTTCACCATTTACCAGGTGACCGGTACGCAGACCGAAGCGTTTGATCTGCGAGGGGCTGACATAAATATCATCAGGGCCCGGCAGATAATTAAAATCGGGACTGCGCAAAAAACCATAGCCGTCAGGCAGCACTTCCAGCACACCGGTGGCGCGTAATGCTTCATCCTTAGATTTCTGGGTTTCCAGAATTTTTACAATTAATTCCTGCTTGCGCCGACCCGAATATCCCTGTACACCCAGGTCTTGAGCGAGCTTGGTCAGGTCCTTTATTTTTAATGCCTGGAGCTCGTTAACATCCATGAGGATTTCCTTCTAGTGAATTATGGCTTGTTATCTACAGAAAAAACCGTTGCCGGAAAATAAAATCTGAGACGGTAAATTACATTAAATAATACCGGTCTCAAAGGAAAATCCGAAACGCCTGAATACCCGGTCAGCCAGATAATGGCTGCCAAAAACCAGGCCGGGCTGTTGAGAATCAGCGGTTTTCAACAACCAATCCATGGCAACTTCAAAATCCGGCAAAGGACGACAATCGACACCGGCTTCCGACAGGCTCGCCGCCAGTTGGAAAGCATCCATCAATCCGGTATCCGGCAAGGAGGTAACCAGCAGCCCCTCCAGGCCTTTCTGCAGGGCCGCCGCCAGGCGCTTAATTTCTTTATCACTTTTCACCGCAACCACACCAACGGACTGTCGGGGGTACATTCTACCCAGATTATCCAGCACGCCGGAGATGCCATGCTCATTATGTGCGACATCATAAAAAACCGGCGGATCAGAATTGAGTCTCTGCAGCCGTCCGGGCCAGGTAACGCTGGCGAGTCCGCGGGCAATTATTGAATCGCTGATTTGCGGATCAAACAGCCGGACCGCTGCCATGGCGCAGGCGGTGTTGAGCGCCTGGTGGTGACCGATTAACGGCGTACGGTAAGCTTGGCCGCGCCAACAAAATTCAGTGCCGGTAGCGTTGATAACTATCGGCGGCTGCGGTTCTTCCACTTCCGCCACCGGGGCCGCTAACTGCGCGGCGTAATTGTTAATTACTGTTGCCGCTTCCGGGTGTTGAGGCGCCAGGACCAGCGGTGTTTGGGGTTTGATAATACCGGCTTTTTCCACCGCAATCTTGGCCAGGCTGTCACCGAGTATTTCGGTATGATCCATTCCCACCGGCAATATTGCGGTAATGGCCGGCTCAATTACATTTGTGGAATCCAATCGTCCGCCCAAACCGGTTTCCACGACCGCCACATCCACTTCCTGTCTTTCAAAATGCCAGAACGCCATAGCCGATGTAGTTTCAAAAAAGGTGGCCTGAATGCGCTCGATGGCCGGGCGGTATTCCTGGACAAAACGCACGATCTCCTCATCGGAAATAGGCACCCCGTTAATGCGGATACGCTCATTGAATCGTACCAGATGGGGTGATGTGTACAAGCCAACCCGCCGACCGGCAGCTTTTAGGATTGCGGCAATCGTGGCAGCCGTGGAGCCCTTGCCGTTGGTACCGGCCAGATGAATCGATTCCAGGCGCTGATGGGGATTACCGCAGGCTTCCAGCAATTGGCGCGAATGCTCCAACCCCACCTTGATTCCCAGTCGCTGCAAGCGGTAAAGCCAGTCCAACAGGGTGGAAAGATCATCAGGCATGATTCAGCAACCGACAGCCGGAAAAATGACTATCCTTTAGCCAGTTCCGTTTCCCGGGAATTTTTAAACTCTATAATTGCTTTATATAAGGCTTCGGCAATCTCCTGGCGGTAGGACGGCCGGCGTAATTGTCGCTCCTCCTGGGCATTGGATAGGAAGCCCGCCTCAACCAGGACATTAGGCATACTGGCACCGATCAACACATAAAATCCGGCCTGTTTAACGCCACGGTTGGGACTCTTTATCTTAGCATCCAAATGGTTTTGAATTATGGCGGCCAAATCTTCACTTTCCTTCATGAAAGCGCTCTGAGCCATAGTAGCCATAATCAGCGCTTCACCATTTAGATCGGAATAATGATTCTCCTGCTCCTCCAGCTTGATAACCTCGTTTTCACGGGCTGCCACTTCGATGGCGTCATCGGTTTTTCCCGGCCGTAATAAATAGGTCTCAAATCCCCTGATTTTCCGATTGGTGGAAGAATTCACATGTACGCTGACAAAAAGTTTACCGTTGTTGGCATTGGCGATTTTGGGTCGCTCGGCGATGGGGATAAAAACATCCTCATCACGGGTATAGACCACACGAATATTGGTGTTCTTTTCCAGCAACAGACCCAGCCGCTTTACCAGGTCCAGGGTGATATCTTTCTCTTTAGTTCCTTTTCGACCCACGGTTCCGCCATCTTTGCCACCATGACCCGCATCCAATACGACTGTATCCAGATACCAGCGTTCGCGCACATTTTTCAGGCGTGCCATGCTATCCACCACCGGCGTGCGCAGGGTAATCACAATTTCAGAGGGGTCGCGATTCTGATAGAATTCCTGGCTCTCAATTTTCTGACGCAACTGAAAAGCCAGTTGTACCGATTCATCCATCTGATCGATCAGCACCCGTCGAATCGTGCGACCAAAATCGGAGCGGACCAGCGTGGTGGAATCAGCCAGGCCTCCTGCAACCGTAATGTAAAACCAGCCATTATCGTGGACAAATGAACTGAGGTTGCCTTCGGGAAAGCGGTTTTTGGTCTGCAACCGGATAATCGATCCGTTGGTTTTCTCTTCCACGGTCATGGACACGATATTGTAGCTTACCACATCGATATCCAGCAGTTGCCGGCCCGTATTGTACGTCAGGCCGGGAATCACTACCCGGTTCAGAATGGCGAAAAAGGTCTCCGCCGGTATATAAATATCATCACCCACCAGCTTGGTGGGCGTAGGCATCTGAAAGACCTGATCATCAATAATCACATAACTGGATTGGGCGGAAATCTTTACACGGTGATTGGTAAGGTAAAGTACTATTTTCTGTCGTTCGGGATTCAAATAGTACCGGCAGGACAGAATACGCGCCAGATCAATGGTGGAAAAATACGTGCCCGGACCCCGTTCCAGGGTCTTCAACTTGTCCTGCCGCATGTCGGCTCGATACAGCACGCGGATGGGGGCGGCCGGCAGCAGAACCGAGCCCAGCAGAAAAATGATAAGCAGGTTAAGTATGACTTTCTTCATTGGAACAGGAGGGGCAAAATTATCCTCTGCCAGTGATCGAATCAACAAAATGAAATTTACAGGTTTACTTCAATAAAGGCTCCGGCTTCACAGGCGCTGTCTTTCCAGGGATGATCACCTTCCATAATTAACCGCAAACGGCCGGCCAGCAGATATCCGTCAGGCTGGCGATAAATCACCCGAAGGCCGGGATACCAGCCGGTCTGCGCATACATACGGCTACGCATTTCTCCCGGCAGGTTAATATCCCAGAAATACACCCGCGCGGAATAATCGGCAACCCTGGTGTACACCAGCTCGAACTGTCCACGATAATTTCCCCGCTGGTAATTAATCTGAGCTCTGATACCTTGTCCGGTGACAGCCTTATGCCCCACACCACTGCAGGTATGGTTCATCTCCAGCTTACCACTCCGTAACTTATTCTGCTCGAGGGTCAGAATCAATTTGGTGACTTGTCTTCTTTCGGTGAATTCGACCGCTTCCCCGAGATATCCTGTGGCGGACTGTTCTGATCGTTCCTCAGTTTTCTGTTGCACGGTGATGGCCGCTCCCTCCTTCCACCACCGCCAGCGCCAGGCATTTTCGAAACCGGTCAGAGGATCACCATACTGCTCCTGAACTTTTATTTTTTGATACAAATCACCATAAACCGCCAGCCGGTGCCGGCCAACTTTCGCTTCCAGCGCCTGAAAAAGCCCCTGTTCGTTGGCCCCCCCGTCCCACTCCGCCAGGGGATTAGCACGAAAACCGGCAAAATCCAGAGCATACCTTCGGCCGCAAATCAGGTACCTGACAGGACCACTGTCCGACCTGACACCACCCAGCCAACCGGTGGAACCAGCCGGGTCGCGGGCCGCTTCACCGAAGATAATTATATCGGCGGCAACATAACGGGCATACAGACTGATCGATTGCTCCATATTGGCCAGCGCGGCGGTCATTCCTGACTCCAACGAATTTTGACAAAATTCTGCCGCCAGCAATCCGGTTGGCAGCCGGCGGGATTGATCTGGTACAGATAACGGCTGATCTGCCAATGCCAGATTCACACCCAGGCAGCCTTTCTTCATGGCCAGGGCGACTCCACGCAAATTCCAGTCGGGGATAAATGATCGGTAGGGTTGAACTCCGGAACCGGTCCGTGGCAGACTATTCACCGTTCCAAAACCTTTATAGCGGGCACTGCCGCGCCAGAAATTGAGGCCGTAGCCACTGACAAACTGGAAATCTCCGGCCAGCAATCTCAGATTATCCCGGGCAATTTCAACCGTTGCAGCCGCCAGTTTTATCTGTCCCTCATCTTCCGGATCCCCGGAGAAATTACCGCTCACCACCAGGTTTTTGCTGATGATACGAGAACGCCAGCGATAACGCAAAGTCGACGATTTGCTGATGCGCTGTAACAGGTGAATAGTCGGTCGCTCCACTTGCTCGACAGCCAGCAACTGCCAGACGATTTTTCCAGCCTCCGACAGGCGTTCAGACTCAACCTGCCGGCTTTCAGGATTATTGACCCTTGCCACCAGAATTTCCAGATCGGCAGTCGATAAAAAAGATAATTGCCGCAGACCGGTTTCCACCGAACGGGCCGAACCCAGCCCGGATTGCAGTTCTTCCAGAATGGCCAGGTCCTCATCCGGAAGGGGCTGCTCGGCTTCCACCGACAGCGCTTCCGTCAGGCGTTCAATCGCTGCCGTGCTTTGACCGTTGACCGGGCCAAGACAGGCTAAGACCAGCAGTATGCGATAACGGTAAATGCTGATGTGAGGTAACCTGATATTCAATATTAATCCATTTTAGATTTAAACTTATCACTCCAAGCAGTTGGGCCGGCGCAGTGCGATAACCCGCCGCTATCCGGCACCAGCCGGAGAGCTTCCGATCATAATTAAAAACCAGACGTCCCTGATAATCACGATCATGGGACCAGTTGACGACAACCCGATGCTGTTGGTTGCTGGTCAGGGTCAACCCGGTATGTATTGTTTTTGGAATATTGCCCTGCATTTCACTGTCCAGCCAGCAACCAAGATTATCGAAAAAACTATGCCATACCAGTTGCCGGTTGACGGCCACCTGCCAACCCAGGCCTGCCCCGTAGCCCGTCAGCGTGGGATAATTTCTGATTTGCTGTTCGAATCTTCTACCCGACAGGAGCAGAAACAGGCTGGGGCGCAGGCGCAGGGCAATTAACCCGCCAATTGATTGTTCCCGGTACAGCTTGCTTAAACTCAGATTCCCGCTGCTTATCCCAATCCCCAGATTTTCTTTGAGAAACAGCAATCGACAATGGTTGCGAGACAGTTCAGGCTGCCCGAATAAGGTTCCGACTGCGGTAGTTAATACCAGTCGATTGTTATTACTGTTGGAGTATAAATCAGATTCGAGCATGAACGAATTATGAATTGGGAGGGCTGAATGATAACCAAGCTCAAATGCCGCCGGGCAATGGATGTGCAACAATAATATTAGTACCCCACAATACAACCAACGCGCCAAGATAAACATCCCTCCGAAAATCGGAAATATAGTTTATCCAAGTTAACACCAAACAATTAATTAGTCAAATCAACTCCGCTGTCAGGCTTGCCGGGCGCCGCGAATCACCGCGGCCACCACCAGGTAGCGCACCAGCCAGGGAAAAGCATAAATCGAATAAACCAGTCGAACAAGGGCAAGCATCAGGAGATTAAACACCAACCGCCCCTTCAGACTGTGGACCCACTCACCGGCCAGTTCCTGTCGGTGTTGAGGATAAATTGCCAGCAGGCGCGGCAGATTTTCACGGCCGTAGCTCTCCATCGAACGGCAAAATTCCGCCACCGTTCGCCGGTGATGATGATAACTTACCGCCCGAGAGGAAAACCGTAATCCCTGAGGATAAGCCTCCCACAAACGGATAGCCAAATCGGTATCTTCGCCACCGTAGGTTGTGAATGATTCATTGAAAAAACCAATCCGTTCCAAGGCGCTGAAACGAACCAGGGCATTATTAAACAGGAACCAGCGAAAATGTAATGGCTGGCTTTCGCCGCTTTGCCGGGCGCCGCGGTAAAAACTGTAAAAATATCGATCCAGGCGGTTCGCTTTTTCCTGTGGCGGCAAACGACTGTCGCCCATGGCGCCCACAACCTGTTCATCGACGATAGAGGTTAAACAACGGAGCCAGTCCTTCGCCACAGTCATGTCACCATCAAGAAACCCGACCAACTCCGACTGCGCCACACGAATTCCGGCATTACGCGCTTTGGCGCGCCCCTGGTTTTCGGTAAAATTAATAACCGCCACCCGGGGGATCGATTCTTTGGCCGCCAGAATCTTGCCGGTAGCATCGGTGGAACCATCATTGATAAAGACAAAACTGAGTTTCTCTGCGGGATAATCCTGGGCCAGCAAATTATCGACGGACCGTGTCACCACGTGTTCCTGATTGTAAAACGGGACGATGATGGTCACCGTGGGCAGTTTACTCACAGCCACCCCTTTTCACAATAATAATCATACAGCCGGTCGGCCGTATTATTCAAATCGTGGTGGCGCACCACCCATTCACGCGACCGGCGTTTCCGGACTGCCAGTTGTTCACGATTGCCAACCAAAGCCCGTAAATTTCGTTCCAGTTCCTCTGCGCTGGCATTCACAAACGGATGATCCGGGATAAAGGCCTCATATTGTGGCACCAGTTCAGTGACGCAGCACAAGCCCATGGCCAGGGCTTCCACCGAATTCATTCCATAGCCCCAGCCGCCGCGGTTACCCACCTGATCGATTAAAACATCACAGGTTTGTTTCAATACCCGGGCTTCCCGATTGGGTTGATTCTCAATCAGAATAAATTCGATTAAGCCCTCATCTGCCAGTTTGCGACCAACGGGGATTATCCAGTCGCTGCCCTTATAAAACCGATCGGTGGGACTATGGCATACCCGTACCGGATTACTGACGGTGAAATCCGGCTGGAATTGACCGGTGTCGAATGGCAGGAAAAGATAATTGATATCAGGATGCTTCTCCAGCAAGTCCAGTTCACTGGTCAGATTGAGATCACTGATTTCATCCACTGCCGGAATCACCCCCCGGGTGCGTAAATCCTGACCGTGGTACGTGCAGATCACCGGCTTGCCGGCCTGATGATAACGGCGGGCGAAACGGCCGCTCCGATAAAAATCCAGCCCCCATTCCAAATGCAGAATATCATAATCCGCCAGTCCGTGATGCGCAATGGCCGCCTCGATTTTAAAATGCCACAGCCAGTCCCGCCACCGGAAATACCAGCGTTCCAGCGACGAATTGGGCTTCCAGGCCGGCGGATAACCCGGTTTTTCCGCATAATCACCCAGCTCACCCCGAAACCGCTGATAGTAGCGGTGGCGGTTTTTCAGATAAAAATAGCTGGCCTGCACCAGTGGTAAATTAAGGCAGATACCCGGATCAAATCCGTGGCGACCGGGATAAAAGGTGACAAAATCACATTGATTACCCCGGGCGGCGTGAGCCTGCTGCCAGAGATTTAGGGTACCTACCGTGTTTTCGGGTGAGAGATACAGAATTTTCATCACAACATCAGCGTCCGGTAAAAATTACACAGGCGGTGGGCCATTGTTCCCCAGGAAAATTGCCGCCGAACCGCTTCGGCGCCCCGGGCGCCCATTTGTTTACGGCGCTGTTCATCAGCCTCCAATTCCAGGATGGTTTCACTCACCGTCAGGGGAATATAGTTTTTTAGAACAACACCGGTTTCCCAATCCGCCACCGCATCTTCGGTGAAGGGTGTGCGCCCGCAGATTACTGGAATGGAATGGGCCAGATAACTGAACACTTCGATCTGCTGGCTGCGCTGGAAAAAATCATCTTCATTGGGCGTGGCCAGGCCCAGCAAACGGCGGTTTCGGGGAAGTTGGCGGTAAAATTCAGGTTGAAGGTGAACGGCATCTTTCAGATGAAACTCTGCCAGCAATTGATCGAATCCGGCGGCCACTCTGTGAGCCAAGGGGCGGGTGATGACCAACTCTATTTCAGGGTATTCCATCTTAACTAAGAATACCGCGTCCAGAATCAATTCCAGGTCGCGGACTTTTTCCGTTAAACCACTATAAACCAGCGTCAGGGGTGCCTCTGCTTCCACCGGTTCCGGTTCCGCTTTGGGTCGGGGATAATTACAGACACAGATCTTACGCCGGCAGAAGCGCCCTACCCCCGGCCGGGAACGGGGGGCCGCCATCACCAGTCCGTCAATGAAAATCACACCGATAACTTCAATCAATTTCAGCACTGTGGCCTTAAAACGTGCCAGCAGCGTGGGCGGCCCGAATTTCCACAGAAAATAGTGATATGTTGGATAATGGGCGTCGTAAATAATGGCGGCGCTGGTAAGCAAACGGAAGCACCACCCCAGAATCAGCAGTTCCGGTCCGTGTAAATGATAAACCCGGGCCCGCAGCCGCAAGGCCAGCAGGTAGGCGTTGATAATCATGATCAGGCGGGAGCGCTGTCGATAGGTAACCAGCCGCACGCGCCCTGCATGGCTCACCTGCCCGTCCCCGGGAGCGATAATGGTAATCTGGGGACAACAATCCTGCAGGCTGGTGGTTTCTTTTAACACCCGCTCCTCCAGGGCTTCGGTACTGATTGTCAAATGGCAGTAATTGGCCGGATATGACATCAATTCCCCAGGCTGTATTTTACCCGGTCGCTCCCGTAAAGCTCGCAGCCCAACTCCCGGGCCTGGCCGGTAACGGCCCGCAATAGCACTTGATTCCTGATTAATTGACAAGCCTGATCGATATCTTCGGCAAATACCCGGTCCTGGTCGGCGTGGTCGATCACCCGGCGAACCTGGCGGTGTCCCGCTTCCAGCAGCGGACTGGATTTCAGCGGATGGCGAAAATCAAAGGCCTGAGCCGCTGTCACCAGTTCAATCGCCAGGATATTTTCCAGATTGTCAATTAGCTGCGCCAACTTGCGACCACTGATGGAGCCCATGCTCACATGATCTTCCTGCCCCAAAGAAGTGGGAATACTGTCGGCCGAGGCTGGAAAACACAAAGTTTTGTTTTCACTGGCCAGCGCCGCGGAGGTGTACTGGGCGATCATGAATCCGGAATTGATCCCCGTTTCTTTCATCAACAGACGGGGCAGGCCCCGTTTTTCACCATCCAGCAGCAGGTAGGTGCGTCGATCGGAAATATTGCCCAGCTCACTGGCGGCCACCGTGGTATAATCCAGGGGCAGCGCCAGAGGTTGTCCATGAAAATTGCCGCCGCTTACCGCCGTACCGTCGGGTAGAATAACAGGATTGTCGGTTACGGAATTCAATTCGGTTATCACAATTTCATGCAAGTGTCGCCAGGCAGTCCGGGTGGCGCCGTGCACCTGGGGCATACAGCGTAACGAGTAGGGGTCCTGCACGCGATCACAGTCGGCATGCGACGCCACCATGGCGGAACCATCCAGAAGATTCTTGAGCGTATTGGCTACAAAGCGGCTGCCGTCATGGGGACGCAGGTGATGCAATTCATCCCGGAAAGGACTGACTGAACCCTGCAGGGCTTCCAGTGACATGGCGCCGATAATGTCGGCATTATCGCAGCAGACTGACAGCCGCTCCAGTCCGTGAATCGCGAAAGCCAGCATGTACTGGGTTCCGTTGATCAGCGCCAGTCCTTCTTTGGCAGTCAATTGTAACGGGGTGACGCCCATTTTGGCCAGCGCTTCATCCGCCGGCAGGATGGCGCCCCGGCAGCGGGTGTATCCCTGGCCGATTAATGGCAGAAACAGGTGGGCCAGCGGCGCCAGATCACCGGAGGCGCCCACCGATCCCTGGGCCGGTACCACCGGTGTGATATCGTTATCCAGTAACCATAAAATGCGCTCAACGATTTCCGGGCGCACTCCGGAATAGCCTTGGGCCAGGGCATGGATTTTAGTAACCAGCATCAAGCGGACAATTTCATCGCTCAGATCGGGGCCCACGCCGGTGCTGTGGCTGCGCAGGATATTTTCCTGCAATCGTTCGGTATCGGCGCGAGAAATTCGGGTAGTGCACAGGGGGCCGAAGCCCGTATTGACGCCATAAACCGGTAGATCGTCCGCCAGTATCGCTTCCACCTGCTCTCTGCCGGCGACGATTTTTTCACGCACAGCGGCCGGGATTGAGCCCGCCAATTCCCGGCGGGCCAGTTTCAGCACAAGGGCGGGCGTCAATTGATCCTGACCGTAAGTAAAGGCTTTCATGGAATGCTCTGCTGTAATATCATTCAGGTTAAAAGGTTGTGCCGGTCGATGCGTTACAAATACTTTGTCGGTTCGTACTCCACTTGATTAATTTAGAACTTTATGAGCGTAACACGGAATAAATTCTGACGGCGATTCCAGTAGCTGAACCATGAAAATATTTATTATTCCATCCTGGTATCCATCGCGGTTGCACCCTGAGAGCGGCAGCTTTTTTAAGCAACGGGCTGCCATGCTGGAAAACTATGGCCACGAAGTAACCGTGGTAACGGCGCAGATTCACAGCCTGAGCGACTGGCGCCCGACCCGTGGAATGCGGTTGCCCCAGTTCAGCCGTGACAATAATTCCCAACTGCCCACTTTCCGCTACGAAGCCCTGAATCGCCACCCCTTCATGCCACGGCGGTTCCTGGCCAATTATCGCCGTAAATTGATCCGACTCTTTAAACTGGCCTGCCAGCAACAGGGACAACCCCAGGTGGTAATGGTCAACTCATCACTATGGGCCGGTTTCGCCCTGGCTGAGTACCTGGCTGATTTAGCTATTCCATTCGTGGTCAGTGAGCACCTCAAAGAATTCATCGTACCGCCGGGTTTTGATGAATATCAACAAACCGCTCTGCGAACGACTTATGGAAAAGCCGCCGCCATCGTTGCCACCAGTCCGGCTCTGGCAGATGGGATCACCAGACATTTTCCCGCTTTTACCCGCAAGATTGTCCATATTGCCAATCCCGTTGATACCGATTTCTTCCATCCGCCGGATCAGGTGATTAGCCATGAGCGGCAATTCTCATTAGTGACCGTCGCGTTACTGCGCCCCGAAAAACGGATCGATCTGCTGCTTAGGGCGTTGGCGCTATTGAAATCCACCGGGCTGACTCTACACTTGACCGTAGCCGGCGACGGACCCGAAAGGAAGGCGCTCCAGCGATTGACGGCAAAATTGAAGCTTGAAAACCAGGTCCGGTTCGTGGGGTACTGTCCTCCGCAACAGGTTCGCCGGCATTTGGAAAATAGCCACGCCCTGGTGTTGCCATCGGATGTGGAAACCTTCGGCGTCGTGTTGATCGAAGCCCTGGCCTGTGGCAGACCGGTAGTGGCCACCGACTGTGGGGGTCCCGGCAGTATCATCGGGCCTGAAAACGGAATTCTGGTGGAACCCGGAAATGCCAAGGCGCTGGCTGACGGTATCCGTGATTTGGTCAACAATTACGGAAAATACTCAGCCGGGGATATTCGCCAAACCACCGTGGATAATTATAGTCCGGCCGTCTATGGCAAAGTTTACACCGGTCTGCTTGAGCAGATAAGCGCCGATAGCGAATGACATACGATAAGGCTTTATATCTGGTTATCGACCAGGGAACTTCCGCCGGTAAAGTTTTCCTGTTTAATCGTCGACAGGAAGCGGTTTTCAGCACCCGCTTTCCCCATCGACTGTCGCGGCCGGCCCCGGGACAGGTGGAAAGCGATCCCCTGGTCATATTGGAGGGTTGTTTCAGACTGATCAAAGAGGCGATTGATTACGCCGCCGAACACCAACGGCCAATTGCAATGGCCGGATTATCGGTCCAGCGTTCCACCTTCTTATTCTGGGAACGGCAGTCGGCCCGTCCCCTTACTCCGGCCATCAGTTGGCAGGATACCAGGGCGATTGCCGAAGTAAATAAGCTCAGTGATCAGGCTGACCTGATTCAAAAACGTACCGGGATACCGCTAAGCGCCCATTTCGGCGGTCCAAAGTTCATGCATCTGGTCAACCAGGATCCGGCGCTGGCCCGGGGCGTGGCCAATGGAACGGTTTTATTCGGTCCTTTAAGCGCCTTTCTTTCCCAGTCTTTCACCGGCGTCAGCGCTATGGACCAGTCGATTGCCGGGCGCTCCCTGTTTGTTAATTTGGACAGGGTTGAGCTGGATGATGATCTGTTAAATTTATTCGGGGCCAACCGGGCGGTAGTTCCCCCCCTGCTGCCAACCGGGGCCGACTATGGCCAGATAAGTCTGGATAATCGTACTGTTCCCCTGGGGTGTGTAGTTGGTGACCAGCAGGCTGCGCTGCTGGGACAGGGCGGCTGGGCAACCGGCGACCTGGCGTTGAATTACGGGACGTCTGGTTCGGTATTATTAAATACGGGGCCCCGGCCTGCCAAGATTCCCGGTTTGGTAAGCAGCGTCCTGTATTCTGATGCTAAGTCGGTGCGCTATATCGTGGAGGGCACGATCAACACCTGTAAATCAATCTTCGACTGGCTGGAGCATGATCTGGCGATTCCTGTCCACCGTCGCAAGTGGAATCGAATCTGCGCCGCTATATCCACCACGGGAGTGATTATACCTGGTTTCAGCGGCATGGCAGCACCCTACTGGTGTGATCGTTTTCCTACCCTGATCGATGGCATTGAGCGGGCAAATACCGATGAAATTATCCGGGCGGCGGTGGAGTCGATTGGTTTTTTCTCCTATGACATCCTGCGACTTATTCAACATCACCTGCCGGTGGAATTACATTCAATTACCGCCAGTGGAGGTCTTTCCCGCGCCGCGTTGCTGCAGTTTATCGCCGATCTGCTGGGCCAACCGATCCGGCATACCAGCATGAAGGACCACACTGCTCTGGGGGTTTTCAATCTATTATACAAACTGGAGACCGGTGTGGCTTCAGGTGCTGAATTCCGGGAAGTCTATAACCCGCAAATGGACGCTGAAGCTCGTGAGACCAAGATCAAAACCTGGCGCGCAGGATTAGAGAAATGCGGGATTACTCCTGTAGAATAATCCCGTCCACACTCATTGTTGCTGCCGTCTATTTAATCAGCAGCAGTTTGGCCGATCGGAGGTAGCGGTTGCCGAAATTAACGCGACAGAGATAGACGCCGCTGGCCACCTCATAGCCCTGCATATCGCGTCCCCGCCAGATAACTGTTTTTAAACCTGCTTGTTGCGGCTCGGCAACAAGCATACGTACCAGTCGTCCCTGCAAATCATAAATCGCTAACTCTACGGGCGCAGCTTCCGGCAGGCAATAGCGAATCGTGGTTTGCGGATTGAAGGGATTGGGATAGGGTTGCAGCAAAGTGTATTCGGTGGGATTGGGCGGCCTGGTCTCGACCTGCATTCCATAACAATCACTTTGATAGGAATTCAATACTATCAGGCCATCACGGCTGCCACCGACCGTGAATTGTGGGTAGCCATAGGCGCCGTCCCAGAAATCGAGGGTATAGGTACCGGGAGGCAGAGGCGCGAAATCAACAGTCAATTCGAAGGGACATTCGCAATCACAGGGGGCGCCGGTGTCGGTCATGGTAACATGAAAAACATCGCCGTTTAGCCAGCCGCACCAATCAGTTTCCAGGCAGCAATTGAGCAGCGGCGTATCCCAGAACAGGTTCAAGGTATCACCGTTGACAGTCAATTCAATAAAGGCCGTGTCTTCTCGGGCAGTCAGACAGCCGGAGGACTGGGGATTTACGGCGCCGATATCCGTCAAGGTGAAATCGGTGGAGCCCCAGTAAGTTTGATAAATTGAATCGGTGCCGAAAACCTCCACCGTGTAATTACCGGCTGCCAGGCCGGTTACCGCCACGGATAAGTCAAAACTGCATTCACAATAACAATATTCACCCGTATCGACTTCGGTAACGGTAATAATGGAATCGTCTACCGTCACCTGGAGATCAAATAATGAGCAGCAATTACGGCGGGTCTGGTCGTGATGAATGGTAACGGTATCACCACTGATGGTTGTATAAATATTATCGGTTTGCGACCACAGGCCGGTCAGCAACAGCACTACGAAAAATAGCTTTTTATTCATGTTTCACCCCTTTAACGGATATTACTCGATCAAATTCTTGGATGCAAAAAATTTATTGCATGTTTTCTGCCAGTTTTCGCACCAGCTCACATTCGATTGCCAGGGTGGCATCGTTTAAATCAGCGTTAATACCGGTCAAGTAATTATCCAGATCGGCCAGAGCATCAACTGCCGCTGGCGCATTACCGTCCTGATATAGGGCGATGGCTGTTTTCATCCCCGTAACCATCTCCACCAGAAACACCAGTTTCTGCACCCCAGGCTGGTCATAATCAATGCTGTTATCGCCGGAAATCAACTCATCGGTGGCAATCTCCAGGTTTTCCATATATTGCCCGCTACCGTCGGCTGCTTCATACGACAGCGAGAGGTGTGACAAGCGTGCGGTGGTGGTTTGACCAGCGGTAAACGCCAGGCCAATGGCGCCTTTATTGGAACTGAGAAAGAGCGTAGCCGCCTGCCAACTAAACTCATTAGCCGTGGTTCCGGGTAGCCCATAGATGTTTTCCAATTGCACATTGTCATCGGGTAAAACCGATAACTCAAAGTCATATGCCACCGGCGTAATTAAAAACTCAAACTGTTCATTCACCAGACTGCCAATAGCATCAGCATCGCGGAGGAAAACATAATTGCCACCACGCAATTCCGAAATTGCGGTAGCCAGTTCAAACCCAAAATCCAACCCCACGCCAAAAGCCGTAAGACCAATATCCTGCCGGGCATAATTCTCAGATAAAATCAGAAAATCGCTCTCATCCGTGTTGCCCGTATTGGGCAGAGCATCGGTAAATAACAGCACCCGGCGCTGGCGATTCGACCCCATATCGCTTTCCGCCAATCTAACATATCCCGCCTCAAGGGCTGATTCGATATCGGTACTGCCACCGGCATCCAGACTGTTGATTGTGTCAATAATCGCAGCACGATTCCCCTCCAGGAATGATAGCTCCCAGTCCTCGGAATACTCAGAATTGAATGAGATCAGACCCAGACCGTCATCATCATTCAAAAAGTTGACCAATTGCTCCAAGGTATTGCAGGTCTCGGCAAATTTCTCACCGGTCATGGAGCCGCTGCGATCAAACACAACGATAAAATCTGTGGGTTGGTGAACAAAGGTTTCCAAATCAATACTGGAGGTCAGCAGCAGTTGTGCCAGATATTGGTATTCGTCATTCTGTGGTGTGGCATAACGAGCCAGCGAATAGTCAACACATACATGTTGGTCACAGTCACGCGTATCCAGATCGAAGTCATGTTCAGAGAACAAACCCTCATACGTGATTGCAGCGGGATCTGGCACCATTCCGGCGGCAATAATCTCGCGGACATAGCCAATATCCTGACTGCCGCCCGGCGTTATTCCGGCGTTAGTACCACCGGATAATTCAGTCAGCCCATAGCCTTTCTGGCTACCGCCTCCACCGTTACTATCAAATGGATTGCGGCCACAACCCGTGATTAACAGAATTGCCCCGATTAGAATCATTGTTTTATTTAACGGCATTGAACCTCCCGCGATTTATTTCCCCGGGGAACCCAACAAATATCCAATCCCCGGTGATGGAATTCCCATCCTGCACACCCTGCAGGAAAACATTATTATCGGCCCACTCCGGATTGAGATTTATCCAAATTGCGGTGCTCTCCCGGCCACCGATGAAATTACCGCTGCCGATCTGGGGACCGAAATCAGTATCGTTTTCATCACCGGTGAAAGACCATTCACCGGAGATGCTGGTGGAATCGCTCTCGTCCAATGTGAACCAGCCGGATACCACCAGGTCATGGTTGTTATCGTAGGCGGTGTAGCGATATATATTGTTTTCATCACAGCCCACGGTTAAAAGTGACACAATAATTAATAATGCGGGCCCACCAACGGATTTAAATAAACCTACCATTTGAATTCAGCGCCGATCTTAAAGAAGCGCGGCTCCAGAATGGATTCGTGAAAGGCGGCGGTAATCCTGAATCGCTCACGGTATTTAAAGCTGATACCGGCGTTTAATTCATAATAATTGTCCAGCAGATTGATATCAGGAAATTGATAACCATCAACATATGCAGAATCACTGGAAGTAATTGTCGTACCGTCAATCCGATGGGTATTCGTTTCGTGATAAACCACCAGATCATAGCCCTCTTCTATATCGACGGTCCGAATGATCTTGGTTAAACCCAGCGTCAATTCCACACTTTCGCCGGCTTTAACTATAACACCCGTTGGTAAGCTTGCCTGGTTTACCCGTTTATCACGCCGCCAGGAAAAACTTTTATCGTCGGTCTGCAGATATTCCACTTCAGAATTATTATTCCATTCCCGGCGGTAAAAGGTGTATTTCTCCCCCAAAAACGGTTCCTCCGCCCGGCGTTTATCGGTATCAGTCATCAACGCCAGGCCACCGACAAAACGCACTTTGGGTGAAAGCCACCAGTCAACTCCCAGATTGATTCGATAATTTTTAACGCGGTAAGTCCCGGAACCGGCGCGTTCAATCTGCATTCGTGAGTGGCTGTCATTTTCACGGTGCTCCGATTCATCATTATACCAGTAGATACTGTGGTGCCGGGATCGACGCCACATGGATTCTGATTCCTGCAAGTCCGCCCGACGTTCTTCAAATCCCAGCCCCCAGCGCACCTGTGCTGCTTCCGTCACCTGCCAGTCACCATGAATCATTCCATAATTACCATGGCCGTCATAAATCCAGTCTTTATTCGAGCTGTAGCCACTGCTGCTTCGGTAAGTATTGGACCGATTCGTATCAGGATGATGAAAATAACGACTGTAATAATATGAACTGTCACTTTCCGCCAGTCTGCGATCAATGTTCCCGGTGATGCGACCAACCGTGGCTCCCAGCCTGGAATTACCGCCTGAATTGATCATAACACCAACCGACAGATCATATTGCTCGAAAACTTGGTCACGGGTTTTTACGACAGAATTATACCGCAGATACTCGTCGCGCCAGGGACTGTCGTCGTAATTATTGAAATCACGATAATCACCGTCGATTTCCCGCCGGTCAATGGTCAGCCGCATACCGGTGGACAGGAACGAGAATAATGGCATCGCTATAAAGGAACTAATACGAAATCCCTGCTCATCCTGGTTGTTTTCTCCGCTTTCCACCAGGCGATAATCCTCATATGGATCCACTAACTCCCGATCGTATGCCGCGCCATTAGCGTCATATTCACGCCAGCCCCAGCTATACCAGTACGGCTGGTAAAACTCTTGCCGGGCAAAGAAATATTCGGCCGTTAGCCCCAGGCGCAGAGGAAATAATTTCATCGGTCGCCCCAGATACACCAGCCGGCCCAGGGGTTCCTGCGCCTCCGCCGGTGCCTGCTCCCGGTAAGGTGACCAGTAATACGGTGAGCTATAGGCCAAATCATGGTAAATCCCCGGCCGGGCATACACCTCATCTTCGGCGGCTGGTTCACTCTGATCGCCGGCTAGATCCAGGTAGAAATATTGACCATTATTGAGCCCCAGGTAAGCCGGGTTGCGAAAAGCATTATCCAGGGGATGATTATACAATCCGTTGAATTCCACTCCCAGGGCCTGCAAACCAATTGAATGAATCTTCATTGGTGCCAGATAGCGCTGGGGCAGGACATAATCAGTAACCATCACCGAATAATCCGGGTACCAGGCCCGGAGGAGGGTCACAATAACAAAAAAGGTACTGGCTTTCTTCATCGAATAAACTCCCGGATATTGATTTGATTGATAAAATTCAAGCTCCGTGCCATCCGGTTGAATTGTGATGCACTGCTATTTTTCTCGACGGACGCCACGCGGCAGGGGGCCTTAAATCAACTGGGAATGGAAAGTAAATCTGTCAGTTTTCTGACGGCAGCCTCAGAATTCTGAAACTTATAACAGGGTGAAACAGAACTTACAGATTAAAAATGACGCCCGTTTCCAGTTGCAGTTTGTTGTAATATTTCTGATTCATAATCGTTTCGTTTGAAAGGCGGCCGAACTGCATAAACAGGATCGCCGGTGTCAAGGACCGCTCCAGCCGCAGGTAGACCCGGTTTTGAATACGCTCTTCCGGGTCACGATTTATGGTAACGATGGCGGGATAGCGCTGCGGATAAATTTTCTTCACCCGGTGAATATAAAAATGCAGCAGCAACCCGGCCGGTAAATGGCATGATAAATAGAACCGCCCGCGTAAGGCCCGGTAATCACCGGCGGCGCTATTGGAATTCAGCCCTTCCCAGGTGATACGGGCGCCGACTATCATTCGCCGCTGGTAACGTACGCTGAGACCGGTGCGAACTAAGCGATCACACTGGTTTACCGAGCCGTGTACCAGGCTGGTATCGTTGACCAATTCCTGTGCGTGGTAATTTTCGAAATCTATCCGCCCAAGCGCAATATTGGCCGCAATCAACCAGTGGCGCCGGTATTTGTTGGTCAGCTTCAGTGCCAGTTGTGTTTCATTAAAACGAACAGAATCTAACAGCGCAAAATTGGTTAAACGCCGGGACAAATCACCGGTTATGCTCCAGGTACGTCCCGGTTGCAAGGTGAGGTTAGCGGCCAGTTGAGACCAGCGATAAGTGTATTCCGCTTCATTGAAAGATTTCTGAAAATGGCTGAATTCTACCGTCCCGAATAATTTTTGCGCCAGAGCCCGGCTGATTCCGGCACCGCTATTCACAATCAATTTTGATTGTTCACGATAAATTGCGTCAAGATGAGCCTGAGCCAGGATTGTACCATAGAAATGATTTTTACGGTGGTCCACGCCATGAGCCAGATTACCCCGCAGCTTCAGTCCCACCGAGGATACGCCCCGGTCAGCATCTTCCCTTAAATTGGAATCAAAATAACCGCCGGCAACCAGGCCGGCCTGCTGGCAGCGCACACTGACCACCAACAATAATCCCGTCACAATAAATTTACGGCCCGTCATTCTCCGCCAGTTGTGAATCGATAAACTCCAGTAATTGTAAGTATTGACGGCGTTTACTTAGCAGGGTATCCCCGGGTAAAGAGGTAACATCATACGGCAATCCAGACCGGTCGCCAATCGGGGTAGTGTAGGCGACTGAGGCCGTCAGCGGCTGGTCCAGAGTACGCGACTTTTCTGTTTCTTCACCACCCGGCCATTCGCCATCGTATCCTCCCAACTGGGAATTTGACACATCAAAAACCGATTTTGCCACCGGGGAGCCCAAGTCACGATCGGATTCCTGTTGGAGATTCAAATCGGCATGAAACTCTCCCAGGCGCGCCAACAGCTCTTCCGCTTCCCGCCGCTGGGTTATCAGCGCATCAATCTGGCTGATCTTCCCGGTAACCACCACCTGGAGATCGCCGAGTACCAGTCGGCGCACTTCCTGATCGGAGTACCGGGCGGCGGCCACGGCCCGATAGTCCGGCAATTCCACCCGGTCAGCCGATTCCCTGATTAACCACTGACCAATATTAATCGCCCGCGCCTTGTCATCGCGCGTCAGTTGACCTGAGTCAACCAGAGTACGGTAAACGGTTTTCAATCGTGCCAGGTCCTCCCGGCGCCGGCGCTCCAGTTGATCGATTAATCTGCTCGCATTCGCCGCGGAATCGCTCAGCGCCACCAACCGCGCGGTTTGTGCCGCCAGCCGCATTTCGGCATACCAGCCGGTAAGCCAACTGTCATTTTGTTGCCAGTGCGCGATTTCCTGCTGCAATTGCCGGGTCTGGGCCTGGTAATACTTAAGCCGGGAGCGGGCCTGCCTGAGCTGATTATCGCTGGAATAAAAGGCCTGCCAGGCCGACTCAAAATCCTGGGCCGTCAGCGATACCAGCACACCGGCAATTACGATCATCGACCTAATCATCGCGCTCAACATCCAGCCCGTATTTTTCCATTTTGTAGTAGAGGGTACTGGTCTTGATTCCCAGACGGCGGGCGGCCTGCTGCTTGACACCGCCGCTGTCGCGAAGCGCTTGGCGAATCATGGCAATTTCCGTTTCTTCCAGCACATCGGTCAATTTCCCATTTGGTACGGGCGATTCTTTTTCCGGTTGTTGGAGACAGATGGTTTCCGGCTGAATCTCCTGGTCTTCGGTAAAAATCAATAATCGCTCCAGAAAATTCTCTAATTCCCGAATATTGCCGGGCCAGGGATACCGGGCCAGCGCCGACTGGGCCTCATCTGAAAACCGAGGTTGGGACCGCCCCAGCTCCAGGCATTTCTTATTGGTAATATAATCAATCAGGGCCGGCAGATCGGCCTGTCGCTCGCGCAGGGGTGGGATATCAACCGGCAACACATTCAGGCGAAAGTATAAATCCTCGCGGAAATCGCCGCTTTCGATGGCGGTGGTCAGGTTGCGGTTGGTGGCGGCGATGATGCGCACATCAGTGGAAATTTCCGTGGTGCCGCCCACGCGCAGAAACACCTGCCGCTGCAACACCCGCAGTAATTTCACCTGCATGGCCGGTGATATTTCGCCGATTTCATCCAGCAGAATGGTACCGTCATCGGCTTGCTCAAAAAGCCCCAGATGGCGGCGGGTGGCTCCGGTGAAGGCACCCTTCTCATGGCCGAATAATTCGCTCTCCAGCAGGGTATCGGTAAGGGCGCCACAATTGACAGCCAGAAACCGCTGCCGGGCCCGGCTGCTCTCCCGGTGGATCGCCTGCGCCACCAGTTCCTTGCCAGTGCCGCTTTCGCCGGTAATCAATACCGGACTCTCTACCTGGGCGATGCGCCTGATTTGTTCCACCAGAGGCTTCAATGACCCGTCGGCGCCGATGAGCCCATGGAAATTGGATGTCGGCGGTGGTGCAGGTCCCTCCGCAGTTTTACTGATGGCCAACTGCACTTTATTCTTTAATTCATCAATGGAAAACGGTTTGGGAATGAAATCACGGGCGCCGGCTTTCAGAGCGTTTACGGCCAGATCGATGGTGCCGTAAGCCGAAATAATAATCACGGGGATACCGGGGCTGGCGGCGGTGAATTCGCCCAGTAACTGCAAACCGCCTTTACCCGGCAGCTTTAAATCGGTGATCACCAGATCAGGCCGGTCGGCGGCAAACATCCGGGACCCGGCTACGCCATCGGCCGCGTCAGCCACCTGATGATTTTCCTTACGCAATACGGTGACAATCCCGTCCCGCAGGTTTTGATCATCTTCAATTACCAGAATTTTGCAGCTTTGATGCTTCATTGATTCTTCGGCAGCGTTAATTGGAATTCGCTGCCCTGTCCCGGTGCACTTTCGACAACTATCGTGCCATTCATTTCATCCACAATCTTTTTGACCAGGGGCAAACCCAGGCCATAACCTTTATCGCGGGTAGTAAAATGGGGATCAAATATCCGCCTCTGCAAATCGGTTTCCATTCCGCTGCCCGTATCAGTGAATTTGATGATAAAATTAGTGTTATCCTCTTCGATAACTACCGTGATTTTTCCGGCGCTTTCAACAGCCTCCAGACTGTTCTTCAACAGATTCAACGCCAGGCGGCGCAACTTGGATTCATCGGCGGCGATTGTACCGCTGCCCGAAATATCGAATTCAATCGAACGTTGATCAAATTCCGGTTGGAGCAGGCGGGCGGCGTCGGCTACTGCAGTTTCAATTTTCTGAGGCTTGATATCACTTTTGGGCGGGCGGGCAAAATCCAGATAATCCAGTACGATACGCTTTAAATTTTGCACTTCGGTGATTATTCGCCGCAGGTAATCCCGCTGTTCATCATTACTCTCCAACTCCTCCTCCAACAAGCCGCTGTAAATCTCGATGCCACCCAGAGGATTTTTTATCTCGTGGGCGATGCCCGCCAATAATTGTTTATTGCGCTGTTCATTATGGCGGATTTCGGAATGCATCTCAATCAGGGCCTGATTCAGACTACCTATTTCATCCTGACGGCCTAAATCCACCGGGGGCGTATAAATACTGCGTTTAATTCGATCGGTGTAGCCGGCCAGATGATCCATCGGGCGGATCAACGCCAGGGAAAATATGTAAGCCAATCCGGCACCGGCTACCAGCGACAGGAGTAGGATCCACAACAGGCTGCCGGCCAACTGGTCCACATCTGACAGGTATTCAGCGCCACCCCAGATAACCAGCTCAGCCTCGGTGGTCCTAATGCGAATGGCGGCGGCTTTGAGGGTACCGGAACCGGGAGTTTTAATCCCCGCCGAAACCAGCGGTTCGCCTCGGCTGGACGGGTCGAGCGGATTGGTGGATTCGAACCCTTCCTGCCGGCTGTAGAAAGCCAGCTTTTTTCCACCGGATGAATAAACGCCGGCGGCCATTACATCCGGGTGACACAAATCCATGAGGTGGTCTTCCAAAGCCATCCGCAGGGCCGGTAATTCGGCCGGACCGGTGAGCGGACCGACCAGTTGCAGGTCGAGTTGCTCCACCATCAGTACTATGCGCAGGCGCAGGTTGCGATCCACTTCATCTTCCAGAGCGCCGCGGGCATACCAATACAACGGGACTGACAGGAACGTCATGGCCGCTACAATCAGGCCGGTAATGGCCAGGAATATTTTTAATCTCAGTTTCACCGATACATCATCAGAAAATTAGTGTAAATAATGGGCTAATTTACATTCAAATTCAATATCATTTATGGCTGGTGCGCTAAGCGGTGCCAGCGTTGACAACCGAAAAAATGCGCTCAACTTCATCCAGCGTATCGACGATTAAATCCGCTCCGGCCGCGGCGATAGCCGGGCGCCATTGGGGCTGACGACCGACAATAACCGAACGGCAGCCGCAGGTTGAAGCCACCCGGGCATCATGGGCGGTATCGCCAATAATCACCAGGTCGGCATTGGTCAAACGGTGCCCCAGAAATTCCTCGGCTCGTTGCCGGGCAATCGCCGGCAGATCGGCCCGGTCGGCTGAATCATCTCCGTAAGCGCCAAACTTGAAACGCCGGGCCATATGGAAATAATCGAGCTTGATGCGCGCCCCGGATGACACATTCCCCGTTAGCAGCGCCGGGCAATGACCGTGCGCGTCCACCGCATTCAGTAATTGCACGGCATCGGTATGGAGAACCGGCCGGGTCGAGCGGGGATATTCCTTACGCATCGTAGTCAGATAGTAGTCCAAGACCGCCGTCCCTAATTCGGTCAGGTTACCATCACCGATACCCAGTTTTTTCAATCCGTTGGTGATAATTAATGGATCGGTGAGTCCGGCCACGTCTTCCAGCTCCAGGCCGGGATCGCCTCCGGCAATAGCGCGAAACGCCCGTCCCAGAATCTCCCGTGGCAACAGTCCCGGAGAGAGCAGCGTACCATCGATATCAAACAGGAATACCTTTTTCGTCATTACTAATAATTACCGGTGGAAAGTGCCTTGCGTTAAAGCCGGGCCAGGACGCCTTGATTCACTTCTTTGGCCTTTTCCGCTCCAAACAGGGCCGTGACCAATTCGAAAGCGAATTCCATGGCGGCGCCGGCGGCACAACCGGTGATAATATTGGCGTCACGGTGTACCCGGCTGGCTTGGTATTGGCCATCCTTCAACCTGGCGCTCCAGGCGGGATGTATTGTAACCTGGCGCCCCGGCAGAACACCGGCCTGGTCCAGCACTGAAGGTGCGGCACAAACGGCTGCCGTTAACTTTCCCTGGCGGTTGTGTTGTGCCAGTAATTCCCGCAGGCGCTCATCGGCAGCCAGATTGGGGGTTCCCGGCACGCCGCCGGGGAGTACGACCATATCCCAGTTTTTACCGGTTTCCTCGGCGATAACACTGTCGGCCACCAGATGTATTCCGTGGGAACCGGTAACGTTACGTTTTTCCAGTCCGGCGGTAACCACTTCGGCTCCAGCCCGACGCAGGATATCAATTATCGTAACGGCTTCTATTTCTTCAAAGCCCGGTGCCAGTGGTATCAGAACTTTTTTCATTGTTTACTCGCAGATGTAATAATTGCAGTCTTTTATGGGTGCGCCGGATGAAAAATTTGAGTTCCCGCACACCGTGGGAACCGGACAGGAAAAATCCGGCAATCAACATCACCCAGGATGTAAGATAGCAGCCGCTGCCAACCGCGATCCAGAAATAGGCTTTGGTTTTTAGAAACAGAACACCACCGATCCACAGACCGCCCAAACCGAGCGGATAGTTCAGTATCAGCAGGACCAGGCCTGTCAGGTAGCGGATGCGCCTGATGCGATTCAACGGTAGCCGGTAACAGGGAATTAACGGCTTAAATCAGACAGGCGAACGACCTGCGGTTTATCCCCATTACGCTCAAACCAGGGCGGTACTTCTTTCAGGGCTTTTTTGGCCGCCCGCTTGGAATTGAAATCCCCCAGGCAGACGGTATAACAGTCCTGATCATCTAATGTTCTGGGCAGCAGGAAAAATGACGATGAACGATTGACGGCGCTGTAAGCATCGGCCACGGATATGTCCTGGCAGGCTACCATCAGGCGAATGGTATAGCCGTTGGCGCCGGCCTTTTTCTGAATTTCCCATAAGCCGGCAGCCTGAACATAGTGCCCAAGGTTTAATAATTCAGCAGGGCTGTAATCGGGTTGCAATTCCTCCACAGCAGTTTCGTCAACTTCCAGGCTGGCAATATCCACATAAGTTTCGGTGGCGGTTTGTGTTTCCGGTTCCAGGGCGGCGGTAGCCGTGTCCATCTCAATCCAGTCATCGGTGACGGTTCCACTGGTTAATACCACTACCGTATCTGCCGGTGCTGTTGCACCTGGCTGTTCAAGCGCACCGGCGGGGTCAGATTCCGCATCTGCTGCGGACTGATCATCCGCCGGCAGTGTCAACATGGCGGAGATAAAGGCCTCTTCGGCCACGGAAACATCATTGGCGTCGGTGGTGTCAACAGCGCGATCTGTGGTTGTATCCGCTGAATTTTCCTGCACCGGGGACGGCGTACTCTTCGCCGGTTTGGAATCTGCAACCTGAATGACTGCTTCCTCCTGCGGCCGGGCAGCCTCCGGCTCAGGCTTTGGAGGGCGGACCGGCGTTACGGTAGGCCGGGTTATTTTAATCCGCCCGAAACTGCTGATCAGCGGTTTAGCCTGATTATCATAAAACCAGGCAGGTATTTCATCAAACCACTGCCGGGCATCTTCCCGGCTGGCGAAATCGCCCCAACAGATGGAATAGCAGGCACGATTGTTTAACGCCCGGGGCAAAACAAAGAAATCAGCCGGTTTATCCAGGTTGCGATAGGCATTGAGAATAGTGGACTCTTCACAACCGAATAGCATCAGAATAGTATAATTGTCCGGTTTAGCCTTCTTTTCCCGGCCCCAGATTTCGGCGGCCTTATGATAATCACCGCGCTCGAAATGATCCCAGGCCTGGCGATTAACACTGAGGTTGCGCAAGGGCAGGGTTTTAACCTGCGGTCGAGGCTTGGGCGGAGCCGGAACCGGTTTTTCTTCCACCGGAGCGACCACCTCTTCCTCCACCGTTGGTTCGGGCTCCGGGGTAATTTCCTCGGCAGCCGTATCGATTACGGCCACGGCCTCTTCGATCACCGCCTCTGCCGTTGGTGTCGGCGGCGGTTGATCAACCACCACTTCATCGGTGGTAACCGGTGTGTCTTCTTCGGAAGGCCAAAAGATATAGACAGCCGCCAGACCCACGATCACCGCAGCGGTGATGGCCAGCCATTTGGTCAACCTGCCGGGGACCGGTTGCTGTTCGACATCCTCATCAACCAGACTCAATTCAGGAGCTGAATCGTCTGGCTTTTGTTCAGTGGCTTCTTCAGCTTCGTCCGCCGCTGCAGCCGGTGCAGTTTCAGACTCAGACCGGCCCATCCGGCGTTCCAGGGCTTTGATGCGCTGCTGCTCATAATCATCCTCGACCGGTTCGGCGGTCGGAGCGGTTTCTTTCGGCTCCGGTTCCGGTTCGGGCTCAGGGACAGGTGTAGGTTCAGGTCGATCCTCCTGGGCTGCGACCGATGGTTCTTTCGTGTCCGGGGGCGGTTCGTGAGCCTGGGGTTCTTCTTGGTGAACTTCCGGCTCCTGTGGAGTAGCCTCGTCTTCCAGCGGTTCTCCCAGGGCTTCCGCCACCTCTTGTTTTTTTGCCGCCAGTTTCTCCGGGGGCACATCCAGACCGGACAGGGTCTCGAGCAACGCAGCCGCCCGTTTAGGAAATCCCTGGCTGAGATATAGATCCACCAGGTAAAAGCCCGGTACTGCAGGATCAACACCGGCTGACGCCGGTGTTTTATCAGCCGCCGGTTCACTGGCTGCTTCCTGGGCGGCCTTTTCTTCGGCTTCCAGCTTTTTCAATTCCGCCAGCGACAGACGGTAATTGCTGATCACCTTTTCATCCACGGTAAAATCGCTGAAATCAGAATCAAGTAAATAGGAGGAGTCAGAGGGAATATCTTTATCCTTATCCGGCTTCTGTCCTTTGGCTGGTTGGGGCTCAGGCGGGCTTTCCTCCTGTTCGGAATCCGGCGCTTTATCCGCTTCAGGCGCGGGGGTCGGTGACGGTTCGGAAGGTAACTCGTCGCCGCTTTTATCGATATTAAAATCTTTCAGTTCAGCTTCAGGAGATTTATCCCCTTCCTCCGGTTGTTCCGGCTGGGAACCGTCTTCCTGGCTGAAACCCAGGGTTGACATTAAATCATCATTATTTTTGTTTTCCACAGTGGCAGGTCTTTCTTCCGGCTCTGACGCTGGTAAATCCTGAGCCTCCGGTGCGGATGGTTCGGGAAGCAAGGTCAGGTCGGTATCGGTTGCACCGGAAAGAATTCCGATGACGGTATTAATCAGGGTTGCCTCGGCGATTTCGCCGAAGAAGATGGAATGGGCCCTCAGCCCCCCCGGGGCACTGTCACGGTTGATTGAACCGGTCAGTGAGTGTAATGCTCCGCGTTCGATGGCAGCCCGCACATCAGTTTCATCCGGCTGGCTGTCAATATTAATGATATGACCACCGGATGATCCTTCACGCAGATGCGGTAAAAGCGTCTGGCACCAGTTTAAGGTAGCGCTGAAAGAAGCGCTGATACGATCCTGCCAGGCTACCGAATCGGCTGGTTCATCAGCAGTGGCGCTTATTCCGTTATTGAGATTAATCAGGCCGTCAATCCGTCCCACTTTTGCCAGTATTTGCTGCCATGCTTCGGTGACATTCTGGTTTTTCTCAAACTTGCCGGCAAGACGGAAATGCCCGGGAGAAACTTCGTTCAGAGTGGTTGTGTCCCCTAAGCGGGCATCAACAACCCGGGCTCCCGAACGCACCAATTCCGCAACAATATTATCGGCAGTGGTCCCGCCGAAACCGGTCAGCAAATAGGTATATTTATCTAATTTCATATTTTGCTACCCACGCTTTAACTGCACTCCCAATCGGATTATTCAACATATCAAGAAACCGATTAATTATCAACCCTGCGTGTTAAATTAGTATTACCGGTAACAATTTACTTTATTTTTCCCTCAGTAAAGCCAGTAATTTATCACGGGTCAGGTCCCGCAACTCCTCGACCGAAATATAGCGGTAATCATCAGCGGTGAGCGGTTGGCCGAATTGTACACGGATGATACCCGGTCGAATGCGCCAGTCATTTTTAGGTTTAGCTCTCAGCGAATTAAAAAAGGCCAGCGGGACAATGGTGGCGCCGGTGTTTTTAGTCACGTGGAAAGGCCCTTTCTTGAACGGCAGCAATTCGCCGGTAATTGTACGAGTCCCTTCCGGTGAAATAAGGAACGACACGCCATCGCGGATGGCTGCTTCAGCCAGGACGAGACTGGCGATGGCACTTTTCAAATCACTGCGAATAATGGGAGTGATACCATATTTGCGCAGCATGGCTCCCCACAGGGGATATGAAAACTGGTAATCGGCACCAACCGCGGTAACGTAATGGCGGACGACGGCGCCAATGATAAAAGGATCAAACATGGTGGCATGGTTGAACATGAAGATATACGGCCCGGCGTCATCATTAAAATCGTTGCGGTTAACAACCAGTATTTGTCCACTGCACAGCAGGATGAACCGGCATAACATCCGTACCACATAATGTAAATGGTGTCGGGGGATCACGGTAATAGCCACAATGAAGATCATCCCCGACAGGATAAATCCCGTCAGGGCCAGCGGCCAGATCAACAGGGCAATAATGGTTTTCATTCCACTTGTTCTCCCAATTTCCGCCGCAGTCGCTTGATGCGATGCAGCAGGGCGCGCTGGTCGCGGGTCCGATTACAGGTCAGCTTGCGTAAACCGCTCACCGTTGTATCCAGTGCCTGTTGACAATCCCTGGCTCGATGCTCAAAATATTTGGCCAGTTCCACGTAAGCCTGCAGGAAAACAGCCGGACCGGCCAGGACGGCCTGCCATTGTTCCACCGCCTCGGACCACAACCCATCCTTTTTATATATTCGGGCCAGTTCCAGCCGTGCCTGCTGGGTAATGGCAGACGCTGGGCCTTGGGATACAAAATCCTCTAATACGTGCCGGGCGGCGTCCCGTTCCCCGTGCCGCAGGAGAATCCGTGCCCGGGGCAGTTGGGCCTGCCGCGTGCACCCGCCGGGGCGGCTCAGTTCCCACACCAGCGGCAACAAGACCACCAGTGACAGTAAATCATGGGCGTTATGCTCAAACACGCGATACAGGGGATCGGCGCCCCTGCCCTGCAAAAATCTGAAATAGGCCGCCGGTACCTGGCTGCCGGGTAAATCATCGCGGCGCTGAAAGCCCAGCACTGCCGTTTCCAGGGTCTGCAACCGGCAGTTCTCCAGGGAAAAACCCCAGATTTGCCGGGACGGATGCAGTAAATCCAGATGATTCAATTCGGCGAATGGTGAGTGGCGGCGTTGCATAATGTAGCGACTCTCCAGCAGTGGCAGATCATAAGTTTTGCCATTGAATGATACCAGGTTCCGGAATTCGCTTACCTGATCTGACACCAGGCCCAGCATGCCTTCTTCACGATTATAGGCATCGGCAAAATACTGTTTTACCATTACGCCCCTGTCGTCGGCGTAAGCTAATCCGATCAAGAAGGCCAGCGTTCCCGTGCCACCGGCCAGCCCGGTAGTCTCGGTGTCCATGAACAGCAATCCGTTTCTGTCGAATTCGGACCGGCACGGGAATTTGCCCAAACGGCTCATCCAGTCTCCGTTGATTTTCCGCAAAGTACCCAAAGCAAAATCGCCGTGGAGTTCATCCCAGCCGTAATGGCCGGTGGCGACAAAGATGTCGCCAAAACTGGTGTTTTCGTATTCACCTGCGACAAAATCATGGATCCCACGGTGATCACGTACAACTGACTCATCTGCCAGAGTTTTAGACTCTGCACCCTGACGGTATAATCGCTGTAAATCACGGCGGATATGCGATTCCCTTGCGGGATTTTCATCCAGTTCTCGTAGGCGCTGGCGCAGGGATTTAGGCACGGTCGCCCCCGGTAGCCGCTACGTTTGAGTAGGTCGTTATCTGCTCAGGTTGGTATAGGTCCATCACTGGTCGCTGGATTTATTCCAGTCGCTTTTCAAGATTGAGAAACTGAAGTGGTCGATGCGCCGGCCCCGAATTTTCAGGTATCCCCGGCGAATTCCCTCGTAGCTGAATCCGACTTTTTCCAACACCCGACGACTGGCAGGATTATGAATGCTGCACACCGCTTCAATGCGCTCCATATTGGAGTGGGTAAAGATTAATTCCAGAACCTGAGTCACGCCGGCGGTACCATAGCCCCTACCCCAGAAATCGGGTAGAATCGTATAGCCAATGCGACCAATACCTTGTTCGATCTGCAGACGATGGAACGAAACCATCCCCACCGGAATTTCCTGCTGGTGATCATATATAACCCATTTATATCCCAATTGACTGGAGTCGCCCAGGTTGCTGTTGCTAAAATTTTCCAGCAACAGTCGCATCTTATCCAGCTTGGTAATTTCAATCGGCTGGTGGCGGCGGTTCTCGGCCGTATTGCGGATCCGGTACCAGAATTCCAGATGGCCCCCGGCCAGCGGAACCAGCTTAATGGCCACCATTAATCATTTCCTGCAGCAGCCCGGTTGAGATTTCATCCAGGGTTGAGACACAGCGATCCGCCAGCGGCAAATCACGACCGGGATGGGTACCGGACAGACCGATTACCGCCGCCCCGGCGGCTTTACCTGAGCGCACGCCGTTTATCGAATCTTCGATCACCACGCATTCGGCCGGTTCAACCTCCAGGATTTCCATCATCCGCTGAAACGGCTCCGGATCAGGTTTGTTGGCGCTGACTTCATCGCCGGCAATGACACTGGGGAAATAATCCGTCACCGGTAAAATTGTATCAATTTCCCCGACAAACTCCCGATCAGTGGAAGTGACTAATCCAAGTTTATATTTGCCTTTAATACGATCAATGATGGCCGGGAAACCAGGTACGTATTTCAGGTTGGCGCGGAATTCCGCCAGCATCATTTCACGACTGCTTTGGCGCACCTGCTGACGATCCCAGCGCACACCGTATTTATTTTCCAGAACATCATAAACCGCCTCTTCCGACATGCCCTTAAAGCTGAGATAATCCTCATCCGACAAAGCCACACCCAGTTTACACAGTTCCCGCTCCTGCACACGCTGATAAAGCTCTTCCGAATCAATCACCACACCATCCATATCAAACAGTACCGCCGGCATTATTGCTCCTTAATTGTTTGCTGTTGCTTCAATTTCCAAAACCATCCGGGGAATGTACGTCGAATTTTCCATTTTAAGCAGCCTCCCCGGCCGATTGTCCTCAGGATTATTGCCTTCCTGGAAAATCAACTGGTTTTCAGGATCACCGGTCTAACCTGAATTATTCATTAGGATGCTGAAATTGTTCACAAGGATTCCCCATAATATTCGTAAATTCAGGTAGTTAAAGCCATGAATAAACGCGGAGAATCCATGCAAACAATT
>LSCG01000093.1 GCA_001577055.1 Fidelibacterota bacterium TCS56
CAACGGTAAACGGTGACGAGACCCGAAAAACTCGTTAAACGTTAAACGGTTACGAAACCCGGTACACCATTTGTTTGTTTTAAAATTAACTATCCCAAAAAAACCGGCGGGCATCGTGACCGAATACCGAGTACCGCGTTTTCCGTTAAGCGGTTACGAAGCCTGAAAAACTCGGTAAGCGTTAAACGGTGACGAGACCCGGTGCTACATACTTTAGTCTTACAATATTGAATCCCCCATCACGACAGCGGGCATCGTAACCGAGTACCGACTACCGAGCTACTTCAAATAGATCATCTTGCGGCTGAAGGTCACCGGCAGGTAATCGTCGACCACGGCCTGAATCGTAAAAAAGTAAACGCCACTGGAGTGGCCATGGCCCTTCCATGAGAATTGATAATATCCGGCTTCGGTTGGCTGGTCTTCCATGAAAACGTCGATTTTACGGCCGGTGGCATCGGTGACAAACAGGTTGACGATCGCCGGCCGCAGCAGATCGAAGGAGATGGTGGTGCGGGCATTGAAGGGATTGGGATAATTCTGGTAGAGAGCGAAGACGTCAGGAACGGTCAATTCATATTTGGGGGCGCGCTCAATATCATTGGCGGTACCCAGGGTTTGATAGGCGTCGCGCACCCACAGACGGCGATCGGGGATACGGGCCTGATGGAAATCAGCGCCAAACGACAGGGGCAGAACTTCGCCTGGCAACCAGGTAGTATCGTTTGCCTGCTGACGAAGGCCCAGCCAGGCGTAAGCCAGCGAGTCGCTGATTTCGAGCTCCACTAATCGATAATCGGATTTTACTGCTGAAAAATCCGCCTGCGGTTCACCATTCAGAAACAGTGTCCAGGCGGCGCTGCTGTCAATCGTACCGGCCAGTTCAACCGTCAACCGCCCGGTGGATTTGGTAAAGTTAATTTCGTTAATTACCAGTGGTCGATCCGGCATCCGCAGAATATCCTGATTCCATCCACTGTCCACCGGCGCCAGGTATTCACCGTCCAGCGCGGCCTGTATGCGCAAATCTTCACCGGCCAGGTATGCCTGCCGCATTTCCCCATCGATCCATAATTCTATCCAGGGCGATTTCCCAACGGCAATGCCTTCCACTTGTCCGGTATAAAAATCAGCCAGTCCTGCCAGCGGAATGGTAACGTCAACTGATGAAATTTGCACCGGGCGATCATCCAGGGCGGCCGGAGCGGTTACCAGGTAGTCAATCAGGACTACACCGCTGGAATCAATTGAGCTCTGAATTACAGTGACGGGCTGCAAGGAATTTACCTCGGACAGGGCCAATTGATATTTTTCCTGCCAGCTCATCACCGCCTCGGGCAGATTGGACAATAGCAGTCGTTGCAGTTCACCCCATTCCTGTGGTGTTAACAATAAATTATTGCGGTTATCCAGCCCCAGGGTATCTAATTCACCGGCGAGGATTGTTTGCAGATCCTGGCTGAAAAATGTAACGGCCAAAGGTGAAAAACCATCGATAGATGACAGTTGAAATGTGTCAAGCCAGGCTGTGGACTGACTGTTAAAATGCAGCAGCCGGGCCAGCAGATTGATATCAGCCGCAGGACAATCAGGTAATAAACGGCCCAAAGCGGCCGGGAATAAGGTCTCGTGAAAATAGGTGGTGACCAGACTATCGGCCAGTTCCCGGTTTTCATTGTTCAAGGAAAAAATTGGATCGACTTCCGACAGCCGGCGAAAGGCTGCGGTGAAGGGCGGTGTGTCGCGGGTGCTGGTCAGTATCTGGCCGTCTTCAGTCAGCAGTTCGATAAAATAGAAATAGCGCTGGCCGGGATTAACGGTAGTATCCACCCAGGCCGTCAGCGGTCCATCAATCTGCGTCAACAGGGAATAGTCCCGGTCGGGATTCAATCCACGGTGAACCGCAATTTCGTTAATAATGGCAGAATCCGGCAGGGACCATTTCAGCAGGATTGATTCGGAACCGCCAAAAGCATTCAGTTCGACGGGATTGACAGCGATTAAGCTGTCATTTTGTGCCCCCAGCCCGGATAAAAATACCAGGAGAATGAGATAATATTTGCCGAGAAAAATGCGCATATTAATTGATACTGGCTGCTATCAATTTGAAGTAGATCGCGCAATATCGCAAGTGATAATTTGGATATTGGCGGTCATTTCAGAAGCAGCAACTTTCGCACCAGCGTTGTCCGGGCCCCCATTATCCTGCAGAGATAGACGCCGCTGCCCAGGCCCCCGGCCGAAATTACCAGGCTGTGCCGACCGGGTGACAATACCGTACCGTCAAGCTCAGTCGCTACCACCCGCCCACGCAGATCCAGCAGTTCCACCTGTACTTCTTGGGAGGTTTTCACCGCCAGTATCAATGTGGTCCGGGGATTGAACGGATTGGGGTACAATCCGTTGATCGCCAGATCGGACGGCTGGGGGGATTCAACCGGTTCGACGGCCAGTGGGTAATTGATAGCGGCCCAGAGATCGATGACGCCGTAACCATAAATCGTATCGGGAGTGGCGCTGCGGTCGGCGGTCATCATCAGGGCCTCACGGATTTCCATCGGCGTCCAGTCCGGATGAGCGCTGAGGACCACGGCGGCGGCCCCACCCACCAGCGGGGCTGAGAAGGAGGTGCCGTTACCGGTGGAGTATCCGGCCCCGTCCGGATTAACCATGGCCGTTTGATACCCGCGGGCACAGACCTCAGGCTTAATCCGGCCATCATGGGTTGGTCCCCGGGAACTGAAATAGGTGATGACGCCGTCGTTATTAACCGACCCCACCGAGATCACCGAATCCGCATCGGCGGGAGCGATCATGTAATGCCAGTCCCCATTGGCTTCATTGCCCACCGCCACCACACAGGTTATTCCGATACTTACGGCATAATCGATAATATTGGTGGTAACTGCCGTATTGCCATCCATGTCGGAATATTCGTACCAGTCGAGGTAACCCAAAGAATTGGAAGCTACTTCCGCACCCAGGGAATCACCCCATTCCATTCCGGCGACATAATAATCCTCCTCTCCCTGGAATTCATCATCATAATCTTCGGTTTTGGCCAGCAGAAAGCCGGCGCCGAAAGCGGGACCAATTAAATTGCCGGGGGCATATCCGCCCAAAACCGAAAAGGTTTGTGTCCCATGATTGTGCTGGCTGGAGTGGTCGCCGGCCTGATTGGCGACCACACTGTCGTTCTGGACAAAATCCCAGACTGCCAGAATATCCAGTGAATCGAAAGCCTCATGCTCAAGATTGAAACCGGTGTCCAGCATCAGGACGATAACTCCCTGCCCATAATAACCGTTATCATGGGCGAGGGGAGCATTGATCTGGTCCATTTGCTCCTGGGCATAACCGTAATCCAGGGTACGGGACGCATCGGGTGTCAAGTGTCCCCCAATCCGGCTGCTTGACCCGGGTGGCCGGGTACGGCGCACCACGCGGGTTATCCGGGTTACAAACGGTAATTCGGCAATTGCTTGCAACTGGTTCCAGTCGGCTTCCACTGATACGGCATTCAGCCACTTGCTGCGGGTACGAATCCGCCGGCAATGCCGGTCAACCTGCCAAACGTACCGCGAATTTAACGGCAGGTCACGGATCGTCACCGGCTGGTCGGGTCTGACCTTCCGGCGGCGGTCGATTGAGGGCCGGGTCAATCCGCTGGCGGCAATGGCATCGACAACGCGCACTGCCGGCTTGGCATCGAAATACACCCAGGCAGTATGGATTGACCGGGAATCGGAAAACTGAATTTTATTGCTGGGATTACCGGCGCTCAGCGTTGCCAGAGTAATCATAATCAGAACTGGTATTTTAGGCATAAATCCGGACTCACTATCAGAATTTGAGATGAATAAATTAAACATTTAACCCTCGATCATCAATTCCACCGCCACCTGTTCGGCGAATAATCGTCCTTCGGCGCTGAGCATCACGCGCTTATCCTCAACGTTAATTTTGTCGCCAAATCGAATTTGGGCCTGTGCCAGATTTTTCTCCACAAGCGATCGATGATTTTCAGCGATAGCATTCAAATTGAAGCCTTCCCTCATGCGCAGGCCGAAGCCGATTCTTTCATTAGTCAATTCGACATCGGTCAGGATTTCAAGTCCTTTCACCGGTGGTGTATCGGCGGCAATTGTTTCCAGGTAATTTTCCAGGCGGTTGCGATTCCACCAGCGCCGTCGCCCGTCGAAACTGTGGGCCGATGGACCAAACCCCAGATAAGGCTCGATCCGCCAGTAATGCAGATTGTGGCGGGATTCACATCCCGGCCGGGCGTAATTGGATATTTCATACTGGCGGTAATCGTGCCGGTCCAGGTATTCGACCGTGGTCAGGAAGAAATCGGCGTTGGTGTCATCTTCCGGCTGACTGACTTTCCCGGCCTGCACCAAATCATGCAATTCGGTTCCCGCTTCCACCGTCAGGTTGTAGCAGGACAGGTGATCCGGCGCCAGGTCCACAGCTTGTTGCAATTCTTTTTTCCAGGCCGCCCGGGTTTGCCCCGGCAGACCGTAAATCAGGTCGCAGCTCAGGTCATCGAAGCCGGCCGCGCGGGCAGCTTTTACGGCATTGATCGATTCCCCCGCATCGTGGATACGGGTCAGAAAACGCAGGTTGTCATCTAGAAAGGACTGGGCGCCGATTGAAATTCGATTAATGCCAATAGCGCGGTAATTCCGCAGTTGCTTTTCATCCACGGTACCGGGATTGACTTCGATAGTGGTCTCCACCTCATCGGCAAAGGAATATCGGGAGTGGAGCTGCTTTAACAATGGTTCCAACCGGTCGGCGGATATGAGACTGGGGGTCCCGCCTCCCAGGTAGATTGAATCAAACTCCCAGCCGTTTACGGACGCGACACTCAGATTGATATCCTGTTTCAGAGCAGAAAGAAAATGGGGAATCAGATCCTCCGCTCCGGCCAGGGAATAAAAATCACAGTAATGGCATTTATGCCGGCAGAAAGGAAGATGGACGTAAATACCGCTCTTAATCATTCATGATGATACAAATTATTGGATTAAATTCCGCCAAAAAGAAAGTACACCAGGTATGAAATTGAGTCAAATTCTCCGGACAGTGTTCATTGCGGCAGTATTGCTGTTAAATGCCGGGTGCGGCCCGGTGAATGAAGCGGGTATTTTACGGGTGGGCTTCGATATCGATGATACGGTATTGCTTAGCCGTGATATCTTCGTCAACCTGCCGGCGGACAAGCGCAGTCCGATTGATTTTGCCTGGGTCAATCTGCAGGACCGCCAGATGTCTAAATTGATTACTCCAACCGCTGAATTGATACATTTTTTTAATGCCCACGGGCATCAGGTTTTTTTCATCACTGCCCGGCCCGGTGACAACGGCGATACGCTGGCCGCTTTTCTGACCGAACAACTGGGTTTTCCCGTAATCAAAAATGCCAACCTGTTTTTCGAACCTAAACAGACCCTGGGTGACCAACGCTATACCACTAAGCACCGGCGCATGAAAAAACTGGACCTGGACCTTTATTACGGCGATTCGGACACCGATATTATCGCCGCCCTGAAGGCCGGAGTCCATCCCGTGCGGGTTGTCCGGCACCAGTCCTCTATTGATCAATATGGCAAGAATTTTTTCGGCGACACCACCGATGGTACCACGATCGCAGCGCCATTTTCTGATTTGGATAAACAGCTTTTTTACCGGGCGTCGGTAGGTGTGTTTGGTGAGTCGATCTACCCAATCATCTGGCCCGGACCAACTGACGAAACCGAGTAATCCATGCGCAAAATTATTTTAACACTGCTGATTTCAAGCTCATTTTTATTTGCCGCCGAAATGGACTGGGCGGCGGAAATGCGGGCCAAGTTTTATTACAGTGAGACGCTAGCGGATTTTTACAATGATAACGGTCAATCCACCTACCTGCGCACCAGGCTGGCTTTCCGTATGTCGCAGGACTGGCTGTCGGGGCTGGTGCAGTTACAGGATTCACGGCGGCTTGGTGATAATATCAACGCTTCAGGATCAATTGCTGAGATGAAATCAGCGTGGTTCGGCCTGCACCAGGTGGTGATGAGCATCGATCAACTGCTGTATCCCGGTTACCGCTTTGACATCGGACGCTTCGAGCAGAACCTGGGTGGCCAGCGGCTATTCAGTTCCAATAATTGGAATGAAAACGGCCGGTCTTTTGACGGCTGGCGGCTGGTGCGCTCGGGAAAGAAATATCTGACCGGGCAAATATTTTATTTATACTCCTCCCCGCCGATGTACAGCAGTTATAATGTGAACACCACTATCACCGGCGCCTCGCTGGCTCCCCTGGGTGGCAAGAAGCCATCAAACAGCAGTGTCCTGGAATTATATGGTTATCAGAACGCCGGGGTTAGTTCAACTGCTTTCCGGCGCACAACCATTGGCACGCGACTGGGATTTCAGCTATTCATCGTTGAGTTCGAACTGGAAGCCGCCCGGCAAACCGGAAAGATTGAGGACCGGGAGGTTGATGCCTCGATGGCGGTCTTCAACCTGGGGATAAACACCGGGTTTATTCCGGTAATCAAACGCCTTGCCGTGGGCAGAGAGTATTTCTCAGGTGATGAGCCATCAACCGGAACGCTGGAAGGCTTCGCCAATCCTTTCGGTGCGGGACATAAATATCACGGCCATTTCGACCGTTTCAAGTTTTTTCCGGAAAATACGCTATCCGGTTTGAATGAGTGGAATGTTAAACTGGATCTGAACCTGCGCCCCGGCATGTTGACCAGGGTGGCCTATCATAATTTCAGTGAAGGAACGAAAGCGGCCGCTTTTCTGGGAGAAGAAATCAACATTGAACACCGGCAGAAGATTGGCCCGTCCGGATGGATTACGGCCGGGTTCGCCCGGCATCGCTACGGCGGCGGTGACAGCAGCGATATTGCTTACACGGTATTTACGATTCGGTTATAAATCTACTATATCGATTTAACATGAATCTAAATAATCAAATCAAATGGTAAATCGGAGATATCACGAAGTCTGCGACCATCTACTAGTGTGTTAAACATTTCCAATTGACTTTCGTCCTTGATTGATTTAATGGCCGCCTCAAGTTCATTTAAAGCAAAATGATATACACAATCAATGTCGCCTGTTCCCAATGCCAAGCTTGCTATTCGCGTTGCAGTTGGCTCACCGGTGACAGCCACAATACACGGTACTTTACCTTTTCTATTTCGAATCAGATTTAAAGCCTCTGCACGGGTATTTTGCACTCTATCACTTCTGATAGTCCATTTACACGAGATGCTTGCGTGCAGAATATTCTTGGGCGTTTTATAATTACTCAATCTAGCTGGTGTTAATGTCGCTGCATTATCATCGATTATCGTGTTAGCTGAGTTGATTTCACTGTCATCAACCGGTTCTCGACTAACAACAATATCGGGTTTTATTAAGTAGTCTTGGCCAAATAACGTACCAAGCTCTTTTTTCTCCTTTAATATTTCGGCGATATCTGCCATTTCACGATATTGATCATAATTCGATATATCATCATCAACTTGATAATGCCATTTGCCAGGTCGAAGATGAATCAGTATTTGAAATGATTTTTCAATAAATTCTCTGGTTATCTCTTCAAATAACCTGCCTGCTGTTTGACCTGAAATATCTCCGTACTTTGGAATAGCACATATTTGCTCCAGAATACGATTGGCGATATTGACACTAATCTTGCTATCGCCATCAGCATTATTTGGATAGTCACCTTTTGCTTTATTCTCTCTAATACATAAAAGTCTTGAACAAATCTCTTGATGGTATTCATTTCTTAAATCATTGATCATTAACCTAATCCCTTGCCCTTTTTATAGAATGCAATAACATACTCCTCATGCATCCGGTTTTGAATCTGTGAAGTGATATTCTTTTTTGCACTAACGGGTAGCATTCTCTTATTTCTGTCTAATTCTCGAATACCTATTATTGGTTCATGAAAACCAATATCACGTCCAATTTCGCTTAAACAAATGTGTGTTTCTGTATCAATTCCACGTAATCTCGAACTACCAACTACTACTATTGCTGCTTTACCAGGTTTCAAAACACGATACATTTCAGAGATTGATTTCTTCATTTCAGAATAATATCTATGAAGAACTTTTCCTTTTTTAATATCTGATGATTTTACTTGATTGATTTTATCAGTCGTAAAACCGGGCAATTTTTCAAATTTATAATTGAGTACATTCTCTGCACCAATATACTTACTTCTCTTTTCAGTCAGCATTTCCAAATTGTATCCAAACCAAGCTAAACTAAATTTATGCGCACGCATATAATCAATTGCATTCGATGCGTATGGAGGTGAAGTAAATATTAGGTCAACAGATTCATTATCAAGTTCTAGATTTTGTGAATCACCGAACTTAATCTTGGGATTTATATATTTACTATTAAACCTATCCTTATCAGTATAATTAGAAATCCTCTTGCGAAATTCTTCAATAGCGGATTTTCGCAATTTTACAAGATGCTTCTTCTTCAATATTTTTTCAGTTGCTTCACCAAATAGAACATTGCGCTCACTATCAATCAAAGCTTTAACTCGATGAGGTCTGGTATGACCTAAATCTAGCGCAAGAGAAACACCACCAGATTTAGTAATTATTATCGAGCTGAAAATCACTTCAAAAAAATTTCGATAAACATCATCCTCAATCGCTTTTATACTTTTTTGCAGCAGAAATAACTCGAGTTGATTCTCCTTTAGAAACCAGAAATTAAAGAAATCAAGTGTTTTACTCGGGTAAGATGAATAATATTCATCCAGTAGCACTTTATGATTATTACTTAATTGTTTCTTTGTGCGATTATATATTTTCCATCCTATTTCAATCACTTTAGATTCATTAATTAAACTGGTTTTGGCGTTTGAAATCTTGATTGCTAAAGGATCGATGTCAAAACCTAATCCCATTCTACCATTTATTAATGCTTCCACAGCAGTAGTGCCAGAGCCTACCATTGGATCAAGAACAATATCTCCCTTGTCAGTTAAATTTTGAATAAACACCTTAGGTAACTGAGGTGGAAATTTCGCTGGAAAAGAATGGATATTATGGGGATATCCATTACTCTTAACATTGTGAAAACTTAATTCTCCATTAAGCAAGTCAATCAATTTATACCAATAAGATTTAGCCCGTAATTTATCTTTATGTTCATGAAAAACAGATAACTGCTCCTTAATCAGGCTTTCAGTGCTAATATCCTTTAATATCTGTTTCTTATATATTAATTTTCCCATTATTTACTTTCATTTTTAGTATAGTCTGTCAAGTATTAGGGCCATAGAACCGTGAGGATAATTTACATACCAAGCTCCTATTTCTAAAAATTGTTATATCACCTTGGATCACTACTATGTTGAATGACTGGGCAACGATCAGATATTTTAAATCGTCAAGCTTCACTTCGATGATGGCTTTTTCCGAAGCAGGGTATAATCCCATTCCTCGTCCTGGGTAAGGATAAATTTTCCTTCCTTTTGACCAGACATTTGCCATGGTAGGAGCAGGCTTTCTCCAGATTGCCCACCGAGACTCCTAGTCCTCAAACTACTACATCATGCCCCAGAATTCCTGTTAGTCTAGCATGTTGGATAGTGAATAAAGTCAAGCAGTGAATCTTCGTTCATCTTCATCAGTCCGGGTAAATACCTAGTCCCCTCCTACAATAATCTGTTTATTTTCATGACGCATGAGTAGAATTGTCCCAACTCAACTCAAAATGCAATTCGGAGCACCATTGGCAATTTGTTGTAAGGTAACGAATTTCTACCATGCCAATCGAAGTAAAATTAATTAACAGCCAGTCCGATATCGAAACCGCCTTTTCAATCCGGCGGAAAGTGTTCGTGGAAGAACAGAAGGTACCGGAATGTATCGAGATTGATCAATATGAGGACGAGTCCACCCATATTCTGGTTACAATTGACGGACATCCCGCCGGCACCGCCCGCTGGCGCCAGGTCGATGAAGGCCATAAACTGGAACGCTTCGCCGTGCTGCCGGAATACCGGGGTCGGGGCGCGGGCCGGGAAATGGTAGATTTTATGATAACCCGGATTGGGGAAGACCGGAATATCTTCCTGTATTCACAGACAGCGGCAGAAGAATTTTACCGGCGGCTGGGGTTCAAAGCGGAAGGCAATATTTTCTACGAAGCCCACATCCCCCACCGGAAGATGGTTTTTCCCCCTTCCGAATGATTCACTCAGTGTAAATACATCTGCCACAGGATGTGGGCCACCAGCGGATCGGGGATACCTGCCGGGTCGGTGGTGGTTTTAACGGTCAGATCAAACTTGAACAGCGTATCCATCCAATGATCGGGGTCTGGTGAAAAATTGATGCCGATGGTGTAATTGGTTAAAGCGTCGTCAACGCCATCCAGATTCGGATCCCAGTAGGCAACCCGGCCTCCCATCTCCAGGTTGTCAGTCAGTCGATAAGCGCCCAGCAATGACACACCAGCTAAATCGGTCTTGATAGAGTTATCACCGATGTAAGCCCAGTCCAGCTTGCTGCGCACCGCGCCGGTACCATAATCCGCGGGCCTGAAATAGACAAATCCCGTCGCCGATGATTTATCCACCCGGTCGGGATTGGCCAGTCCGTAATGAGCGCCCACTGCAATGGCATCACCAACCGCCATGGAAGCCATGAAATCCAACTGGGGCAGATAGCCGGTGGCGGTAGTGGAACCACCGGATTTGGAATTATAGGGTTTCAGATTGACGTCGCCAGCGCCATTGCTGGCCATGATTTCATACGAAAACCGGCCGGATTTTTCGATCAGGGACAGTCCATAAGTATGGTAATCGGACCGAGCAACCGCCGCCCCCCAGTTGCGGCCTACGATCGACCGCTCGATAAAATCGATGGAAGTATGCCCCGTCCGTCCGCCGGCCTGGGAACCGGGACCGATAAAACGGCCCATGCGCAGGGTAAGCCCGGGGGATAATTGGTAATCCAGGCGGACATCAAGCATCGCTGAGGAAACGGCTTCGTATTGAATAAAGGCGGCGGCGTCCCCACTGACGGCCTTACCGCGCAGGCGTGCCCGTCGGATGCCGAAACCGGTCTGGGCCGAAGTGGCGGCCGGGTTGATTGAATCCCCTGGGGTTTCATAAGTGGTAAAAGAAGCCCAACTCTGGAGCGAGAACTGAAACTGCGGTTTATCGGCGAAAACGACGCAAGTAAACCAGAACAGACAAATACCGGCATAACGGAATTTTATGCTCATTGACCTTCTCCGCGTAGGTTAATTGGTAAATGAATCGATGATAATTGGTAATTTCGGCGGTTCATGGTGTAAATTTAAAATGAATTCCCGGTAACCCGGCTGCTGTAATTCGCTATCTGATGACAAAATCAATCTACGCCCGTCTCGCCAGTGTCACTTTTAAGTACTGGCCAATCCTGCTGATTTCGATGATCGCGGCCCTGATCTACGTCGCCCTGAATGGCGCATCACTGTGGCTGACGGCCTCGCTGATTAATAATATTCTATCGGATTTCGACGAAGTGGTCAGAAACAACGCCGCTTTGGTCAACGCCCAGGATATTGACATCAACAGCCGGTTGAAAATCTGGACCAACCAATTGATTTTGCGTGAGACGCCGGTGGAAACGCTGAAGGTCCTGTGTATCACCATCCTGCTGGTTTTCGTTACTAAAAATATTTTTCTATACATCAAGAATATCCTGATATCCACAATCCAGTATCGCATAATTACCCGGCTGCGCGAAGAACTTTACGAGCATTACCATTCCCTGTCCCTGTCGTATTTCAATGTGCGGAAATCCGGGGTACTTTCATCCTATATTATTAATGACGTGGCCAATATGCGGCGCGCCTTTTCGGTCAGTTTTCACAAATTGCTGGTGGAACCGATCAATATTTTATTCATGGCCGGTATCCTGTTTGTTATCAGTTGGCGCCTGAGTTTACTGGCGATGCTGGTGGTTCCCATCGCCGGATTCACGATAATCGTGGTGGGGCGCAGTATCCGGCGCAAATCACGCCGTACCGCCGTCAAAATTGCCGGGATCATGAATATCATCAACGAGACTTTTACTTCCATGCGGATCGTTAAAGCCTTTACGATGGAAAAATACGAGACCAACCGCTTTAAATCCGAAACCGGCAAGTTCTATAATCTGTTGATGCGGCGCGCCCGCCTGCGGCACCTATCCACCCCGATCACCGAGACTTTAGGCGTAATAATCGGAGTAACGATTTTATGGTTTGGCGGGATTGAAGTCTTCACCGATCAGGGTATTTCGGCCGAAGATTTTATTCGCTTTGCGATGATCATGTTCGCCATGCTGACGCCGATAAAATCCCTCAGTCATGTAAATGTCAATATTCAGGTGGGAGTGGCCTCGGCCCAACGGGTCTTCTCCGTGCTGGACACGGAACCAAAAATCAAGCAGGCCGCTGATCCAATTAATACCGATGATTTCAATAATCAGATCAAATTCCAATCGGTATCTTTCCATTATGATGAAGACGATGATCGGGTACTGAAGGATATTTCTTTCACGATCGATAAGGGTCAGGTCGTGGCGCTGGTGGGTCCCAGCGGCGCCGGCAAATCCACAATTGCCGATCTGATTCCCCGTTTCTATGACGTTGTCGAGGGTCAAATCACCATCGATGACGACGATATCAGGCAGTTGAGCGTCCATTCCCTCCGCAACCTGATGGGAATCGTCACCCAGGAAACCATCCTTTTCAATGATACAATTGCCGCCAATATCGCCTACGGCCTGCCGGATGTATCGGAGGCCAAAATCAGGAAAGCGGCCCAAACTGCCAATGCCCTGGAATTCATCGAACGCCTGCCCCGGGGGTTTAATACGGAAGTAGGCGAAAAGGGTGTGAAACTTTCCGGCGGGCAGCGCCAGCGCCTGGCCATCGCCCGGGCCATATTGAAAAACCCGCCGTTGCTGATACTGGATGAGGCCACCTCGTCGTTAGACACCGAATCAGAAC
>LSCG01000095.1 GCA_001577055.1 Fidelibacterota bacterium TCS56
GTTGGGCATCGCATCGTTGAAGAATTCCCGTGTTTCAGTCTTGTCCACATGCGGGCCGAACGCTGTTCGGCCCCTACGCATATAGAATTTATTTCAGCAAAATCATTTTACCAGCTTCATATCCATTATCAGTGCTTAACTTGTAAATATATATTGATTAAAATGCCCGGCACCTCACAGGTGCCGGGCACTTACTATATGCTAACAGTTGCGGATCGAGGAGATGGGTTATAGGTCAGATGGGGATATTTCAGACTACCTTTAATTCGCTTACCTGGCAGACGATTTGGCCACAGGAACAGATGATAAAATCCAGGTCCTGCATACCGGCATAATCGCTGTAATTGGCGCTCCAGACCTGTCCACAATGGTTGCAGCGCAGGGAATCAGATTTCAAAACCAGCGATTGATTATCGATTTTATCGACGATGTAGCGGGCATGCTCCATAAATTTCCCTTTCAATTTTACTGACAGGCATACAAAAGGCGTACAAAATATAATACTACTCCGGAAATGAGTCAAATGTTTTCCTGATATTCATTGAGTATATCATCCGAGGTTCTCTAACTTCCTGACCTTGTAATTTGTGTACCGAAGATAAACCTGACACTATTTATTAGGAGAAATGAATGGCCCATTTAACTAGTTTAACAGCCGATAAAAAGAGCTGGAAAGAGCTTGATTTCGATGTTATTGCCATTGGTCTGTTTGAAGAGCCGGAATTAGCGGCACATGGTCAGGAGCTGGATAAAGCTCTGGGTGGCCAAATTGGCACAGCAATTGAAAAAGGTGATATAAAGGGGAAGGCCAAGGAAACCAACCTGTTTTATTCCACCGATCTGCGGGTAATGACCGTCGGCTTGGGGAAAAAGGAAAAATTCGATGGTGAAGTTGCCCGCCGCGCCGGCGCTGTTGCGGTGAAATTTGCTTTGCAGAAGAAATATGCCCGGTTGGTGTTTGTATCGCTGGGAGCGGACCAGGATCTGGCCGAAGGACTGGTGTTGGGCAGCTATCAGTTTCTGAATTACAAACAGGAAGACGAAGATCGTTTCTTTGTCGAAAGCGCCATAATTGTGGACGGCGACCGTGATGACGCCGATAAGGGTCTGAAGATCGCCGACGCGGTTTGTCTGGCCAGGGATTTAGGCAACCATCCGGGGAACGTGGCCACGCCCACTTTCCTGGCGGAGACGGCCCAGGCCATCGCCGATGAAGGCGGTATGAAGCTTACGGTCTGGGACCGGCAAGAATTTACCGAAATGGGCATGGGCGCCCTGGCCGGTGTGGCCCTGGGTACCGATGAACCGCCCAAATTCATCCTGCTGGAATACAATGGCGGCGGTGATGAAAAACCGGTGGCCCTGGTTGGTAAAGGTCTCACATTCGACAGCGGCGGTATCTCAATCAAACCCGGCGCCGGCATGGATGAGATGAAATTCGATATGTGTGGTTCGGCCGTGGTACTGGGTACGATGAAAGCCGTGGCGGCCCTGAAGCCGAAAATGAATGTGATCGCCGCCGTGCCCTCAACTGAGAATATGAGTGGGGCCAAGGCCTACAAACCGGGTGACATCCTCACCGCTTATAACGGCAAGACGATAGAAGTACTGAACACCGACGCCGAAGGCCGCCTGATTCTGGCCGACGCTCTGTCCTATGTGAGCAAGCATTACGATCCCCAGTATATCCTGGATTTCGCCACCCTCACCGGCGCCGTGCTGATCGCCCTGGGGCATATCGCCACCGGCATTCTGGGTACCGATGATGAATTGATCGAGAAAGTCAAAGCAGCGGCGGAAACGACCGGTGAAAAATTCTGGCAATTGCCCCTGTGGGACGAGTACTGCGAGCACGTCAAATCCAAGATCGCCGATGTGAAGAATACCGGGAAATCCCGCCAGGCCGGCACGATTGCCGGGGCCGCTTTCCTGAAGGAATTCGTGGGCGAAGATATCCCCTGGGTTCATTTTGACATAGCCGGCTCGGCCTGGAGTGACGAGGAACTGCCCTATGATACGAAGAACGCGGCTACCGGAGCGGTCGTTCGTACGGTAGTGGAGTTGATGGGTATCTGAACTCCCGCGAAAAACGCTACATAAATCAAAGCCCCCGGCGATGCCGGGGGCTTTATTATTAAACTAGTTACCAATGCCAATTATTTCCTGTGCTTTTTTGATGTGTTTCGTGTAATCTTTTCCATCAATAAAAATGCTCCCCGAAGTTGGACGTGCTAATCCAGTGAGCATATTGATAGTGGTCGTTTTGCCTGCGCCGTTTGGTCCTAACCTGGATTATTCGCCACGAATTACACAAATAAACACAAAAGTTAAAGAAACAAATGATTACAAAAAATGATCTCGCAGAAAAACATATCAGTTTTGGCACATATAGTAGCTCTTCTAATTTGAATATAAATATTAGTGTAACTTCGTGTTCATTCGTGGCTGATGAATAGGTCAGGCTAAAAAACCAAAGATTTCGTTTTTGACGACCGAAAAGTTGATATGATCAACGGCTAAAAA
>LSCG01000094.1 GCA_001577055.1 Fidelibacterota bacterium TCS56
GGGATTAGTGAAGGCCAGTGAGATAAGAACAATGAATCGGATCCACCGGATTCCGGGAGAATGACAGATCGGTCTCATCACGGAATGCTGATCATGGATGCAACGGCTGTTCCACAAGATATGACCTATCCTGCCGATGTGGGGTTATTGAACAATGGGGTCCACCTCACTTATCCCTTTCAACCATATATTATGATTCGGATTAAGTCGTGGGGGATAGTATAACAAAGGAGGAGTTATGGCAAAACCACTGGCAGTAAAAGATATCATGGCCCGCGATATTATTACCTTTAATCCCGGGCAGAATATTCACCAGGTAATTGATTTACTGGTATCATCGGCTAAATCAGGTGGTTCCGTGATCGATGATGATGGCAACCTGGTGGGTTTTATCTCGGAGAAAGATTGCCTGAAAACGGTGGTGGAATCATCCTATTATGACGGGATGGGAGCCCTGGTATCCGATTTAATGTCCACTACGGTGGATTCCATCGATGTCAACGAAAGCATTCACGGGGCCGCCCAGAAATTTCTGGATTGCCATTATCGCCGCTTTCCGGTGGTGGAAGATGGTAAGTTGGTGGGCCATTTAAGTCGGGTGGACATCTTGAAATCAGTCCAATCAATTCCCCACTGATTCGGCCGTCTGAGCCGACGATCACTTATAATAAGGAGGACCGTTAATTCCTTCCTTTCACGGTGATTCTGCTTTTTCCATTGGCTGACGATAGAGGGTCAGCCAGTGATAAGCCGTTTCAACGATTTAATTGCAGTGACATGTCTTGCCCCTACATCCATCTGCTTTTACTTCCGTGTCATTTCGTGCTTTCCGTGGTAAACTGTTTTTTCATTTATTGAATCCCGTGGTTAACGCTTTTTCTCTCATCCTTTCATTCCAATTAATATCAGACTTAAATTCATTCCGTGGGTACTTCGATCCGTGGAAAATATAACCAGTTAGTACAAATCATTTGTCTGGTACTGTTGCTGGGAGGTGTACTTCCCGCACAGGAATATCAGTACAGTAAAATCTATCCCGTCCCAGACCTGTCTTTTTATCCCGGTGCGTTGACCGGCCTGGATATTTTACAGCAAATGGATTTTGCTCCTTTGCAGGGTAAACGCATCGCCATTCTCTGCAATCAGACTGCCGTCAATCGCGATGGTCAGCACCTGCTGGATTTCATAAATGCTCAATGGGATATTACCGTCAAAACGATTTTCACCCCCGAATTCGGCCTGTTCGGACGCCAGGATGAAGCGGTGCGACTTTCGGGCAAGGATGATATTGATCCGGTTACCGGCGCCCGGATTATCAATTTATTCAGCCGTTACGTGATTCCTCCCAAGTGGAGCCTCACCGATGTGGATGTCATTGTCGTCGATCTTATGGACCCCGGCATTCGCTATTTTACTTTTATCACCACCATTACCAAGATGTTCGAAACCGCCGCCAAACTGGAAATTCCCGTGATCGTGCTGGACCGTCCCAATCCCCTGCGCGGCGATGTGGTTGACGGACCAATCGTGCGCACGGGCTATCAATCTTTTGTTGGTTATCACCTGGTGCCAATCCGCCATGGACTCACCATCGGTGAATACCTGCTGATGGTCAATGAAATGGGCTGGGCCAAGGATCTGGCCCGGGTGGACTTGACCGTTATTCCCATGGTGAACTGGCAGCGGAATCAGTGGCACAACAAAACCGGACTACCCTGGGTACCGCCTGCGCCTGCCATTGATTCATTGGAGATCAACCTGGCGTATCTGGCCACCGCTTTGCTGGAAGGCACCAATCTCAGTATCGGCCGCGGCGCCGACAAGCCTTTCCAGTTGGTGGGGGCGCCCTATATCGCCGGCCGCCATTTTTTCGATGTGATCAATCGCCGGAATTTAGCGGGGACCAAATTCAGGGCTGTCAGCTTTACGCCACATGCCGATCAGGTGCGGCCCGAACCACCGGTTTATGCCGGTCAAACCTGCCATGGACTGGAATTAATCATCACCGACCGCGATCTTTTCGATCCGCTCCTGACCGCCACTACCATCATCACCATCGCCCATCAATTGTACCCGCGGCAATTCAACTGGAACGGAGATTATATTGACAAGCTGGTGGGCTACGATTTAGTACGTACTTTTGTGGCCCAGGACAAAGATCCCGCCTACCTGCCGGCCCGCTGGACCAGCGATGTGTTGAAATTCAACCGATTCCGCGAGCGTTTTCTGCTGTATTAATGGCGGCCAAACGAATAATCCTGCCGGCGCTGCTGCTGACGCTGGCCGCCGCCCAGACCAATTTTACCCTGCCCAATAACGCCTGGCGATATTCTGTGCGGCAATCGTTTACCAACGGAAATTGGCAGGGGCACCCCGGTTACGATGGGGTGGGGCCGCAGCGTATCATACTGGAGGGCTACGGCCGGCGCTATTTCGATCATCGGCATCCCAACGCCTATTATGATCTCTATAATCTGGACTCCCTGTCGATCCGTGAGACAACCTTTGGCGATTTGATCCGCGCCTTCAATTCCAGTTCTTCGGCGGCGGTCTGGGGTGATACCCTGCCGGATTTTTCCACTGAATTTTTCGGCGATGATTCCATCGAAATCGGTGGTTATCTTTATAATCCCGAATATAGCCGTATCACCAGTTATCGACAATTGACCCTGGAATATGGCGTAACCAACCGGGTGACCTTTAAATTCGAGTTGCCGGTTTATGATTATCTGATAGAAAAACGAGCCTGGCGCTGGGAGGGATTGCCGCCCCCGGGACTGGAGGATTTTCTGTCCTATCACAACGGCGCCCGGGATCAGTTCGACAGCCTCAATATTTTTTTCGCCGCCTATCCCATGGATGAAGATACGTTGATCATGCTGCAGTCCATTGATGAGCGCCTTTACCGCTGGGAAGGTACCAATTCCGTCCTGTGGGCGCTGTCCGGGGGGCTGGATCCACTGGCGAATGGAATAGTCGGTGAGGAATACAATCCTTTTGCCGACAGCGACAGCGCCGCTACCGATATTAATCAATTAATCGACTGGTATTTTCCAGCTCGTCGCAGTGGCAGCGGTCTGGGTGATGTAAATCTGAGCCTTACAGTCCAGTTGGCCGGTCACCCGGCCTGGTCCCGTTCGGGATTCTACTCCACTTACTTGCGAGCCGGATTACGATTACCATTAGCGAAAAGGCTGGCGCCTTTTAATCCCTCGCAGTTGGATGGTGAACGGCCAGCCCAGTTTACCCAGCTTGCCTTCGGATGCAAAACAACCGGATTTTCGCTGGCTCTGCTGGGTGAATTCTACCGGACGATCAGGAATAATCTCTGGGGCCTGAACTGGGAAGCCGGCCTGCGGTTTTATGCCAGTGACTTCCTCAATTTTCCCGTTACCATGCTGGGGACCAATCAGACTAATCCCGATACGATCATGAGTGATTTCAGTGATAAATACGGTTACCGGCCTGGGATTGAAATCTGGGGGCGGATGGCCGGCAATCTGGAACTGATTAGCGAACGATTGTGGCTGCAGCCGCGGCTCAATTGGTATTTTAAAGGGCGTGATAATTATTTTTCAATTGATCGGCACTGGGAAGAATTCCGTGAAGCGCGTTCATACCAGGGTGACAGGGTATTCGATACCCGCGCGTATCATTTGCGGGTCGGTGGAGCGGTGATCTTCCGAAATCTCCATCCGTTGCACCGCTGGGGCCCAATTCCATTTGAAATCGAGGTGGGAGCCTCATTGCCGTTGCTGACCCGCCACCAGTTTGCCGAATCCAGGATCTGGGTCAGCCTGGCCACCTATCTGCAGGCCTGGTAAAAAATACTGTCACTGCAAGTGGGAATTTTAGTATTTTAATTCGACTGGGGATGGATATTAATCGTTGGTATCGGAGGAATTATGACCGAAAAGAATAAGGCAGTGTGGGGCTGGGCGGCTTACGACTGGGCCAATTCGGCTTTTGCCACAACCGTAATGGCAGGATTTTTCCCAATATTTTTTAAACAGTATTGGTCGGCCGGCGCCGATGTTAACACCAGCACGGCCCAACTGGCCTTCGGTAATTCGATTGCCAGTCTGCTGGTGGCGTTGATGGCCCCGATTCTGGGCGCGATCGCCGACAAGGGTACCAAAAAGAAGAAATTTCTGATCCTGTTCGCCTATCTGGGTGTTTTGATGACCGCCGGACTATTTCTGGTCCAGCAAGGCTCCTGGGAGTGGGCTATATTCGTGTATGCCATGGGAATAATCGGTTTTTCCGGCGCCAATGTTTTCTATGATTCTCTGTTGCCCAGTGTGGCCGGCAAGCAGCGAATTGATTATGTGTCGGGTCTGGGATTTGCCATGGGGTATCTGGGCGGCGGATTATTATTTCTGATCAATGTACTGATGACGCAAATGCCGGAAGCCTTCGGGCTGGCCGATTCCGCCCAGGCGGTGCGGATATCATTTCTGACCGTAGCTGTGTGGTGGGGCGGGTTCACCATCCTGACCATCATCTGGGTACCGGAATTGAAAGCTTCCACTGCCACAGATTCCGGTGGATTTTCCTATATTACTGAGGGTTTTCAACAGTTCTATTCCACTTTTAAAAAGATCCGCCACCTGAAAATGGTGTTCCTGTTCTTGATGGCCTACTGGTTTTACATCGACGGGGTGGATACCATCATCCGGATGGCTGTCGATTATGGTATGTCGCTGGGATTTGAATCAGGTGATTTAATCAAGGCGCTGCTGATTACCCAATTCGTCGGGTTCCCCGCGGCCTGGATTTTTGGCAAACTGGGCCAGGACTGGAGTGTGCGCAAGTCAATCTACATTGCCTTGGGAGTGTATATTTTCGTTACCATCTGGGGTGTTCGCATGACCCAGCGCCATGAGTTTTACATTTTAGCGATTATTATCGGTCTGGTACAGGGGGGAATCCAGGCCCTGAGCCGATCCTATTATTCGCGGCTGATTCCCCGGAATCAGGCCGGTGAGTTTTACGGCTTTTATAATATGCTGGGCAAGTTTGCCGCGATTATCGGTCCGGCATTGATTGGAACCGTGGGCCTGCTGGTGCGGAGAATCCTCACTCCGCCCAATGCTAGCGAGCAGCAATTATTTGAGATCGGCCAGACCGCCTCCCGCTGGGGCATCGGGTCGGTGCTGATCCTGTTCATCATCGGTGGCATCCTGTTCTATCTGGTGGACGAAGAAAAAGGTATCAAGGAGGCCGAATACCTGGAACTAAATGCTGAGAGCTAACGTTACTGCTTGAACAATTACTCAAATAATCGGAGATTATCATGATGAAAGCAGTATCAATCACTCTGGCGGTATTGGTTTTGGCCCTGGTATCGGTTAACCTGTTACCGGCTAAATCACCGGAAACCACCAACCTCAAAATCGACGGCATGACCTGTGGCGCCTGCGAAACAAAAGTCACTAAGGCCCTGGAAGATTTGGACGGGGTGGAATCAGTCCAGGTGGATTATGCCAGCGGATCGGCGAAATTGGTGTACGATAAAAACCAGGTGCCAATGGGGAAAATTGAAGCGGCCGTGGCTGGTGCCGGATTCACGTTATTAGCCGATTCAAAGGCGAAAAAATCCGGTAAGGCTGCCTGTGGATCTGGCTCTTGCTGCAGCGCCGGGAGTGCTAAAAAGATTTAAATCATTAGCCTGGAATGGAATCCCCTTTGGTGCGCCCGGGTTATTTGGCGTTGGGTTCCATTAAATAGAAATTTTGTCAAAAAAAATATTGACAGAAGTTTCTTCGAGCTATAAACTCTTTACAGATGCCCCGCACAAGTGGCGTGCTCTTCAGAGGAAAAGATTTTTCTCGAGGGTATTTTTGCGGGGCATTTTTTTATAGCCGTTTTCCGGGGAGCAATCGTGAAAAACCGGTGGTGATATGGAGACGAATTCAGCTACCAGTATCAGCGGGATAAATCCGAATTCCGGCAGCGGGGGATCGGCCCGATTATAATAAAATTTCGGATGGGTGCCAGAATTCTGTAAATTCCTGTGAAATTACGGTAGCGTCTTGAGAATAAAACATTTAATCATCGCCGTTTATCTGCTGCTGGCCGGCTGCTCACTGACCAGTGAAAAAATTAAAGAACCGATATTACTGGACCGTGAACCGGTAATCCGCCAGCGCTATGAATATGAGAGTGTGGGCATTTCCCTGCCCTATACCATTGAAGACCAGGCCCCGGATTCGATTAATGTCCGCCTCACATTACGTTCCGATCCCAGCCTGACAATCCTGGAAAATGATTTCCCGGCCGGTTCGGAAATTGAGTTATTTGTACCACCGGACCAACTGGATACCCTGGCCCGGGAGAACCTGTTGATCGTTACACCGGCGGGTGACGGTTTCGAGCAGCGCGAGATATTTTTCTCCGCCGGCCGGCTCCCGGTTATCGACCTGGAAACGATTCTCATTCGACAGCTTCCCTACAGCATTACCGGTTGGCTGATCAACCGCCGTGACCAGGCGCCGGTGGCTGGGATCGATATTGAACTGCTGGCACGTTCTAAAAATCTCAATTACGGTACGACCGTCAGCGACAGTCTGGGATTTTTCCGCCTGGAACTGCGGGCGGCTCACATTCAGGGAAATGATTTTAATCTGCGGGTTATCGGTGGCGGCGAGTATCCGGATCTGGTAATTCCGGTGGAATTCATCGACCGGGAATGCCGCTTGAAAATTCTCCTGGGATTATCACTTGCAGCGGAGCAGGAGGGAGTTACCTGCCGTATTACCAACCCGGCGACAACCTTTCGCACAGGACCGGAAAACGGGGCCGATATTCAGTTTTTCCTGGCGGCCGGCGATATTATTGTAATAACCAAAGTCGCCGGTAACCGCTACTATGGCTTTGTTGAAGTCCCGGTGGCTGATACCCATGAGATCCAACGGGTGTTCGGTTGGGTTAATGAAGAGGATATCCTGCGTCAGCCATGATGAGCAGATTGATTCCGGGTTTATTTTTGGCGCTTGCCACCATCGGGACCGGACAAACACCGGTGACGATTACTACCGTCCCGACCGGGGTCGAAGTGGTGATGGACGGGGAGAAACTGGGCGTAAGTCCCATCAATAATCAGCCGATCTCCAACGCTGTACATCGATTCGAATTAAAATTAGAAAATCATGCGCCGGTGGCCAAATCGCTGGAGATTCATCCCGCGCGCCACCTGCATCTGGAATTCCGCCTGAACCCGATCCATCCGGTAGTTTTCAAGTCAGCCGTGGATGGATTGTCGTTTTCCACCGGCGGCTTCACCTGGGAAGGGAAGAAGGCCAGGCTGAAAATGGAAGCCGGACGGCACCGCGTTTATGTTTCTGCCGGCAAAATTCTGACTGATTCTTTGGTGATAAATGTAAGCGGCCCGCTGGAGTATAAATACGACCCTCGCTGAACGGATTTTTCGTCGGTGTTTTAAAAAGGACTATCTTGTCCTTTATAGTTGTTGCGGAATTTGAATATTAGTAAACTTTTAGGCATATTCCGACGAGATCGGGCAAATCATCATACTGAAAAATTGTTTACTTAAATCTAAGATAACCAAAACAGGAAAATAGGAGCTTAATAACCATGTCTGAAAAGGTATATCAGCCGTCCAGCGCGGCTTCCGAAAATGCCTGGGTGAATAATCTTGATCAATACCGCGAACTGTATAATAAGTCGGTAGCTGATCCCGATTCCTTCTGGGCCGAAGTTGCCGAACGGATCACCTGGTTCAAAAAATGGGATAAAGTCCAGCAATATGATTTTGTAAAAGCCAATATCAAATATTATGAAGGGGCCAAGCTTAACGTCAGTTATAATTGTCTTGACCGGCACGTGCAAGCGGGCCACGGTGATCAGACTGCCTTGATCTGGGAAGGAAACGATCCCAGTGAATCAAGCACCTACAGCTACACCGAGTTACTGGCGGAAGTTGAAAAATTCGCCAATGTGCTGAAAGATAACGGCGTGGTAAAAGGCGACCGGGTATGTTTGTACATGCAGATGATTCCCGAACTGACGATCGCCATGTTGGCCTGCACGCGCATCGGCGCCGTTCATTCGATCGTGTTTGGGGCCTTCAGCTCCGATTCACTGCGCGACCGGATCAACGATTCCGAATGTAAAGTCCTGATTACGCAGGACACGGGCGTACGCGGCACCAAATTGAACATCCCGATGAAAATCAATGCCGACAAGGCCGTGGCCGAATGTCCCTCGATCGACAATGTGATCGTGGTAAAACGCACCGGTGAAGCGGTGGAAATGACCGCCGGACGTGATCTCTGGTGGCACGAAAGCATGGAAAAAGCCGCTGCCAAATGTGCCTGTGAAGAAATGGATGCGGAAGATCCGCTGTTCATTCTTTACACTTCCGGCTCTACCGGCAAACCGAAAGGTGTGCTGCACTCCACCGGCGGATATCTGGTTTACACTTCCTACACCCATGAATTGATCTTCGATTATCACGAAGGCGACGTTTACTGGTGTACGGCCGATATCGGCTGGATTACCGGTCACAGCTACATCGTTTACGGACCGCTGGCCAACCGGGCCAAGACGGTCATGTTCGAAGGTGTGCCCAATTATCCCGATTACGGCCGCTTCTGGGAAATCGTGGATAAGCACAAAATCAACATTTTCTACACCGCCCCCACCGCCCTGCGCGCCCTGATGAAGGAAGGCGACGAATGGGTCAATAAAAATGATCTGTCCTCGCTGCGTCTGCTGGGTACGGTCGGCGAACCGATCAAAGAACCGGAATGGAACTGGTATTTTAACATCGTTGGTAAGGGTAAATCCCCTATCGTCGATACCTGGTGGCAGACCGAGACCGGCGGCATTCTGATTACGCCGCTGCCAGGCGCCACGCCCCTGAAACCCGGTTCCGCCACCCTGCCGTTCTTCGGTGTCCATCCGGTGCTGCTGACCGAAGAAGGTAAAGAAGTGGAAGGCAATGGCGTATCCGGTCTGCTGGCGATTAAATCTTCCTGGCCGGGCATGATGCGCACGCTTTACGGTGATCATCCCCGCTTCGTGCAGACTTATTTCGCCATGTATCCGGGATATTACCTGACCGGTGACGGCGCCCGCCGTGACGAGGATGGCTACTACTGGATTACCGGTCGCGTGGATGACGTGCTGAATGTCTCCGGTCACCGGATTGGAACCGCCGAAGTGGAAGGCGCCATCGGTAAAGCCGCCAATGTGGCCGAAGCCGCCGTAGTGGGCTTTCCCCACGATATCAAAGGCCAGGGCATCTACGCCTACGTTACTTTGATGAGCGGTGTTGAAGCAACGCCGGAAATCGAAAAGGATATTATCAAGACCGTGCGGGCCGAAATCGGACCGATCGCTTCTCCCGATAAAATCCAGTTTACTCCGGCCCTGCCCAAGACCCGCTCCGGTAAAATCATGCGCCGTATTCTGCGTAAGATTTCCGAAGGTGAAATCGATAAGCTGGGTGATACCTCCACTCTGGCCGATCCATCCGTGGTCGATTCCCTGGTGGGCGGTCGTAAATAATCATTACGGATTATTGAAAAAAAGGGGCTTCGGTTGAAGCCCCTTTTTTTATTACAGAATCCTGCCTCTATGAATAATATTTTCGATGCGTAGGAACACGGCGCGTCTGCGTGCCGAAGTTTTAACCAAGGCATGCCGTGCCATTACGAATACCCGCGGGTAGGGACAGGACTGCGTCCTGTCCGTATTTCGGGCCGAACGCTGTTCGGCCCCTACATGTTAAATGGATTATCGTCGATTCGATTTCGATCCCGTTCCCAATTCTCCGGGTTCAATAAAATATATTCACGGATTCGTTCTAATGATCTCTCATTGCGAATTACATGATCGTAATACGACCGCTGCCAGCGGAAGGCGGGGGTGACATTTTTCCTGATCTCCAAGGTCGAGAAACGTTTGAATTCCCTGATCACTTTTGGAATTATCATATCCTGCCGCTTCAAAATTTGTCCGCTAACAAAATCCGAATCAATCGCTAAAATCCCATGAATATGATTCGGCATTATCTGAAAAACATCATGACCGACTGTTGGAAAATACTGAGGAATTTTAAGCCAATTATTGGTAACGATATCCCCATTCGTTGATGGAGTAAATTTTTGGTCGCTAACCGACCCGAAATAATGGGTCATTTTATATGTGCATACGGTTATAAAATAGAACCTGGGCTGGGAATAATCATATTCCGGTAAACGATTGGATTTCCGTTTTGGCAAATTCATTTATCAAAATGTAGGGACAGGACTG
>LSCG01000096.1 GCA_001577055.1 Fidelibacterota bacterium TCS56
CCTCAGGAAGAAGCCGCCAAGGAAGCCGGCGCCGATTTTGTCGGAAATAATGATTATATCGAAAAAATCAAAGCAGGCTGGGCTGAAATTGACAAAATTATCGCCACCCCGGATATGATGCCCGAACTGGGACGGCTGGGTAAAATTTTGGGTCCCAAAGGACTGATGCCCAACCCGAAAAGCGGCACGGTTACCAATGATGTCGCCGCCGCCGTAAAAGAAATGAAGGCCGGGAAAATCGAGTTGCGTGTTGATAAAAAGGGCATTATTCATACCCACGCCGGTAAAACTTCCTTTGAAGGTCCCGCCCTGGTGGAAAACATCAAGGCGATTTACCATACGGTGCTGAAAGCTCGTCCGGCTGCCGTGAAGGGCATCTACTTTAAAAAAATTACTCTGTCATCCACAATGGGACCCGGCGTGCGGGTTGACCAAGCTTCAATGAGGTAAATAAAATGCCGAATATTAAAAATCAGACTATTGTAGATGAGTTGACGGAAAAATTCGGTAAAGCCGAAGCAATATACTTCACCGATTACCTTGGGTTGGATGTGGCTTCGATCACCAATTTACGCAGCCAGTTTTTTAAATCGGCCGTCGAATATCGTGTTGCCAAGAACACTCTTATCAGCCTGGCGGCTAAAAATAACGATATTGAAGATTTAACCGAATATCTCAGTGGTTCAACCGCCCTGGCGATTTCTTACGAAGAGCCGACGGCACCGGCCAAAATCCTGAAGGATTTTGCCAAGAAACATGAGTTGCCGACCGTGAAGGCCGTCCTGCTGGATGGAGAAATCCTGGAGGGCAGCGCTCTGGACCGCCTGGCCGATTTACCGACCAAAGATGTATCGCTGTCGATGTTAATTGGTGGTATCCAGCAACCGCTGACAAAATTAGTGGGCACATTAAATGCGCCGTTAACCAATCTGGTGGGTGCCCTCACAAGCCTTAAAGAACAAAAATCCTAATAAATATAAATCGCAGGAGTTAAAGAATGTCTGAGACTACAAGAGCAGACGTTTTGTCATATCTCGAATCCGCAAATATGATGGAAGTCGCCGAACTGGTGAAAGAAATCGAAGAGAAATTCGGTGTTACCGCCGCCGCTCCCGTAGCAGTTGCCGCCGCACCAGCCGGCGCCGGACAGGCTGAAGCTGCCGAAGAACAGACAGAATTTGATGTCGTTCTCACTGCCGCCGGTCAACAGAAAATCAATGTGATCAAAGTCGTGCGCTCACTGACCAGCCTGGGTCTGAAAGAAGCCAAGGAACTGGTTGACAACGCGCCGAAAGCGGTCAAAGAAGCCGTCAGCAAAGCGGAAGCCGAAGAAGTGAAAGCCAAATTAGAAGAAGCAGGAGCTTCAGTAGAGCTCAAATAATCTGTTTCATCCTGGCTACGCGTCTCTTCACAATCATTAATCGACCTATAGGAGGCTTGTTTGGGAGCCACTATTAATCAACGTACACAACGGGTAACTTTTTCCAGGATACCCTCAATTGTTGATATCCCCGATCTCCTTGCCGTTCAAACCGAATCCTTCCAGGATTTTATCCAGGAATTTCAGGCCGAGGATGAACGACAACTGATCGGATTGGAAGAAGTCTTTCAAAGCGCTTTTCCAATTGAAGATCCCCATCGGAATTATGTGCTTGAATATAAAAGTTACGTACTCGGCTTGCCGAAGTACAATCCGGAAGAATGTATCGATCGGGGTGTAACTTTTTCAGTGCCGTTAAAAGCACGGTTAATTCTGCACATAACGGATGAAGATAATAAAAATGAATACGCTCAAAGCATCGAGCAGGAAGTCTATTTCGGTAATATTCCGAAAATGACGGAAAAAGGTACCTTTATTATTAATGGTGCCGAACGCGTCATCGTCTCCCAGTTGCAACGCTCACCCGGCGTCTTCTTTGATGAAAGCATCCATCCTAACGGAACCAGGTTGTTCCAGGCCCGGATTATTCCCTTCCGGGGATCCTGGGTGGACTTTACCACCGATATTAATGATTGTTTATTCGCCATTATTGACCGTCGGCGGAAGTTCCCGGTCACGATCTTGTTGCGTGCCCTGGGTTTTTCCACCAATGCCGATATTTTCCGAGCCTTCGGTTGTATTACCACCGTTAAGGTCAAAGGTAAAAAAATCCGCAAGTCCGTCGGTTCGACGATCACTAACGATATCGTCAACGAGCAGACTGGTGAAATCTACTTCGAAGGTGGCACGCTGGTAACCGAAGAAGTGATTGAAACGCTGATTGAAGCGGGGATCAAAGAATTTGATATTGTGGACGGGGAGCAAAATTTCTCCGCTCATCTGCTGCTGAATACGGTTAAGAAGGATCCTACTTCCAATACTGAAGAAGCGCTGCAGTTATTGTACAAATTGTTACGTTCCGGTGATCCGCCCAACCTGGAAACGGCCCAGAAATTCATCGAACGCATCTTCTTCAGCCCCAAGAAATATGACTTGGGACAGGTGGGGCGTTATCGCCTGAATCAGCAATTTGCCCTGGATGTCCCCGTTGATAAAACCGTTCTGACCATTGATGATATCCTCAAGGTTATCAGTTTTCTGATTGATATGCGTCGCGGCGAACGGGGTACCGATGATATCGATCATCTGGGTAATCGTCGTGTGAAAACCATTGGCGAGCAACTGACCAATCAATTCAGCGTGGCCCTGAGCCGGATGATGCGCACGATTATGGAACGTATGAATCTGCGCGAATCCGAGAGCCTCACACCCCAGGATTTGATCAATTCCCGGGTGGTAACCACCGTGATCAACACCTTTTTTGGCACCAGTCAGTTATCGCAGTTCGGGGACCAGACCAATCCTCTGGCGGAAATCACGCACAAGCGGCGGATTTCATCACTGGGGCCGGGCGGATTAACCCGCGAACGGGCTGGGTTCGAAGTCCGTGACGTGCACTATACCCATTACGGTCGCCTGTGCCCGATTGAGACACCGGAAGGACCGAATATCGGTCTGATTTCTTCTCTGGCTCTGCTGGGTAAAGTTAATAAACATGGCTTTATCGAAGCTCCATACCGAATCGTCAGGAAGGATAAGGATGCGGCCTTCGCCACTAATAATATTAAATATTTGTCGGCTGATGATGAAGACCGGGTGATGATAGCCCAATCCAATATCGCCTTGGATAAGAAGAAGAAAAACCGACTGACCGAAGAACGTATCCGGGCGCGAATCAAGGGTGATTTCCCGGTGGTTGAGCCGGCCAATATCGATTATATGGATGTGGCCCCCAACCAGATTCTGTCAGTGGCGGCGGCCTTGATTCCATTCCTGGATCACGATGACGCCAACCGGGCTCTCATGGGTTCCAATATGCAGCGCCAGTCCGTTCCGCTGATGAATCCCGAACGCCCAATCGTCGGTACGGGACTGGAGTGGAAGGTAGCGGAAGACTCACGCACCTGCGTCAAAACTCCTCAAGACGGTGAAGTGGTTTTCGTTGATGCTGAAAAAATTGTTATCAAGACGGAAATTGTCCCCGACGATCTGGCCCTGGTACAGGGTGAAAACCTGATTACTATTAAGCTTAATAAATATCAACGTACCAATCAGAACAGTTGCCAGAACCAGCGTCCGAGCGTCAAAGTGGGACAGAAGGTTAAAGCCGGAGATGTTGTGGCCGACGGTACCAGCACCGATCATGGTGAATTGGCTCTGGGGCGCAATGTAAAAGTCGCTTTCATGCCCTGGCGGGGCTACAATTTTGAAGACGCCATTGTTCTCAGCGAACGCCTGGTAAAAGAAGACGTATTTTCCTCGATTCATATCAATGAAATTGAACTCGAAGTACGTGATACCAAGCGCGGTGAGGAGGAATTGACCCCTGAGATTCCCAACGTCAGCGAAGAGGCTACCAAAGAATTATACGAGGATGGAGTTATTCGCGTGGGTGCCAAAGTGCGCGAAGGCGATATCCTGATTGGTAAAGTAACGCCTAAAGGCGAAACTGATCCCACCCCGGAAGAAAAACTGCTGCGGGCCATCTTTGGTGAAAAAGCCGGAGAGGTCAAGGATGCCTCCAAACGTGCCGATCCCGGCATTAAGGGTGTGGTGATTAACTCCAAGCTTTTCCAGAAGAGCAATCGTCGTTCTCGTACTGATGAAAGGGCCATAATCGATGGGCTGCAAAAGACCGCCCGTGAAGATAAAAAAGCCCTCAAAACGGCTCGCGATGAAAAATTATTCGCACTGCTGGTAGATCAGATTTCCAATGGAATTCGCGATATCAGCAGCGGCCGGACATTAATCAAAAAATCAACAAAGCTCACTGCCAAGCGACTCAATAATTTTGATCTGGAGCGGTTTTCCCAGGATGATTCCTGGGTCGAAGATCGTGAAGTCTGGAAACAGATCAAGACCGTCTGGCGTTCTTATCGCCGCCTGTGGAATGAGATTGAAAACAAACTGGAGCGGGAAGTATTCAAACTGCGGGTTGGCGATGAACTTCAGCCGGGTATTTTGAAGCTGGCAAAAGTATATGTGGCCAACAAACGTAAAATCCAGGTGGGTGACAAGATGGCCGGCCGCCATGGTAACAAAGGTGTGATTGCCACGATTGTCCCCGACGAAGATATGCCTTTCCTGGAAGATGGCACCCCCATTGATATCATTCTCAATCCACTGGGTGTGCCTTCGCGTATGAATCTTGGCCAGTTATATGAGACGATGCTGGGCTGGGCCGGAGATATTTTGGGTCTGCGCTATGAAACGCCCGCCTTCGATGGCGCCCGCCCCGAGCAGGTAAAAGCTGAAATGGAAAAAGCCGGTTTACCTACTTCGGGTAAAACGACCTTGGTCGATGGACGTACCGGTGATCATTTTGATAATCCGGTTAATGTCGGCCAGATATATATGATGAAACTCAGCCATATGGTTGATGACAAAATGCATGCTCGTTCAACAGGACCCTATTCACTGATTACTCAGCAACCGCTGGGTGGAAAAGCTCAATTTGGCGGTCAGCGTTTCGGGGAAATGGAATGCTGGGCGCTGGAGGCCTATGGTGCCGCCCACACGTTGCATGAGATTCTGACGGTCAAATCCGATGATGTGGACGGACGTTCAAAGGTGTACAATTCCTTAGTCCGCGGTGAAGACCTTCCTGTATATGGCGTGCCTGAATCCTTTAATGTACTGATTAAAGAATTGCAGGGCCTGGGCCTGGATGTTGAACTCGAATAAGGGAGCGTTAGCTTGACTTACATTCAATCTTCAAAAATTGACACCAAACGCGATTTTTCCGCCGTTACCATCGGTCTGTCCTCGCCGGAAATGATTCTGGCCCGTTCCTATGGTGAAGTTTTAAAACCGGAAACAATCAATTACCGCTCTTACAAACCGGAAAAAGATGGACTGTTCTGTGAAAAGATATTTGGCCCGGTAAAAGACTACGAATGCCATTGCGGTAAATATAAAGGCATCCGCTATCGCGGTATTATCTGTGACCGCTGTGGTGTTGAAGTTACCCGTAAAAAAGTTCGCCGTGAACGCATGGGCCATATAACCCTGGCCGTTCCGGTGGTTCATATCTGGTATCTGCGTTCGATTCCCAGCAAACTGAGCTATTTAATCGGATTGTCCACCAAAGATCTGGAACGGATCATTTATTATGAAACTTTTGTTGTGGTGGACCCGGGTAAAAGTACCAAGAAGCGGCTGGAATTAATCGATGAAGAAGAATTCCTGCAATTGGAGCGGGAATATGGTTTTAATGCCGTCACTGAAGATGAGCGGATTGAAGAGAATTTTTTCCTGGCCCTGATGGGCGGGGAAGCGATAAAAGAGATTCTGGCACGGATCAATCCTAACCAACTGGCCGCCGAACTGGAAGATGTGACACGCAATTCACGCTCCAAGCAGGCCCGCGACGAAGCGTTGAAACGGCTGAAGGTGGTTAAATCATTTGTTCCCGATCCTACCAAACCGAAACTTAATCGTCCGGAGTGGATGGTGGTTTCGGTCCTGCCGGTAATTCCGCCGGAATTGAGACCACTGGTCCCGCTGGAAGGTGGACGTTTCGCCGCCAGCGATTTGAATGATCTCTATCGCCGGATAATTATTCGCAATAATCGCCTGAAACAATTGATCGAAATCAAGGCCCCCGATGTAATTCTGCGCAACGAAAAGCGCATGTTGCAGGAAGCGGTCGATGCCCTGTTTGATAACAGCCGCCGCCGGACAGCTATTCGTTCCGGTACCCGCCGCCCGTTGAAATCTCTCTCGGATATGCTGCGGGGAAAAACCGGTCGCTTCCGTCAGAATCTGTTAGGTAAACGTGTCGATTATTCCGGTCGATCGGTGATCGTGGTCGGACCTGAGTTAAAGCTTAATGAATGCGGCCTGCCCAAGAACATGGCCCTGGAGTTGTTCAAGCCCCACATGATTCATGAATTAATCGCCCGTGGTTTGGCCGAGACACCCCGCAGCGCCAAGTTAATGGTGGAAAACCGTGACCCGGAAGTTTACAAAGTGTTGGAATATGTGGTCAAAGACCATCCGGTTCTGCTGAACCGTGCTCCCACTCTGCACCGTCTGGGTATTCAGGCCTTCCAACCGGTGCTGGTTGATGGTAAAGCCATCCGGATTCATCCATTGGTTTGTACCGCTTTCAACGCCGACTTCGATGGCGACCAGATGGCGGTCCACGTGCCGCTTTCAATACCGGCGCAGATGGAAGCGCGAATTTTGATGTTGTCCAGTCACAATATTTTGCATCCCGCCAATGGTAAACCGATTGCCATCCCATCACAGGATATGGTGTTGGGCACCTATTATCTGACACGCCTGCGCAAAGATACCAAAGGTGAGGGTAAAATTTTTGGCAACATTGATGAAGTCAGTCTGGCTTTCGAGAACCGTGTAGTGGAATTGAATACCATTATCGATCTGCGCTACAAGGGACAATGGTACAAGAAGACAACCGTTGGTCGCGCCTTATTCAATGCGATCTTGCCGGATGAATTAAATTATGTGGACGAGATGATCTCCAAGCGTCGTTTGGAGAAAATTGTCAATCAGAGTTATTTACTGGCTGGAAATTATCGCACAGTACAATTTCTGGATGATTTGAAATATATTGGATTTAATGTTGCCACCCGCAGCGGTATATCGATCTCAATACGCGACATTATGATCCCCAAGGCCAAAGGAGATATTATTACATCGGCCCAGGGTGAGATCGATGGTATTCATGATAAATTCAATCGCCAGGTGCTCACCGATGGTGAACGGTATAACAAAGTCATCGACGTCTGGACGCATGCCACCAATAAGGTAGCTGCCAGTATGATGGACGGTCTAATGAACGATGATCAAGGGTTCAATCCCGTTTACATGATGGCCGATTCAGGTGCCCGTGGCAGTCAGGACCAGATCAAACAGTTGGCCGGTATGCGGGGGCTGATGGCTAAGCCACAGAAAGCCATGACCGGTGGTAAAGGTGAGATTATTGAATCGCCGATTACTTCCAATTTCAAGGAAGGATTGTCAGTATTGGAGTACTTCATCTCCACCCATGGTGCCCGTAAAGGGTTGGCCGATACGGCATTGAAAACAGCGGACGCCGGATATCTGACACGTCGGCTGGTTGATGTATCGCAGGATGTTGTGGTTAGTGAAGATGATTGTGAAACAATTAACGGCATTGAAATCAGCGATTTGAAGGAGGGGGAAGAAGTAATTGAACCCCTGTCGGATCGAATCCTGGGGCGTACCCTGTCGGATGATTTCGTTGTTGACGGGGATGTAATGGTGGAAAGCGGTGCGCTGATCACGGAAAAAGAAGCGGAAATCATTTCCAACAGTAATGTGGAATCAGTGCGGATTCGTTCCGTGCTGACCTGTGATTCCCACCGCGGCGTCTGTGCCAAATGCTATGGTTGGAATCTTTCCACCCATGAGATTGTCAATCTTGGCACGGCTGTGGGTATTCAGGCTGCGCAGAGTATCGGCGAGCCGGGTACCCAGCTCACACTGCGTACTTTCCATATCGGCGGTACCGCCACCCGAATTATTGAGCAATCGGAAATGAAAGCACGCATTTCCGGTAAACTGCGATTCTCGGAAAATTTTGAATCCGCTACCACCGTGGATGAAAGCGGCGCCGAAACTAAGCGCTGCATGGTTCGTCACGGCAAGATTTCAGTACTGGATGAAAATAATGCCCCACGCGCTCAATATAACGTGCCTTACGGCGCCAGTCTGCTGGTGACCGAAGGTCAGGAGATCGAAGCCGGCAAGGTGTTGTTCCAGTGGGATCCTTACACCGACATTATTCTTGCCCGTAGAGAGGGTACGGTTGCTCTGCGTGACTTTGTCAATAATGAGACCTACCGGATTGAAGCGGTCGAAGGTGGTAAGAAACAGATGGTCATTATCGAATCCACTAACCGCAAGCTCAGTCCCCATATCGAAATCATCGATGATGATGGCAAAGTAACCGCCGGAGGTGCGATCCTGCCGGTGAAGGCTACTCTGGTTGTCAACGACGGACAGCGGGTGGAACATGGTCAAACCCTGGTTAAAATCCCCCGAGATATTGGTAAGACCAGAGATATTACCGGTGGTTTACCGCGGGTAGCGGAACTGTTCGAAGCACGCAAACCTTCCAATCCGGCTGTCGTGGCCGAGATCGATGGTACTGTCCAATTTGGCGAAGTGAAACGGGGAATCCGTAAAATTAAAGTGGAAAGCGCCAGCGGTGAAGTGCGCAATTATTCCATCCCCTACGGTAAACATGTCATCGTCCATGAGGGTGATTACATCACTGCCGGTACTTCCTTGTGTGAAGGATCAACTTCTCCGGCAGACGTCCTCAGCATCCTGGGACCAGGGAAAGTACGCGAATACCTGGTGAATGAAATTCAGGAAGTCTATCGTTTACAGGGCGTGAAGATCAATGATAAGCATATTGAAGTCATCGTAAAGCAGATGATGAATAAGGTAAGTGTGGCCAATGCCGGTGATTCCCGTTTCCTGACGGCTGATAAAGTCACCAAGGAAGAATTCTTCCGTGAAAACGAACGATTACGGGAATTAGCTGTAGTGACCGATCCCGGTGACTCAGAATATGATGAGGGAATGCAGGTGGCCAAGGCCGATGTTAAGGATGTGAATGCCATGTTGAAAGAAGAGGGCAAGACGCCGGCCAAAACCAGGAAAACCAAGCAGGCCACATTTGAACCGTTGTTGATGGGGATTACTCAGGCTTCTTTGAATACTGAGAGTTTCCTTTCAGCTGCCTCCTTCCAGGAGACCACCAGGGTACTGACTGATGCAGCCACTGCCGGCAGAACCGATTATTTATCAGGTTTAAAGGAAAATGTGGCTGTGGGCCGGTTAATCCCGGCTGGTTCCGGATCGCCACATTTGAAGAGTTTACTGGTGGAAGACCACAGCAGCCAGTTTCTCGCTGATGAAGAAGCTCCACCTACTGTGGGAGATATGAGTCAAAATGATCGTTTTTCTGATGAAAAACGGATTGACTAAAATCGATAATCTGAAATAAATTAGTAGGCTTTATTTGAATAGCTATGCCGACGATAAATCAATTAGTAAGAAAAGGACGTAAGCGGGTAACCAAGAAAACCGCCACGCCAGCTTTAAAGGGAAATCCCCAGAAGCGGGGTGTTTGTACGCGTGTGTACACGACTACCCCTAAAAAACCGAATTCCGCACTCCGAAAGGTGGCACGTGTCCGGTTGACCAATCAAATCGAGGTGACCGCCTACATTCCCGGTGAGGGGCATAATTTGCAGGAACACTCGATTGTTTTAATTGAAGGTGGCCGTGTCAAGGACTTGCCCGGTGTTCGTTACCATATTATTCGCGGCACTTTTGATACCGCCGGTGTCTCCGACCGCAGAACCAGCCGTTCACGTTACGGCGCCAAACGACCGAAGTCCTGATATGCGAAGAAGAAGACCAGAACGACGCCAAATTTCACCCGACCCGGTCTATGGTGACCTGGTAGTGGCAAAATTCGTTAATTATCTCATGCTCCGTGGTAAGAAAGGCATCGCCGAAGCAACTTTTTACCAGGCCATGTCCACCATCGAACAGCGCACCAAAACCGAAGGGTTGAAAATTTTTAAGAAAGCTATTGAAAATGCTTCCCCCCAGTTGGAAGTAAAATCCCGTCGGATCGGTGGCGCTACCTATCAGGTGCCGATTGAAGTACCCAAACATCGGCAATTTTACCTGGTTTCCAAATGGCTCATCGGATCGGCCCGTGGTCGCTCCGGGAAAGCCATGTCCGATCGCCTGGCAGCCGAGTTGATTGCCGCCGCCAATAACGAAGGCGGAGCAGTCAAGAAGAAGGATGACACCCATCGCATGGCGGAAGCCAACAAAGCCTTTGCCCATTTCCGTTAAATCATGAAGAAACTCTCCCTAGACAGCGTGCGCAATATCGGTATTATGGCCCATATCGATGCCGGTAAGACAACCCTTACCGAACGCATATTATATTATACCGGTCGCCTGCACCGGATGGGAGAGGTCCATGAAGGCATGGCCACCATGGATTGGATGGAGCAGGAAAAAGAACGGGGCATCACCATCACTTCAGCCGCTACCACTACCTTGTGGGATGAGCATCGAATCAATATTATTGATACCCCCGGTCATGTGGATTTTACCGTGGAAGTCGAGCGCTCCCTTCGCGTTCTGGATGGGGCCGTGGCTGTGTTCTGCGCCGTCGGCGGAGTCGAACCGCAGAGTGAAACCGTCTGGCGGCAGGCAGATAAATATGGCGTTCCCCGGATTGCTTTTGTCAATAAGATGGATCGCACCGGCGCCGATTTTATCAATGTTCTGGAGATGATAAAGAAACGCTTGAAAGCCAATCCCCTGCCCTTGGTTTTGCCGATTGGTTCAGGCGACCTTTTTACCGGCTTAATTGATCTAATCGAAAATCGGGCCATCTTGTATAATGAGACCACTTTGGGCGCTCGTTTTGATTATGCCAAGATTCCTGATGATATGACTGAAATCGCCGATGAATGGCGACACAACTTAATTGAAGAAACAGCCGCTTACGATGAAGCTCTGCTGGAAAAATATCTTAATGATGAGCCCATCTCAGCCGCTGAAATCAAAGCAGCCATCCGCAAGGGTTGTCTGGACAATACTTTTATCCCTACCCTGTGTGGCTCAGCTTTTAAAAATAAGGGCGTTCAACGTGTGTTAGACGCCATTGTTGACTTTTTACCATCCCCGAAGGATGTAGGCGCCATTACCGGTTTTCAGCCGGATAATAATGAAGTCGAATTGACGCGATCAGCCGATGAAGATGAACCGTTTTCAGCATTGGCATTCAAAATTATGACCGATCCCTTTGTGGGGCGGTTGACCTACCTGCGGATATATTCAGGGAAAATTAATGCCGGCTCGTCTTTGTTTAATCCCAATACCGGTAAACGCGAGCGTATTTCGCGAATATTATTGATGCACGCCAATAAACGGGAAGAGCGCAAAGAAGTTGGCGCCGGTGAAATTGTAGCCGCGGTGGGCTTGAAAAAGACTAACACCGGTCATACAATTTGCGATAACAAGCATCCCATTATGCTGGAATCAATGGACTTTCCCGAGCCGGTAGTGGAAGTATCGGTGGAACCAATCAGTCAGGCCGATCAGGACTCACTGAGTAAAGCTCTGGTGAAACTCAGTGACGAAGACCCCACTTTCCGGGTGTCCACCAATGAAGATACGGGACAGACGATCATCGCCGGTATGGGCGAATTGCATCTGGAGATATTGATTGACCGCCTGCTGCGTGAATTTAAAGTCAAAGCCCATGTTGGTAAACCGCAGGTAGCTTATACGGAAGCCATTACCACCAGGGTAGATAAAGTTGAGGGACGATTCGTACGCCAGTCCGGCGGCCGGGGGCAATTTGGACATGTGGTAATCAATGTTGAACCCAACGAATCCGGTAAAGGTTATCATTTTGAGAATAAGATTTTTGGTGGAGTAATTCCCCGGGAATTCATTTCATCGGTGGACCAGGGAATCCGCGAAGCCATTAAAAACGGTGTGTTGGCCGGTTATCCCATCGAAGATATCCGCGTTGAACTGGTTGACGGTTCATATCATGAGGTGGATTCTTCCGAAATCGCCTTTAAGATCGCCGGTTCCATGGCGATCCAGGAGGCGTGCAAACGAGCTAACCCGGCTTTGATGGAACCGATGATGAACGTGGAAGTGGTTGTGCCGGAAGAATATTTAGGCGATGTAATGAGCGATGTCAGCTCCCGGCGAGGAAATATCAATGGCATGAGCCAGCGGCGTGACGCGCACGTGCTGGATGCCCGCGTGCCCTTAAGCTCCATGTTCGGTTATGCCACTGATTTACGATCCCTCACCCAGGGGCGGGCGATTTTTTCAATGGAATTTTCTCATTTCGCGAAGGTTCCGGCAAATATTGAATCAGACCTGATCGAGCACATTCATGGTAAAGCTTCATAGTTTGGTAAGGAGGACTTAATGTCAAAGGCTAAGTTTGAACGGACAAAACCGCATGTAAATATTGGAACAATCGGTCAC
>LSCG01000097.1 GCA_001577055.1 Fidelibacterota bacterium TCS56
AAAATAATGAACCATCAAGAGACCAAGATCACCAGGCACACATGTTTTTTAACTTTAATATTTCTGTGTTCTTTGTGCCCTTTGTGTCTTCGTGTTAAAATAGAATTATGAGCGATATTGACATCATCCACGAAGCGGCGGACCAGAAATACAAGTACGGTTTCACCACCGATATCGAACAGGAGAAAATTCCCCCGGGCCTCAATGAGGATGTGATCCGCCTGATTTCGGCCAAGAAATATGAGCCGGAATTTTTACTGAACTGGCGCCTGAAAGCCTACCGCCACTGGCTGACGATGAAGGAACCGGACTGGGCCAAGCTGGATTACCCGCCCATTGATTATAACGCCATCAGCTACTACGCCGCCCCCAAACAAAAGAAGGAATTGAAAAGCCTGGATGAGGTGGATCCCAAGCTGCTGGAAACCTACAACAAGCTGGGAATTCCCCTCCACGAGCAGAAAATGCTGGCCGGCGTGGCCGTGGATGCGGTTTTCGATTCGGTTTCGGTGGCCACCACTTTCAAGGATGAACTGAAGAAACACGGTGTGATTTTCATGCCCTTTTCGGAAGCCGTGCTCAAACATCCCGACCTGATCGAGCAATACCTGGGATCGGTGGTGCCCTACACCGACAATTATTTCGCCACCCTCAATTCCGCTGTTTTCAGCGACGGCTCCTTCGTGTACATTCCCAAGGGCGTGCGCTGTCCGCTGGAATTATCCACCTATTTCCGGATCAACGCCAGTCAGACCGGTCAGTTCGAGCGCACCCTGATCGTAGCCGACGAGAGCAGCTACGTCAGTTACCTGGAAGGTTGTACTGCCCCCATGCGCGACGAAAATCAATTACATGCCGCTGTGGTGGAACTGGTGGCCCACAAGAACGCCCACATTAAATATTCCACCGTCCAGAACTGGTACCCCGGAGATGAAAACGGCGTGGGCGGTATCTACAATTTTGTCACCAAGCGCGGCATCTGCAGCGATGAAAATGCCAAGATCAGTTGGACCCAGGTGGAAACCGGTTCGGCCATTACCTGGAAATACCCCGGTTGTATTCTGAAAGGTGACAATTCGGTGGGGGAATTTTATTCCGTGGCACTCACTAATAATTACCAGCAGGCCGACACCGGCACCAAGATGGTGCATATCGGAAAAAATACCAAAAGCACGATTATTTCCAACGGGATTTCCGCCGGCCGGGGACAGAATATCTACCGCGGACTGGTGCAGATCAACAAGGGTGCGGAAAACGCCCGTAATTATTCCCAGTGCGATTCGATCCTGATCGGCGATAAATGCGGGGCCCACACCTTCCCCTATCTGGATGTGCGTAATCCGTCAGCCCAGGTAGAACACGAAGCCTCCACCTCCAATATCAGCGAGGACCAATTGTTCTACTGCCGGCAGCGTGGTATCCCCACTGAAGACGCCGTATCGATGATCGTCCATGGTTTCTGCAAAAATGTCTTTCAGAAGCTACCGATGGAATTCGCTGTGGAAGCCCAGAAACTGCTGGAAGTCAGCCTGGAAGGATCAGTCGGTTAAGATAACCGCGGAGATCGCCAAGGACGCAGAGAATTAACATGATAATTGTCAAAGACTTATTTGTTCTTCTCTCTTTACTCTTGGCAGGTTTCCAAAAAGTTTATTCACTTCAAGAAACACCAATAACATAGAGGTTCTCATCATATAAGAGTCTTTGCGCTCTTAGCGGCCTTGGCGGTTAAAGGAAAATATAATGATTGAGATAAAAAATTTACACGTCAATGTGGAAGACAAGGAGATTCTGAAAGGAATCAACCTGTCGATTAAGCCGGGTGAGCTGCACGCCATCATGGGGCGCAACGGCTCGGGCAAGAGTACCCTTTCCAATGTGATATCCGGTCGGGACGGCTACACCGTAACCAAAGGATCGATTACCTGGGAAGGTGAAAACCTGCTGAAGATGGATCCCGAGGACCGGGCCTGCGCCGGTATCTTCATGAGTTTCCAGTACCCGGTGGTGATTCCCGGGGTCAATAATATGTATTTCCTGAAAACAGCCCTGAATGCCCAGCGCAAAGCACGGGGCGATGAGGAACTGGATTCAATGGACTTCCTGGCCCTGATCAAAACCAAGGTCAACGAGGTGAAACTGGAGGAAAGTTTCCTGCACCGGGCCGTTAACGAAGGTTTTTCCGGGGGTGAGAAGAAACGCAACGAAATATTGCAAATGATCACCCTGGAGCCAAAACTGGCAATTTTAGATGAAACCGATTCGGGACTTGATATCGACGCCCTGAAAATCGTGGCCGAAGGTGTGAATAACTACCGCAGCCCCCACCGGGGCTTTCTGGTAATTACCCACTACCAGCGCATCCTGAATTACCTGGCAGCCGACCAAATTCACGTGATGATCGATGGTAAAATCGTGAAATCCGGTGGCAAAGATCTGGCTAGCAAACTGGAAGCGGAAGGCTACGCCTGGCTGGAAAAACCGATTGCTGCTGACTGATTATGTCCAAGCAAAATATACATCAAAATGTGGTTGACCACTACAGTGGTGAATTCACCCGTTTGTACTCGGCAGAAAACGGTGAGCTTTCTGCCCGGCGCCAAGCCGCCCTGGCGGAATTCCAATCGCTGGGATTGCCCACTGCCAAACAGGAGGATTGGCGCAACCTGGACCTGGCGCCACTCAGCGCCGCCTACGAGGTTGCCCTTCCATCTGCTGAGCTGGACTATTTCGATGACCTTGATTTCAAATATCTGCCCCGCACGCCACGGCTGGTTTTTGTCAACGGTCATTTCACCGCCGAACTTTCCGATCTGTCACTGCTTCCGGAGGGCGTCACGGTTAACAGCCAGACCTACCTGCTGAACACCAACCCTGACCAAGTCAACCTGGAGCAGCCCACCGGTGGTTCAGACAATCCCTTTGAGTTGTTGAACCGGGCCCTGTTTAACAGCGGCGCCAGTGTGGAAATCGCGCCCGATCAGCCTGAGCCAGTGAATCTTCAACTGATTTTCATCACAAAACCGGGTGCCGAGCAGCAAACCTATCAGATTCGCAATCTGGTCAGGATCGGCGCCAACAGTCGATTGAACCTGATCGAACAATACATCGGAATTACCGACCACATTTATTTTAATAATGTAGTCACTGATGTCCACGTGGCTGAAAACGGTAGTTTCAACTGCATCAAAATCCAGGGTGAAGCGCCACAAGGGGTCCAGCTTTCCACCACCACCATTGATCAGCAGGCGAACAGCACATCCCGGTCACTGGCCGTATCCCTGGACGGGCGGCTGATTCGGAATAATCTGAAGCTGAACCTGCTGGGCGAAGGCGCCCACGGCGAGCTGAATGGCCTGTATCTGGGACGCGGCGAACATCTGGTTGATAATCACACCCTCATCGACCATGCTGTACCCAATTGCACCAGCGCCGAAATGTACAAAGGTATTCTGGACGATAAAGCCCGCGCCATTTTCAACGGTAAGATAGTCGTCCGCCCCGACGCCCAGAAAACCGACGCCAATCAGATCAATCGCAATTTACTGTTGTCGGACAAAGCCCGGGTGCATACCAATCCCCAGTTGGAAATCTATGCCGATGATGTGAAATGCTCCCACGGCTCCACCACCGGAGAGCTGAATCCCGACGCCCTCTTCTATCTCCAATCCCGGGGGATCAGCGCCACAGCGGCCCAGGCGCTGATGATCAACGGCTTCGCCAATGAAGTGCTGGATACCATCAGCGATGAAGCCAGCCATGAACTGCTGAGCAACCTGGTTGATGACTGGTTCAACGCCCGCGAGGAGAATAATTGATGGACGAATTACGGGAACTCTACCAGGCCCTGATCCTGGATCACAGCCAGCACCCGCATAATTTCAAAGTGCTGGATTCCGCCAATCGCACCGCCGACGGCCACAATCCCCTGTGCGGCGATCAGATCACCCTGTACATGACTGTGGAGAATGAGATTATCAAGGATATCAGTTTCCAGGGACAGGGCTGCGCCATTTCCAAGGCCTCTACCTCGATTATGACCACGATCCTGAAGGGTAAAACTGTGGCCGAAGCCCGGGCAATTTTTGACAAATTCCAGCACATGATCAAAACCGGTGAATATGATAGCAACGAAATGGGCAAGCTGGCGGTGCTGGCCGGCGTTCATAAATACCCGGCGCGGGTGAAATGCGCCATCCTCCCCTGGCACACGGTGGTGAAGTCACTGCAAACCGACGATAATTCCGAAATATTTTCAACCGAGTAAAACTATGGTTACCAACGAACAAGTAACTTTTTCCCGCGATTGCGACGCCGTGGCAATTCCCTCCGGCGATCAAATTACCGTCAAAGCCGGTGAAATTGCCTACATCACCCAGGCTTTGGGAGGCAATTACACCCTGATGCTCAACGGCAACCTGGTACAGATCGATGGCACCGATGGGGATGCGATTGGCAAAGAAGCCACCCGGACAGCCAGCGATGAAGAAAACTGTGCCACCCGCCAGGCTCCGGATGAATATGCCGTGCGCACCAGTCTCAAGACCTGTTACGATCCGGAAATTCCGGTGAATATCGTCGATCTGGGACTTATCTATGATTTGGAGATTTCACCTATCAACGATTGTGACTACCAGGTGGATATCAAGATGACGCTCACCGCCCCCGGTTGCGGCATGGGCGATTATATCGCCGCCGACGTTAAGAAAAAAGCCCTGCTGGTACCGGGCATCATCGAAGCCAATATCGAGCTGGTCTGGGAACCGTTGTGGAACCGCGAGATGATGTCTGACGCAGCCCGCCTGGAATTAGGAATATTTTAATGTCCTTTGACATCAATCAAATCCGTGCCGATTTCCCCAACCTGCGACAGGAAGTCCACGGCAAGCCATTGGTCTATCTGGATAACGCCGCCACCACCCACAAACCGCAGGCGGTGATCGATGCCGTCAGCCGGTTTTACGGTGAATATAATGCCAACGTGCACCGGGCGTTGTACCAGCACGCCGCCGAAGCCACGGAAGCCTACGAAGCGGTCCGCGATAAGGTGGCTAATCTGATCAACGCCGGTGATCGTCGCTCAATCGTTTTCACCGGTGGGACTACCGAGTCGATCAACCTGGTGGCCTACGCCTGGGCGCGTAAAAACCTGGGGCCCGGCGATGAAATCCTGGTGACGGAAATGGAGCACCACTCCAACCTGGTCCCCTGGCAACTGGTGGCCCGGGACACCGGCGCCACCTTGCGCTGTATTCCCATCAAAACCGACGGCACCCTGGATTTGGACGACTCTGATAAATATTTTACAAGCCGCACCAAACTGGTGGCCTTTACCCATCAATCAAATGTATTTGGCACAATTAATCCGGCCAAAGAAATAATTGAACTGGCCCACGCCGTTGGCGCTGTAACGGTGGTGGACGCCGCCCAAAGCGTGCCTCACCTGCCGGTTGATGTGACCGACCTGGATTGCGATTTCCTGGCCTTTTCCGGCCACAAAATGCTGGGTCCCACCGGTGTAGGCGTCCTCTACGGTAAACCTGAATTATTAGAATCGATGTCCCCGTTTTTTGGTGGTGGTGAAATGATTCAGACCGTGACGATGGAAAAATCCACCTGGAATGAGCTACCCTGGAAATTCGAAGCCGGAACGCCCAAAATCGCCCAGGTGATCGGCCTGGGAGCGGCCATCGATTATTTGAATGAAATCGGTTACGAGGCCATCGGTGAATATGAGAAAAAATTGACCGATTATACCTTGGAAAGGTTGGCGGCAGTTGAAGGGATGTCGATCCATGGTCAGGCGGCGAAGCGTGGTCCGGTAATCAGCTTTAATCTGGCTGATGTTCATCCCCACGACCTGGCCCAGTTTCTGGACATGGAAGGGGTGGCGATCCGCGCCGGTCACCACTGCGCCCAACCCATCATGCAGCGCCTGGGGGTACCGGCTACGTCGCGAGCCAGTATGTATATTTATAACACCAGTGAAGAAATAGACCGATTAGTTCAGTCCATCGAAAATACCAGACGATTTATGACAGGAAACTGATTCCCTGTCACTATTCACCAACGTAATTTTCACTATATTGATTTGGTAATGAAGGCTAATTAAGAATATGAAATCACGCGCATCCTGGGAACAATATTTTATGAACATCGCCCGAGAGGTGGCCACCCGTTCCACCTGTGACCGCAAAAATGTGGGCGCCGTAATCGTGCGGGAGAAATCAATTTTATCTACCGGCTATAACGGCAGTCTGCGGGGCCTGCCCCACTGTGACGAGGCCGGGCATGAAATGGAAAACGGTCATTGCGTGCGCACCATCCATGCCGAAGCCAATGCGATAGTACAAGCCGCCCGTAACGGGGTCCGGATCGAGGGAGGCGAAATTTATGTTACCGCTTCACCGTGCTATAATTGTTTTAAGATGATCGCTAACGCCGGTATCACCAAAATCTATTTCGGTGAATTTTACAGCGATGAGCGTATCCGCCAGCACGCCCGTGAACTGGGGATTGAATTAATCCATTTGGATGAGTAACAGCTAGCAACCGTAGCCTACTGTAAACAAACCGCGGCCATAGCGCATATCGGCGGCGCGATCCCAGCTTTCGGTATAAACATCGTTAATATCGTTCACCCACCGAAATCCCACCAGAAACTGGTCCAGCCGGTATTCCATTCCCAGGATACTGCCTAACACAACCGAATTAAGATTGTCAGCCAACCCGAAATCGCGGCTGTCCCCGATGGAATACTCGTCATCGGTAACATTATCGTAAACGATTGCATCAATGATAAGAGTACTGGACAACCCGGCCAGAATACTGAAGTTACCTATCTCCCAGGGAAAGAGAGCGTTTACTTCCAATCCCTTGATTTTTGTATTGTAACTATAGTCGGCATTCTGCGGTTCCCAGTTATGACCGCGTTCACTGTACAGAACTTCCGGCCGCAGGTGAAACACTCCTAAAGGGACATGGGCTTAGGCGCCAATACAAACGGCACCTTCAATATAATAATCATAGCCGGTTTCACCATCGTACTGGGGCCAGGCGACTCCGAATGATCCCACCAATCCAAAAGACATATTTTGCTCAATGATACCGGTTTCTTCGACTGCAACCGGCGCCGGCGTCGTGGTAGTTGGCTGCGATTGTTCCTATACCACAGGTGGAGAGGATTCAACCACTGATTCCTCAACCTCCGGCTGGGATTTATCCAAGGCCAGTTCCCGGGCCACCACAGCCATGCCGGTCTTCAGCAGTTCACCAATTTTACCTTCATGATCGTAAGTGGCGATTTGTAGGATTTCCGCCGTTTCCACACTCACTGTCCGGGCAGCGATGGAATACACTTCGCCCACTCGGCTGATACTGCCGGCCACGATTTGATCCACGCCGATCAAGCGCCCCATTTCCACGATGCATTCATCGGTGGTGCAACCTGACATCTGAAAGCCATGTTCGCTCAGGATTTCATCCATCATTTCCCGTTCGATAACCTTGAATTGTCCGGTACGGAACATTTCTGATCGCAATCGATCAGTCAGGGCCGATGCTTCCACCTCGGAGACATTCTTTCCCGAAAATTCCAGTACGGCGATGTAGGTTTGCGAAATCCCGGCACTAATTAAAAGTGCAGTAAGCAGCAGATAATGAATCAGTTTCACCACTGTTATCCTCATCCGTTAGGCGATGTGTGGTTAATTCTTCCAGGTTTGGACAGGTAAAACTACGGATTCCTGCACTATCTTTAAAACGGGAATCAGGTCATGTCATGGCGATATTTATTTACTAATTGATGGGCTTGTCGTGTGGGTTCCGGCAAACGGTAGCGGCGGCAGCAGGCCAGAACCAATTTACAGGCGGATTTCAGGTTCGTTAAATGCCCTGCTGATACGAACACCGGCTTCACATTGCGGCGGGTGCGCAGCACGGCCCCGATTTCCTCACCATTATGCCACAGGGTGGTGCGATCTCCCCGGTCAATTCCGGGCATTTCGCAATCACCCACCAGCCGACGCTTGGCGCAGCCAATCGATGGTTTATCCATCAGCAATCCCAGGTGACAGGCCAGGCCGAATCGCCGGGGATGTGCCTTTCCCTGCCCGTCGAAAATCAGCACATCAGGCTCTCGCTGTAATCGTTCCCAGGCCGCCATTACCGGTGGTCCCTCGCGGAATGAAAGCAGCCCCGGTACGTAGGGAAATTCCACCCGGCACCTGGCCCGGGCCACTTCCAGAATCTGCAATTCAGGAAATGACAGCACGGCGATAGCGGCAAACAAATCACGGGAACCGCGATTGAATGAGATATCGATCCCGGCCACCGTCTCTACCGACCCCGGCAGAGGGCGCTCCACAATCTGCGTCCGAAACCTTTCCTGAATTTGCCGGGCCTCCCGCGTTGATACGTTCCAATCGTGCAGCCGGTCAATCATCAAATACCCGGTGGTCATAGCGCCCGCTGGTCAACGCCTGCCCTACCATGGCCCGGAATTCACTCAAATTAGCATAACGGTAAATCCGAAAATGACGGGTAGATCGCACCCGGGCATTTTCCTTCCATTGATAATCTGTGGCTGATTTCTGCACCTGCGGCGACGCCTGCAACCAGTCCGCATGCCAGGCCGCCAGTACCGCCGTTTCCTGGAGGTCGCACTGCAGCGACAGACCGATTTCATCCTTTTTCAATTTGCGCTCGAACTGGCGTAATTCGTCGAAGGCGAACCGGCCGTTACTGAAATATTTTTGGCGGATTTCCCAATCGAAAGCCACCCGCTTCCCCGTGCGGGTATTCACGATCACCCCGTCATCGCGATAATTCTCGGTCTGGTAGATTTGCATCACCAGTGGCAATCCATCGGAAATCCCATTGAATAATTCGGTGAATTTTTTCAGACTGCGCTCATGATCGGCGTATTTACTTGGTCGCTTCATGATTTACTTTTCTCCTCCCGTTGTATAATCAATTCCGCCAGTAATTCCCGGCAATCCTCCATAAAATCACCCATCCCAAGATGATCAAAAACCGCCCGATCCAGTTCCTGCCGATCGGATTTCCCCAATTCTGTGCGCCAGTTTTCAATGGGACGACGCAGAATACCATTCCCCAATCCACTAAAATCCACGTTCATTCGCGGCACAGGTAAGCGGCTTAAATCGGATTTAACCAGACGTATTGCCCCGCCGCCCAGATTCTTGCGCCCGAAAATTTCCACCATCAGCCACACCCAGGATGAATTCAGGATCAGCGCCAGCGCTTCCACCTGCCCTGAATCATGGGGCTCCAGTCCGTAAAAAGTATGCTCGAAAGGCAGGCCGTCCCGGTTCCACACCACAAAATGACGACCGCCCCGCAAATCAGGCCACAGCAGCGGCGCCCGGCGCAGACTGAATTGATCCGCATCAGGCTTGATCCAAAAACGGGCATCATTTTCCCTAAACTGAATTGCCCGGATTTCCCGCGGTGTGCGGATGGCTTGTAATTTACCACTCCCGCTACGCTCAGAATAATATTTCCGGTTGTTCCCGGTAATGATACCGGTTTTGATTGCCACCACTGCATTGAGCGGAACCAGATTTTCATTAGCGGCCATGGCCCGCCGCAGCCAGACGGGACAGCGGAAAAAACTGCCGTACCAGCCCAGATCGGTGCTGGCCAGGGTGGACTGCGCCACTGATTCCGTTTGATCACCCGACCGGATGATAATCTTATGTTTAGCTTCCGGCTTCCTGCGACGGGCGGTCAGCACCACCGTATTCACCTCCACTTGAAAATCACGCTGATGACTGGCCTCACTGATCTCCAGCAGTTGCAGCTCGCGCCGGAACAGCTCCCTCAGGGGCGCACCGTAATCGTTATCCAGCCAGCCGTTGGGGATCACGAAGACCAACACACCACCGTGGTTCAGCAGGCTGGCGGCATGCAGCAGAAAATGAACGTAGAGGTCGGCGCGGGCGGGAATCTTCAGCTCCGGCCAGTCATCACGAGCCGTCTGAACGATCTGTTTTTTGTAGCGCGCCGCCAGCAATTCCTGCCGGATGTAGGGCGGATTGGCCACGATGATATCGGCCGGTTCCAGGTCAGTTGAGAGAAAATCACCTTGAATCAGGTGTGGTGAAAAATCCAAGGTCGATCGGCAATCGGTGATTTTCCTGCTATCCAGATCCACGGCCCGGATCAGATTTTTGCAGTCAGTCACTGGCGCCGGCAGGATTTCTTCCAGCAAACGGTGATAGGCTGAGATAAACACGCCATGCCCCACCGCGGGATCGAGAAATTGATACCGTTCCAGTTTATCCACCAGCGCTTCAGTCCGGGCAACGGCCGGTTGTCCGGCCGTCAAGCTGGAAAACTCCTGCCGGGTGAAATTGGGGAAGTCGGTTTGCAAACGGTAAAACAGGGCCGTCGTCACCATCCGGGCGGCCAGATTGCCATCCGTGAACACCACCCCGGTAGCAGCGGTGGCGCGGGCGTTTAAAATCGAACGTGATGTGGCGTGTTTATTCATCCCATGGGACAGTCATCTACATTAAACTTTCCGTCGATAATCGAGCGGCTTCCACCTTGATAATAGACCGACGGGTCGGTAAATTTCAATACAATTTTACAGGTGTTATCCGAAACTATTTCTACTAAATCTGAATATCAAATACCTCTTTAACCTAGGAGAAGCAACGTGAACATTATAGTCCTTGTTAAACAAGTACCCGACACGGAAGCGAAGATCCGAATTGCTGACGATGGTAAGCAAATTGACGAATCTGCCGTCAATTTCGTGGTAAATCCATACGACGAATTCGCTATTGAAGCTGCCCTGCAATTAAAAGAGGCTCACGGGGGCGAAATCACCCTGGTTTTGCTCGGTCCCGATACGGCGGTCGCCGCCCTGCGGACCGGTCTGGCAATGGGAGCTGACAAAGCAGTTCTACTGAAGGCAGATGACAGCCGTTTCATGGATTCATTCGCTGTGGCCTCCGGTCTGGCCGACGCCATCAAAGACCGGGAGTTTGACCTGATCCTCTGTGGCAAAAAAGCGGTGGACACCGATGCCCAGCAGGTGGGAACACTGGTGGCCAGCCGGTTAAATATCCCAGTGATATCATCAATCGTGGAACTATCGATTGACGATACAAACATCACTGCCAAAAGGGAAATTGAAGGTGGCACCGAGCAGGTAAGCGCCAGTTTACCGGCCGTGCTGACTTGCGAAAAGGGTTTGAATGAACCCCGCTATCCCAACCTGAAGGGCATTATGATGGCCAAGAAAAAGCCCATCGAAGAAATCGAAATCGATTCCACCGGCATGGCGGCCTCAATCGCCGGCCTGGAGTATCCGCCGCAGAAAGCCGAAGGACGGATCGTAGGTGAAGGTCCCGAAGCAGCGGCCGAACTGGTAAAATTACTGCGTGAGGAGGCAAAAGTAATCTAATGGCTAAAATATTATTTTTCGCGGAACAACGAAATAACGAATTACGCAAAACAGCCTTTGAACTGGCCACCACCGCGCAACGATTAGCCGGAGAATCCGGCGGCAGCGCCGTTGGTGTGATAGTCGGCGCCGGTGACGATGCCTGTGCCCAAACCCTTGGAAAATATGGTGTGGGGAAAGTCTTCAATGTGACCGATGCGGAACTGGCGGATTATTCCACCACCGCCTACGCTCAGGTAGTGAATAAAATCATCACTGCCGAAGCGCCTGATCTGGTGCTGTTCTCCGCTTCCGCCACCGGTCGCGATCTGGCTCCAGCCGTGGCCGGCCTGTCAGAAAAAGCAGTGGCCACCGACTGCACCAAGCTTGATTTTGCCGATGGCAAATTTAAGGTTCAGCGTCCGGCCTTTGCCGGCAAAGTATTCCTGAATCTGGAATACACCGAATTAGCATTCGTCTCCCTGCGGCCCAACAGCTATCCCGCAGTCGAACAAGCCGAAGACGTCACCGTGGAAGCTTTTTCCGCCGGACTTAGCGCGGAGGATTTCGGCGCCAAAGTAAGCGAATTTCAGGCATCCGCCGCCACGCGCCCGGAATTGACCGAAGCGGAAATAATCGTTTCCGGTGGTCGCGGTATGGGTGGCCCGGAGCAGTACACCACTATCGAAGCCCTGGCTGATACGCTGGGAGCGGCCGTGGGCGCCAGTCGCGCCTCGGTGGACGCCGGTTGGCGTCCGCACAGTGATCAAGTGGGCCAGACCGGAAAAACCGTCTCACCGCAATTGTACATCGCCTGCGGAATTTCCGGTGCGATCCAACACCTGGCAGGGATGTCATCCAGCAAGGTGATCGTCGCGGTGAATAAGGACGCCGAAGCGCCGATCTTTAAAGCCGCCACCTACGGAAT
>LSCG01000098.1 GCA_001577055.1 Fidelibacterota bacterium TCS56
ATGATCAGTGCGCCAATCACGACACGTGAGGAAATCGTAGGTGCCCCTTTATCTTTGGACAGACCTTCTTCATATATACAACCCAGTTCATCCCAGGGAATCAAATCGGCTAACCGGACCCATCGATTATTGCGGGATAATTGTTTGCATAACGTAAAATCGAAATTCAATGTTGATTGAGATGTGTTCGTTCGTTTAATCAGTTTTCATCTGCAGGGGTTTTGTGTGAAAAAAGGCTATTTCCGTGCAGATAATTTACAATAAATGTACCGTATATCATACTATATCAATTAGTTAGGAGTATTTGAGGAAGGACTAATTAGTAATAGAACCGAGCCGAATAATCCGGCTCACCAATCAAGACTCAACTGGAAAGTACAAATGCAAATCAGGCAATCGAAAGGTCGGTATAATCGGAGTTTTCGAGCGCCTCCTTTATGATTTTTTCACCTTCACGGGGTATCTTCCACCGTAGTTGACCCTCTTTTGGCAGAGTATCAATGGGATCGTAATACAGATAAATTTTTTCCTCATCCACCGCCGGACTGCGATAAACGGATACACCGGTAACCTCATCGTAATATTCGTAACTGTGCAAATCGCGTTTGCCGCCGCCGCCTGGCGCATCCATGACAAAAGTGGGAGTATTAAAGCCAGCCGTCGTACCGCGCACATTCCGTTCCAATTCAAGGGAAGCTGCCAGTGAGGTGCGCAACTCCTCGGTACCCTTTACCATGTCGTGCTGGTAAACGTAATATGGCTGAACATTAATATATGCCAACTGCCGCACCAGATTAACCATATCATCCACGGTGTCGTTTACCCCGCGGATTAACACACTTTGATTACGAACCCGTACGCCTCTGGAAAACAGTTTGTCCATGGCCAGCTTGGTGATATAGGTGATTTCATTGGAATGGTTGAAATGGGTATGCAGGGCCACCTCCTTACCCATTTTTTGTCCGTGTTCGACCACATCAACCAAGGCATCTGTCCAGCCATTACCGGCAATTATCTGCATGGGCATTACCGAGGGACCCTTACTGGCGAATCGTATTCGGCGCACGTGCGGAATATCCAGCAGGGTTTCACCGATTTGCCTGATACGATGGGCTTTCAGCATGTATGAATCGCCACCGCTGATTACCACATCCTCAACCTCCGGGCGGGAAGCGATGTAGGCAAAGGCCTCGTTCCATTTCCGGGGTACCGGCTTAAAACTGAGTTTGGATACCAGATCAGTATCACTGCCGATGGCATAGCTGCGGGTGCAGAAACGACAATAAACCGGACAGACATCCAGCGCCAGAAACAATACTTTATCGAAGTACCGGTGGACCAGCCCCGGAGTGGGCGAATCATCCTGTTCGGCCAGGGAATCCAAAGATAATTTGGGGTGATCCGGCCGCCGGGTGGAGGCTACCGGTATAAATTGGACCCGCAGCGGATCATCAATGGGATTATCCCAGTCGATTAGACTGATAATATAGGGAGAAAGCCGCAAATTCATGGGGGCTTGCCGCATCCCTTCGTGGACATCCTGCAGAAATTCATCCGATACCAGCCCTTCCACCAATTCGTCCAAGTGATCAACCTTGGTGGCGGTATTTTTATTCTGGAATTCGGTGGATAAAAATTCCTGCTCATCGACATTCTTAAACTCGGGAATCTTTTGCCAGAAGTAATTTTTCTCGAATAACCGGTGCTTTAATTCATCATACTCTACCGGATCCTTTAACGAATCGGGTATTTCAGTTTCACCGATTTCATTTAACTTGGGTTTTTCTGATACATCTTTTGGCAGATCACCAATGGTATCGGCCTGATGGTATTCATCAAATTTCTTGGGTTTTTTCTTAGGGGTCATGATGATTATTTTAAGTTAATTAAGGGTTTATACCAGATATTCATGCTTTCAATCTGGCCACTGATATTGGTATTGTTAATTAATGTCCCCCCGTAGTGATAACCGTTTTTGGCAAAGACCAGATTCATTCCGTAGGAAACCGCTCGACAGATTGTATAAGCCGTGAGAAATCCCTCCACGATCATAACGCGCTCCATGCTGAACAGCAGACTGGAAGCCAGCCCGCCTTTACGGTATTCAGGGCCAGTGGCAAAATCGGTCATCTCCACATTTTTTGCGCTGCGGTCCATTTCACTGGAAGCCACGGCGATAATATTATTTCCACTGACATAAGTGAAATAGCGAACGTTGGACCGCATCGTTTCCTTGATATAGTCAGGATCGATAATCGGGAAAGGATAGGTATCAAAGACCTTGGCGTACAGTTGGGCGATTTCTTCCGCTTTATCCGCGTGGGCCTCACGCAGGGTATAATTGGATTTGTAGCCGGCCAACCATTCCTCGGATGCTTCCAGTGATGTGTTTAACACCCTTTCACGCTGGCGTTGATCGGTGTCAATTTCGCGATCGGGATTCAGGTTTTTTGCCATAAAAACCATCGGCTTCAACCCGAGATAAAAAGCGGGTATTTCGGCTTGAGTTGTAAATCCGGCTGATTGAAACTGTGATTCCACAGCTTTAGGAATTTTGGCAATAATCCGATCATATTTTTTTTCCCCGGCCAGTGAACCAATCGCCTGAATAACACGATCAGTTTCACGTACATCCAGTTTCATCAGATAAACACGGCTATTGTATTTACCGTGCTGAATTACACTGTTACCGAGCTTTTCTATTTTATCAAAAGGCATACTTTACTTCTTGAGTGGGTTTTGGATTACAGAAATAACATAGAGAAACATTCCGGAAAGTATCATCCCGAAAAAAGTTACGTCCAGCCCCAAGGGTAAATTGAGATCAATGACTATTAAAGTCAAGGTTAATGTACCACCGGTGATCATAGCCCATAAGGCGGCGGTTGGTGTAGCACGCTTCCAGTAGAAAGCTGCTAATGTGGGAAAGAATAGGCCGGAAACCAAAAATTGATAGGCGTATAAAATTGCCCCCAGTACGGAATTGAAATAGGTTGCCAGTAAAATCGCCACCACACCGACTACCGTCGTGGTAATTTGTGATAATCGAATCGATTTTTTGGTAGAATTTCCGTTTGACCGACGCTCGATCAGGTCGGTAACGAAATTGCCGGAAGAGGCAATAATGCAACTGTCGGCGGTGGACATGATTGCCGAGAAATAACTGGCGACCACGATGCCGGTAATGCCAACCGGCAGCACTTCCCTTAGAAGGATCGGAACACCCATCTCTGCTTCTACGCCGGGGATCAGCACACTGGATATGGTTCCCAGAATCGCACCGATCATGGCCATTACCGGATATTCGAAGGCGCCGGCGATAAACCAGGCTTTTTGGGCATCTTTGACCGAGCGGCTGGCATATACCCGCTGGTAAAGCGTCATAGCCACCAGCCAGATCGGTACGATAGAAATTAGCCAGTTAATGAATTGAATGGCGGAAATATTGGTGAATGAAGTATGGGTGTCTGGCAATCTTTCCAGCAGCGAGCCCAGACCGCCGGCTTCGTGAACGGCAAAAGGAATGGCAAATAACAATCCGGAGATCAATATTATCCATTGGATCGTATCGGTGTAAACCACGGCTTTCAGTCCACCCAGCACGGTGTAACCCACAATGACGATGCCGATGATATAGATTGATGCGCTCAGGGCGCCAACCCCCAGCAGCGGCTCGGTAATTATCGACCCGGACATCAGTTTGGCGCCGGCTAGAATCTGTCCGCTGGTAAAGCCCACATAGCCAATACCCGATATCAGCGCCGCCACAGCGGCGACCCGGCCGTCGTAACGAAATTTCAGGAATTCGGGATAAGTAAGGAAGCCTTCCTGTAGATCAATGGTTTTAATCTTGGGAATGATAAATACGGCCGATAGCCAGGCGCCTAATAACCCGGTAAACAACAACCAGCTACCGGAGATACCCATCAAATATCCCAGTCCGCCCAGGCCGATTGAGAAACCGCCGCCAACATCGGTTGCGGCGATCGACAGACCGATATGAGAAGGTGTTATAGTACGGCCGCCAACGAAGTAATCTTCCATCGATTTATTAAAACGACTTTGCCGGATACCATAACCAGCCATTCCGGCCAAAAAGAGAACAATTATAACAGAATCAATCCAGTAGATAATTAAACCCGTGGTCGGTTGTAGTTTGAATTAAAAATGGTGTTACACTGTGCCGAATTAATAGAAATATTAATTTATTTACTCACTTTAACCCTGATCCATCAAGCTTCATCATCTTTTTCCACGGCCTGGTGCACTGTTGATAAAATAGCTTTGATAGTCCCCTCAGCCTTAATTATTCCCTGCTCCAGCAATACGCCGGAACTGGCTACGTTTTCCGCGAAAGGAATATCATGTGTAACTACAATGAAGGTTGTCTCTTCCTTTAAGGTAACCAGCCATCGACCGAAATCATTGGTTGTTACAATGTCAAGAGCGGCTGTGGGCTCATCTAAAAGTAAATATTGTGGTTTCAAAACCAGCGCACGGGCAATCGCGACCCGTTGAGCCTGCCCACCACTTATCTGTGAAGGATAACTTTTACTAATGTCATCGATTCCCAGTTTTTTTAAAGTATGTAAAGCCTCTTTCCGAGCTGTTTCTTTATCTTTTTTCAACACATGCACGGGACTCAAGATCATATTCTCCAGAACAGTCAAGTGAGGGAAAAGATATAACTGCTGAAAGACAATACCAATCATCCGCCTGAAGGATAAGTCATCAATATCAATTATATTTTCCCCGTTAAATAATATTTGCCCGGTCTGCGGCTTTAAAAATTTTCCGATACATTTTAATAAAGTTGTTTTACCGGACCCACTTTCTCCCAGTATCGCGAGAATGTGTTCTTTTGGAAACTGGATATTGATATTATCTAACACCCCGTTGCTGTTGCCATAAGAATATGATAAATCTTTGATTTCAAGCACTTTCAAACCCTCTTTTTTTAATATTCCTCTCAATTTTTCCGGCCAGTTTCATCAAAGGAAACGTAACGACAAAGAACATGACTCCGACAATAAAATAATATTTCATCGGATTATAGGTAACACTGATTATCGACTGTGCTTCTCGGAGCACTTCACCAACGGAAATTACGGCGATCAAGGCCGTATCTTTCATTAATGCTACGACAGAGTTCATCAAGGGCGGCAAAGCTACTCGAAAAGCCTGGGGCCAGACTATATAGCGAAAAGCCTTGAAACGTGTTAATCCCAAAGCTTGGGCTGCAAGAATCTGTCCGGAATCAACCGCCATTAACCCGGAACGGATAACCTCAGCCATGTAGGCGGACGAATTCAGGGTCAAAGTAAATATGGCAGCTTGGATCGGAGTAAATATTATTCCTATTTGAGGCGCCCCGAAATAGACAAAGAATAATTGGATTAAAACTGGTGTTCCCCTGATAAAATCATTAAAAAATCTTAAGGGACGTGACCAAAACAAAGTTTTATTGAGTATAATTCCTAATGGTACAGCCAAAATGAATCCAAAAAAAAGTGAAGCTACCGCGACAAAAAGGGTAATTGCAAAACCTCTGGCAAGTTTACTTACCACCACATTGGTCTCCATTGTGGCGACGGAAGCAGAGCTATTCTCCCCGGAATTTATCCTAAACCATTTGTCATGAATTTCACTCATTTTTCCATTGGTGATTAATGTATCCAGAGCGGCATTTATTTGTGCCAACAATTGCTGGTTATCTTTAGACACCGGTATTGCCATCTGCTCTTTATAAATAAGTGAATCGGCAGGGACAAAAGGCATTTGACCTTCTTTAATCTGATAGGAACCAACCAGCCTGTCGGTCACAAAACCGTCCAACCGCTTATTTAGCATATCCTGAAAAATATCAACCGTACTTTTATAAGGAACAACTTCTATTCGGGGGTAATTATTTCTTAGAAAATGTTCATATGTTTCCCCTAAACCGACACCGACCTTTTTATTGAAAAAATCAGAAATATATTTCAGCTTATTTTTATTATCTTTGTGGATAAATAGTTGCGCCCCGGATACATAATACGGTTTCGAAAAAGCAACCGCTTGAGCACGTTCGGGAGTAATTGCCATTGAACCAATAATAGCGTCATATTTTCCTGCTAATAAACCGGCTAAAATACCATCCCATTCGGTTGTTATGATCTTCAGTTCACGATCCATCTGCTGAGCGATACTGGTTGCGACTTCAACATCAAACCCTGCTAATTCACCATCGCTTGAATAAAAACTGAAAGGCGGGTATTTACCGGTCAAAGCTACAACAAATGGTTTTTGCTCATCGGCATAAGTGTTCGCTCCAATGAATAAAACCAGTAAAAATAATAGCGACTTTTTACTGTCTTTAATAAAGCGGATTATATAACTATTTCTAAAACGACTCATTTCTGTTTTCTTGATTTTTATTGATTGAGGAGAGATTCGAAAGATACTTTAAGTATGTAGAAAAACCAAGGATGATTTCAATCTGCAACTGGTGAAAAAGGAAATCCTCGGGAAATTTTTCAATATTTCGTTTGATTTGTTGATTAAGTTGTTTTGTTGTAACTCCATATATTTCAGCTAAATCGGAATCAATGATAACTGGTTGATCACGAATAATAATGATCATGTTTTTTGTGGATTGTAGGACCTCCGATTCTTGCTTTAAAATTTCATTTTTCATACCACCACCAACTTGAGATCGTTATTCACGATATCAAGACAGCAATATTACAGATTCAGAATACACCTTGCTCTCACTTTAAGTTAGATCGGTAATATCATAATAAATAAACAATTAATTCTATTTCTATTGTTCATCAGCCTTCGCAGGAGACCCCGGTTGTGCGGGGAGGAATGCTAATTTTCATCCACTGCGGTGTGTAGGCACGGGTTTACCTTTAGGGCTCCATATCATTCAATTACGTAGACAGAAATTTTATTGTTTCGGAATCCCGCCAGGGATTCAATGTGAACAGAAAATTCGTGATTTTTGGTGTGTTCTGTCGGTCAGCGGACAATTATCGGTAGATTGCTATTCTAAGTTTTCACCGGAAACAAGTGCTGATTTCCCTAGTTTTCCAAGGAATTGGGCCGGTACGTTTCGCGACTCAGCACATCCCCTCCCCCGGCCTAATTCCTGGAATTGACCGATTGTATCCGTCATTTACCTTTTACCGATTATCAGCTTCATTAATGTGACTTGCGACAGTAAATTTTTATCATAACCATTTAACAATAGCCAACAGTAATTTCCGGTTATTAGTCAGGAGGCCTGATTGAAGTCCAGCTTACTAGTGTTCACGTTGCTTACAGCCACAGTATTGGTTGCCAATGATTATTTCATCGTTGAAATTGAGCTTGGACACCGACCTGCCAAGCAGGTAATTAACGATTTTAATCTGGATCCGGTTAACGAAGGCTACGATGGAAAATTGGAGGTCGTGGCCACCGCTAACGATCTGGGTCGCCTGACTGATGCCGGTTTAAACAATCGCATCCTGAGTTCATTGTCCCATCGTTCCATCGACGTGTATCAGTCCTATGAGGATATTAACATTATGCTGGAGTCCTGGCACAGCTTTCTTCCCAACATCACGGAATTAATCGAAATTGGCGTCAGTACCGAACAGGCACTACCAATCTATGCCCTGAAAATTTCTGATAACCCCGGCACACGGGAAGATGAACCGGTAGTGTGGATTGATGGTGTCCACCATGCCCGTGAACCGATGAGTATGATGAGTTGTATCAAAATTGCCGATTACCTGCTCAGTAATTATGGCATTGATACACTGGTAACTGAGATCGTTAATGAGATTGAAACCTGGATTGTACCGATTATTAATCCCGAAGGCTATGTCTATTTTATCGACAGCACGTCAACTTATCCCTGGTGGCGTAAGAACCTGCGCGATAATAATGAAAATGGTCAGTTTGACATTGATTACGATGGGGTGGACCTGAATCGTAATTATGATTGCAACTGGGAAGATCCGGATGTGAGTTCCAATGATCCTGCTTCATGGGTCTACCGGGGACCGGCGCCCTGGTCGGAGTCGGAGATTATCGCCAAACGTGACCTGGCGCTGGAACTGCGGCCCCTCACCGGGATCACCTACCATTCATATGGCGAAATCATCTATTATAAAAGCGGAATCAACGGACATTCCACCGGTGAGACAGCGGACATCAATGCTTTTGCCTACGGGATGGCCACTACCTTGGCCCAACTGGATGGCACCGGCCATTATCGCCTGGGCGCCACCTGGGCCGAAGCACCCATGAGTTATTATTGGATGTATCAGGTTATCGGGACCTGGGAAATGCTGGTGGAAACCGGTGATGAGTTTGTACCGGATTATCAGGAAGCCCAGCAGGTGGCCGATGACAACCTCCCCGGTGGCATCTATGTGTTGCAGAAAACTTTGGCAGGACCGGGCATCCGCGGCCATGTTTACTCGGCGACTGATAGTACCGTAGTCGATGCCATCGTTAGAATTGTCGAATATTCCGATCCCGGCCTCACGCCCCGCCGCAATGAACTGGTCCACGGGCGCTACAACCGTTTTACTTCCAGTGGCGATTTTATGCTGATCTTCTCTGCCGAAAATTATCATAGTGATACGGTCAGTATTTCTGTGGCCGATGGCTGGACCGAATACGACGCCTATCTGGAGCCATTCGTGACGGCTGCTGATCCGGTTGCTCAACCGACGGATATCCTGCTCCTGAATAATTATCCCAACCCCTTTAATTCCCGTACTACCTTTGCTTACGAACTGCCCCATACTGCGCAGGTTCGATTAGTGATATTCGATCTGCTGGGGCAGGAGGTGGCCCGGATCATCGATCAGCGGCAACCGGCTGGAAAATATGAATTAAACTGGGCTGGCGGTAACCTGGCCACCGGCGTTTATCTATTTCAATTACAGGCTGATGGATTGGTGGAGAACGGCAAGCTGATATTGCTGAAGTAACCGCAAAATTCGGATTTACGGGTAATATTCTACTGCAAAATAAGATTACCGCTGATCCGTGATATGATTATCCTGCAGGCTGAGTTGGCTGTAATTTCCCCCTATGAACGAATATGAAAAATCTCCGGTTCGCAAAGGCGACCACCTGGAATTAGTTATCGAATCCCTGGCTTACGGCGGCCGCGGCGTGGCCCGCGTGGGTGAGCTGGTGGTCTTCGTAAAAAACGCCATCCCCGGTCAGCGGGTAAAAGCGCTGGTGTATCGCAAGAAAAGTCACTATGCCGAGGCGCGGGCGCTGAAAATCCTGGAGCAAACCCCCGATTACGTGGAGCCGGTATGTCAGCATTTTCCACTGTGCGGCGGCTGCAAAGTCCAGCAATTGTCCTATGATCAGCAGGTGTCAGCATTTTCCACTGTGCGGCGGCTGCAAAGTCCAGCAATTGTCCTATGATCAGCAGGGGAAACAGAAGCACCAGCAGGGGGCCCAGGGCCATAATGATCAATACGAAAAAAAAGAAAACCGGCAGCAAAAACGCCACAATGACCTTCGTATAGGAGATGTGATGGATTTCGCGAAGCCCGATAACCTGAACCACCAGCTTCCATAAGGTGGCGATCCAGGCGCCCACAAAGGGTATGACATTCCATGCAAGTGCCGCCTGGGAGTATGCGATTACTCTGAAGGTGGCGGTGTAACCCGCTTCTCCTCCCCTTACAATCAGCAGCATCAAATGGAGGACGCTGCTGTAGAAAATCATATTCAGGAGGACCGCCAGCGGGATTCCCACCATGAGGGTGAGAAATATCCAGATGCCGTTCAAGTTGCCCAACACGGAGTCCCCGAAAGGTACAATCCCCAGTGAAAATAAAAGAACAGGCCAGAAAAATGCCAGCATATCCCCAAAACCACCGGTTAACAGGCCGAAGGCGAGGGGTTCTTTGAATCCTCTTTGCCGGCTTCGGGTTTTGAACAGAACACGGGGCTCGAAAAGCGCTGCCTTCAAAGTCAGAAAAATGCCGTTTAAGGTCCCCAGCTCGTTTCGGTTCTCCCAGGGGCTGCCCCCCGTTTGGGCATCAGAATCATGGGTTGGGTTTAAAGTGCCTGATTCGAGAGCTCCCTGGGGTTTTTCCCGTGGCGCATGGTGTGGTTCTTCCTGCGGCGAAATGGAGAATCTCTCATGGCAGCGGGGGCAGATGGCCATCTTCGCGGCGGCGGGAATTTTTTTCCGGGAAATTCTTTTCGAAAAGCCGCAATGAGGACAGATCAGTAGCACACCCACGTTCACTCTCCTTCCTGCTGCTTTTGTTGTTTTGAAAGCGATTTTTTATCGGACCACCGTTTCAGGCGCCCCATGAGTCCCCCTGAGGAGGACCGGTCCAGTACTTCACTTCTCAGTTGAAATCCCTGTTTCGTTTTAAGTGCCTGTTGAAGGCATTCTTTCCGATCAGAACATTTGAAGCATTCGGGTACGATTTCCCTGAAGCCTTCATCCCCCATGGGAAAGACCTTGTCCAGGATCCCGAAGCAGTCTTTACGGTTTTGAACCATGACGTTTGTGCCTTACATAAATTTTAATGGGATCTTTCCAAATTTCCGCAATATACACTATTCGTTTGTATGAATAAACCCTGAATTCCCGTCCGTCCCCTGATAACCACCCCTGCCCCCATACCGCAAGGTACCCGGTAATTCATTGACATGAGAAATGCGAAATTCTATGATTCGGAACATGGAAAGAATAAATAGACTATACCTGGTCAGGCACGGTCAGGTTAAGGGGTATGAGACGACCCCCATATGCGGTCATACGGATGTGGACTTGACGGAGACGGGTGTGCTGCAATTGGACGGAGTGGCTGAACGTCTTCGTCTGGTGGAACCCGGCGCTATCTTTTCAAGCGATCTTAAACGTGCTGTGAAGGGTGCTCGCCAGATCGCCCGTTATCATAATGTGCCGGTTCATTCTCTGCCGGAGCTTCGGGAGATGTATTTTGGTGATTGGGAAGGGCGCAGCCTGGGGGAGGTCATCACTAACTATCCGGAGGAACTGGAGAAACGCAAAAAAGACCCTTCCCAATACGCGTGTCCTGGAGGCGGTGAGTCCATTGCCGGATTGTCGGAGAGAATCATGCCGGCATTTGAGGGTATATGTGCCCGGGAAGCCGGGAAAGATATTATTATTGTGGCCCATGGGGGGGTTAACCGGGTCATCCTTTCACATGCGCTGGGGCTTGATCTGTCTCTTGTATTCAATGTTCAGCAGGACTATGGGTGCTTGAATATTGTTGATTATTTCCCTGATTCGGTGATGGTCAAGTTGATTAATGGATGATAACGTTATGGGCAGTTTAACAGGGGGGAAAGTTAAAATTGCAGCTGTAAACAATACAAAACCGCACAACGGGTTGGAAGAAATTCTGCAGCGGGCCGCCTCTCTGCGGGAATTGGGCTTGCTGGACAAGGCGGTGGCCGAGTATGAAAGTCTTTTTAAGACGGATTGCCCCCCCTCAAGAATTATTCCCGGTATGATGGCCTGTCTTTTGAAGAGCCATTCTCCGTCAAAAATAATCCAAAAAATTGATGGGATAGCCCATGGATTACAGTTAAGCGATTTGCGGATTGCCCAGATCAAGTTTGTTCTGGGACTTGAGAATGAAAACCGGGGGCATGAAGATCTTGCCCTTGACATGTATAAAGCTGCTTCGGAAGCGGACCCGGAAAACAAAAAAATCAAACAGAAGATAACCCAGATCGTTTCAAAATTGTATTCGGGTTCCAGGTACGATTACCTGCTTCGAAAAAAACTGGTCACTTCCGAACAGCTTCGAAAGGCACTGGCGCTTTCCTTCTTGGAAAGCGCCAGTGCCTTTCGAAGAAGAACTACAAAAGTGTTGAGTACTTGTTGATTGAACAATTCAAGGTCCCTAAAACGGAGGTTGGGAAATCCCTTTCCCTGTACTACAGATGCCCTTTTCGGTCTTTTGATGCCAACACTGAAGTTCCCGTGGAGCTCATCGGAAATCTGAAGAAGGCGTTTTTGCTCCACGATTCGTGGGTCCCCATGAGTTGGGGGAAAAGCGGAGTGGAGATCCTTATCGATGACCCGGGGGATCTCAGGAAAACCGGTCAAATCAGGGGGTTGATCAAAACCACCCGGATTACTTTTTCCGTGGGGATCCGGGAGGACATTGAAAAATACGTACGCCATTTTTTTGACAAAAAAGCCGAATCCTCAGCATCGGACATGATTTCCGAACTGGATATGATCCCTGACAACGAT
>LSCG01000099.1 GCA_001577055.1 Fidelibacterota bacterium TCS56
GTTCGCCGATCAAGACCGGATTGTTCTTTTTCCGGCGGGTTAAAATCTGGGCCACCCGTTCAATCTCTGTATCGCGACCGATGACCGGATCGAGTTTCCCATCACTGGCCAGACCGGTGATATCACGGGCGAAATGATCCAGGGCGGGAGTTTTTGATTTGGCTGTTTTTGCGCTCCTGGGAGTGACAGCCGCCGGTTTCGGTTTACCTTTATCGGCTCCGCGAATCACGGCCAGCACCGAGTCGTAATCGATGTTGAAAGCTGTCAGGACCTCATAGGCAATCCCTTCGGCCTCTTTCAGCAAAGCCAGCAGCAGATGTTCATCTTCGGCCACTTTATTTTCCAGCCCAACCGCTTCGGCGAATGAATTCCGCAGGATGCGCTCGGCCCGGCGCGTCAGCGGAATATGCCCCAATGTCATGGTGCCGCCGGAGGGTTTGATCAACTCAACTATCTTGGTCTGCAGTTCATCAATATTGCATCCGAATGATTCCAGTAATCGGATCGACTGGCCCGATCCTTCGCGAATAATTCCCAGCAACAGATGTTCGGAACCAACATAACTGTGCCCCAGCCGGATAGCCTCCTCCCGGGAGTATTTCATGATGTTCTGAACACGCTTGGAAAAATTTTCTTTCATATTATTATCAGGAATTCCGCTGGATCAATTTACCAGCGACAATTTCAAATTGTCTGTGACCGATATCAGCCACCTCGGGATTATGGGTGGTAATCACCAGTGACTGCTTGAAATCGCGATTAATACCGATAAAGAGCTGGATCAGATTAGACGCGTTGGCCATATCCAGGTTCCCGGTGGGCTCGTCCGCCAATACGATTTGGGGACGGTTAATCAACGACCTCAGTACCGCCACCCTTAATTTTTCGCCCCCGGACAGTTCGGATGGATAATGATCTTTCCATTCGGTTAAACCCACGTAATCCAACAATTCCAGCGCCCGGTCAGCCAGATTGGAGTTTTTGCGGGGAATCAGACTGGGGATGAGAATATTTTCCAGGGCGCTGAACTCCGGCAGCAGGTGGTGGAATTGGAATACGAATCCAATCGTGCGATTACGCAGATCGGCCAGTTCCCGGTCACGGAGACGGCTGATATCCAGATCATTGATTTTTAGGTCGCCGGCCGTGGGTTTATCCAGGGTACCCAGAATATTGAGTAAGGTCGATTTTCCTGATCCGGACGGTCCCATTATGGTTACGATCTCCCCTTCCGGCAGCTCGAAGTCGATACCCCTCAAGACGGTCAGAATTCGCTGACCGTTGGAAAAGGATTTGGTGATATTTTCAGCTTTGAGAATCATTTTTCCATTTGAACGGCTTCTTTGGGTTGAATCAAAGTAGCCCGGTTACCGGCAATCAGCGATCCCAGGATAATTAATGAAAACGCGATCAGCGGGATGATGATTATGTCCTGCAAATATAAAATCATTGGCAGGGAATCAATAATATATATTTCCGTCGGCAGGGGAATGATCCCGGTTTTCTGCTGCAACAGCACCAGTGCGCTGCTGATAATCAGTCCGCAGGCGGCGCCTAATCCGCCGATGATTAAGCCCTGGATCAGAAGAATTCGGCGGATCCCGGGCCGTGTAACACCCATGGTGCGTAAAATACCGATCTCACGCACTTTTTGATAGGTGACCAGGGCCAGCGTGGAGGTCAGATTAAACGAGGCTACCAGGATTATCAGGCTCAGCACCATGATGGCGCCGACTTTCTCCATGCGCATGGCGCTGAACAAACCGCTGTGCAGTTCCGCCCAACTTCGGACCTCCACCCCTGTGGGCACCACCGCTTCAATCCGGGTGCGAGCTTCCTCCGGAAATTGCTGGTCGCCAAAACGCAGATCGATGCCGTCGATGGCCGTTTTGCGCACAAACAACTGCCGACCGGCTGGCAGGGAAATAAACAGCATACGGTCATCATAATCCAGGACTTCAGCCCGGAATGTGGCCGCTATCGGCAAGCGCAACATGCGCGGCAGTCCAAAGCCCAGAGGCATATCAATCGGACTGATCAGCTTAACGCGGTCACCGGGGATAGCATTCATACGCTGGGAAACCAACAAGCCCATCAAAACGGAATTATTATTACTGATACTATCCACGCCCAGCTTGTAAAAGGAGGTTATTTTCGAAAAATCCACGGCCTTTACCGTCACCATGCGGCTGTCATCAAAATCATTAATAACCAAGGCCTTCCGCTCCATGAACGGCATATAGGATTGGACTAATCCAGTACCCTGTAGTGCGGCGGCAATCTCAATTAAATCAATGGCAGGGTCCCTGGCCGTCAACCGCAAATCACCTTCGAATCCAACCACTTTATCAGTCACCCGTGCCTCAAACCCATTTAGCACGGCCACCGATACTATCAGGGCAAAACAGCCTACGGCCAAGCCGATAATGGCGATCCACCCCGTAAAACGGCTGGCGCCGCTGCCGCGCCCCCCCAGCATGAATCGTTTGGCAATCAGCAGGGAAAATTTCATTCGTAGTGCAAAGCCTCCGAGGGAATTACCGCTGCCGCACGCTTGGTGGGCCACAGAGAAGCCAGCATGGCTGATATAACCCCGACAGCGATAAATATCAGGGCCGTTGTGAAATCAAAATGTGCCGGGACATGATCCATGAAATAAACTTCTTCCGGAATGGTAAACAGGTGAAAATGGTCCTGAATACGGGCCAAAACCGCTGCCACCAGGGCGCCGCTGCCGGAGCCGAATATGCCAATGATCGTGCCTTCGATCAGGAAGACCCGCCGGATTCGCCGACGGGACAGACCCATCGAGCGTAATATCCCAATCTCACGGATTTTCTCCAGCACGATCATCGTCAAAGCCGAAATAATGTTGACGACCCCAACGAAGGCAATCATACCGAAAATAATCAGGATGGGCCATTTCTGGACCGAAAGCCAGTTAAACAGGAGCCGGTGCTTTTCTTTCCAGGTCAGAACAAAATAGGGATAGCCCAGGTAGTTCTCCAGCGCGATAGACAAGGTATGTACTTGGGCTGTGTTGTCAAGGAATAAAACGGCGCCGGTAATTTTATCTTCATGGCCAAACAGTTTTTGGGCCGATGACAGCGCGATATAAGCCAAACTGCGGTCATATTCCTGGAGGCCCGAGTGGTAAATACCGATAACAGTAAACGCCTGCAAACGCCGCGAAGTGGCCACACGGTGGAGATTGGAAATATCGAATATCACCAATTGATCACCGATGTTAATCCCAATCTCATGGGCCAGTTCCCGCCCGATAATAATTTCACCTTCCCCCGGGGTATCATCACCATCAATCTCAATCCGCGCCAATCCCGGCGGTGCCGAACCATCCGGGTACCCTTCTACCAGAATACCCTCGGCTAATTGACCGAAACGCAGGATCCCCGGTTTCTGGATATAATCATATTTGCGGACCGCTGTGCCGAGCACTGTCAGCGCACTGTCCACCATGGGATCATTCTCCTGCATGGGAGCGTCCATAAAATGTTCGATCCTGATATGACCGTCAAACAGGGTAAGTTTTTCAGACAATGTGCGCTCAAAACCATCCAGGATACTAAAGGTCAAAATCAGGGCGCAGATACCAAGTCCCAGGCCGATCATGGCCATCAGACTGGCGTAGCGCGTAAAACCGGCTTTTTGTGGCGCCCGCAAATGACGCAGGGCCAGTCGGGTGGTAAAATTCAATGGACGGATGATCCCGGCGGTTGAAATTTTGTATTCGTCATGTGGAAAACCAGATCATGGCGTTATTTATTACGCATGGCCGGAAAGAGTATCACATCTCGAATGGAATGTTGATCGGTGAGCAGCATTACCAGACGATCCACTCCCAGCCCCACACCGCCGGTAGGTGGCATGCCACACTCCACCGCTTCCAGAAAATTCTCATCCATGGTCTGGGCCTCTTCATCGCCTCCCGAACGCAGCCGGGCCTGGTCTTCGAAGCGCTGACGCTGATCCAGAGGATCATTCAATTCGGTAAAAGCGTTGGCGAATTCCAGTCCTCCGATAAACAACTCAAAGCGTTCCACCAACTCCGGATCGCCACTGCGGTGCATCTTGGCCAGCGGCGAGATGGCCTTGGGGTAATCGATTACAAAGGTGGGCTGAATCAGGTTGGGTTCCACCAGTTCCTTCATTAATAAATCCAGCAATTGTCCGTAGTTAGTCTGCTCCGGCAGGGTTAGATCGAAACTGCGGGCGATCCGGGCCAGTTCCTCGGTGTTTGTGTTATTCAGATCATGGCCGGTGGCTTCCCGGAGCAGTTCCAGAATCGGCCGGCGGCTGAAAGGTTTTTCCAGATCGATGGCCAAACCATTCCATTCGACCTGTAAACCATCGAGTTGCCGGGCCACGGACCGAATCAAATCTTCCACCTGGTCCATCTGGTATTCATAATCAACATAAGCCTGGTAAAATTCAAGCATGGTAAACTCGGGATTATGGCTGCGGTCCATTCCCTCGTTGCGAAAATCCTTGGCAATTTCATAAACTTTATCGAATCCACCGACAATCAGGCGTTTCAGGTAGAGTTCATCGGCGATTCGCAGGTAGAGTTTCTGGTCCAGGGCGTTGTGGTGGGTCACGAAAGGCTTGGCGAAAGCGCCGCCGTAGAGCGGCTGCAAAATCGGAGTCTCGGCCTCCAGGAAGCCGCGATCATCAAGATAATTGCGCATTTCCCTGATAATTTTGCCCCGTTTGACAAACACTTCCTTTATTTCCGGATTGACCACCAGGTCCAGGTGGCGGTGGCGGTAACGCAGCTCTTTGTCCTCAAAGGCGTCGAATGTTTCGCCATCCTTTTCCTTCACAATCGGCAGGGGGCGAATACTTTTTGCCAGGACGGTAACAGCTTTGGCATGGATTGAAATCTCACCCATGCGCGTGGTAAAAACGTACCCGGTCACTCCGATAATATCACCGATATCAAGTTTCTTAAAGGCAGTGTATTGGTCCGGGCCCACTTCATCGCGACGAACATAACATTGAATCTGACCAGTTTGATCCTGTACATGGGTAAACGCTGCCTTACCCATTTTCCGCAGGGACATTATCCGACCGGCGATCGTTACATCCTGCCCTTCCAGCTCTGAATACTCAGCTTTGATCTGATCACTGTAATGGTCGGCGCTAAATGAATGCGGATAGGGATCGACTCCGGCGGTCCGCAGATCGGCCAGTTTTTCTTTACGGAAAGCAATTATCTGCTTGAGACTTTTCTGCTCATCGGACATCTTAGACTTTTTCTCCTGCCTGATTATTTTGTAACTGACCCAGTAAATAGGCGCGAATGAAGCGATCGATAGCGCCATCCATCACGGCCTGAACATTACCGGTTTCCTCATTGGTGCGATGGTCCTTCACCATGTTATACGGGTGGAAAACATAGGACCTGATCTGACTGCCCCAGCCAATATCCATCTTCTGGTTTTCCAATTGCTGGTGAGCCTGGCGTTCTTTTTCCAGCTCCAGGTTGTACAACCGTGACCGCAGCACTTTCATGGCCTGCGCCTTGTTCTTATGCTGGGATCGTTCATTCTGGCACGATGCCACGATCCCGGAAGGCTGGTGTGTGATTCGTATGGCCGAATCGGTTTTGTTAACGTGCTGGCCACCGGCGCCGCTGGCCCGGAAGGTATCGATGCGCAGGTCGTTGGGGTTGATATCAATTTCAATATCCTCATCAATTGAGGGATAAACAAATACTGATGCAAACGATGTATGTCGGCGGCTGTTGGCATCGAACGGTGAAATCCGCACCAAGCGATGAATACCGGCTTCCGCTTTCAGGAGCCCGTAAGCGAAATCACCCCTAATTTCCATTGTCACATCCTTGATGCCCGCTTCCTCGCCAGGCTGATAATCAATCAAGGTAGATTTGAATTCCTTTTTCTCCAGCCAGCGATTATACATGCGGAAAAGCATATCGGCCCAATCCTGACTCTCCGTACCGCCGGCCCCGGGATGAATTTGCAGGATGGCATCCTGGGAGTCCTGCTCTTCACCGAGGATCAGTTTCAATTCCAGGTCGGCAATAATGTCCTCGAACTGGTTCAACTCCAGTAATATTTCCTTAACCGAGGCCTCACCTTCGGCGGCAAACTCGAACAAGATTTCAAGGTCGTCATTCCGCCGGGACAATTCCTGCCAGGTTTCAACTTCTTTTTCCAGCCGTGAGATTTTTTTTAACGTGGATGAAGCGCGGGTATTGTCATCCCAGAAATCAGTCTTAACTGATTCCTGCCGCAACTGGTCTAATCGGGATTGGGTAGAATCCAGGTCAAAGATACCTCCGCAATTCGAGGTATTTCGCCGCTATAGTGGTATAGCGCTCTTTTACATCAGAATATTCCATGATCAAAATTAAGATTAATTACCAATACGTCACGATAATAAAAAAGTCCGCCGGGTGGCGGACTTTTTAAGCTAATATCAACCGGGTTCAATCCGGATCAACACTGTTATTAAGCCAATCCAAACCGGCTTTTTCCCAATCAGGATTGTCCGCTGCTGATATATACCGTTCCCATTCGTAGATGCCGGTATCGCGGGCAATTCGCTTGAATTGCATGGCGGTCATGGCACTGTTAACGATTTCCACTGAACGCGTCATACCTTTCATTTTAAATAGTTTCTGGCCTTCTTCCATATGGGCTTTAGCTTCATTGCCGAGTGGTTTCAATTCACGCATATCCACAAAGACGCCAAACGAACCACTGGCTCCTGCGAGGGTTGCTTTTGAATCATCAACCCATTGTTTCATCTCTTCCGGTGCAATAAAACCGGAAAAAGTTAACCAGTAGTTAGAACCTTTTTTCTCAATCTTGTGCATGGAATTTCCTTTTTTACTATTTGACAAACAGTCAAAATGGATTCCGCAAAAACCGTACCTAACCCGGCATATATTCAATTAAATCCGGGAAACCGATTCAGTAAAATTCAGCGGATTGAGTGAAAAAACTCCGATTTCAGATACTCCCGAATGAGATAATCACGACCATCGGGACTGTGATTATTCATATAATCAAAGGGTGTGGGGGATTCGTTGGCCAGAATACTGTGGCACATAGTACAGTCTGCCGAGATATTATGGCCGTCCATATCAACCAAATCCTGGTTGTGGCAACGGAAGCAGCCGCCCCCGCCCGCATGACCGATATGATCTGGATAACTCCCCCAGGTGATAGCCATTGCCGGATGAATATTGCGATTATATATCTTACTTAACTGTCCAGCGGACTTAATTATTGATTCTGATTTTTCCTGCCAGATATCAGGATAGCGTACCCGGTAAAATCGTTTGATTTTTTCTTCAATTTTCTCAGACGCCCCGGCCTGCGGATGATGCCCGGTTAAAGCTGCCAGAGCTTCGCGCTTGATAAAAGGTAAATCCTTGTTTATCTGTCCGCTGCGCAGACGTTCATCGATGGCGGGAGATGGCTGCTCATAAATATGGGTGGCCCGATTATGACAATCGACGCAATCCATGTATCTAATTTCCTCAGGTTCATGGTTCCCGCCAATTAGCTTGCGGTTGGTGTAACGTTTGAAATTACCATCCGGCTGTCGCACCTCCACCCACAGCATCTCTTCCCGTTGAACGGTTAATGAAGCATAGCGCACTTCATTCTCGGCGGCGATATGCCAGTGGATTCCCGCCGGTGCGGCTCCCTTTCCCGCATCAACTTTTAACAGCAAGGTTGTGTAACCGGGAGTGGATTTCTCATTCTGAGCATAATGAATAATTGATTTTAAACGCTGACCATAGAATTTCTCCGGCCAATGACATTTTTCGCAGGTTTCACGGGCCGGGCGCAGATTATGTACCGGGGTGGGAATGGGGCGCTGATAAAGATTAAAGCCGGCTGAGACCATCTGCCAGACACCATTCAGCTTGGCATCGACCATGGCTCCAAGACCCTCTCCCACATGGCAGTCCACGCAGGGTACCCGGGCATGGGGGGATGATTGATACACCATATATTCCGGATTCATTACCGTATGGCAGGCAGTACCACAAAACTCCGATTGGTCCATGAAATGAAGAGCTTGAAAACTGACGCCGCTCAGAAATATCACATTGGCCAAAGTCAAGCCACCAATCGTCCATAGTAAAGGGGAACCAAAAAACCAGTGTCGGCCCTGTTCATCAACGAAAACTTCTGACAACAATTCCCGGCTGGTTTTCCCGGTAGATTTCAGCCGCAGGTGCCATCCGAAGGGAATTAAAATCAGCCCGAGAATAAACAACGCCGGAAAAAGCAGGTAAATAATCAATCCGATGTAAGCGTTGTGAATGATGCCAGCCAGCTGCATGATTTCCAGCAGGATAAAGGTGATAATCGCCGAGGTAGTGAGAATTACACCGATTTTCCCAATGGTATTCCGGGATAATTGCTTCAGAAAAGTAATGTATTTTCGAATCACTTGTCAGCTTCGTACAGCGGGTTATAAATATCCCTGATTGAGCCGGTTTTAATGGCCTGCTTTAAATCTTTGGTATTCTGCCCCAGCCACTGGTGCATGGGGTCGCTGGACAGTAAATTATCGATGAACTTATCCACCTCGGGGTGATGGAGCTCCCGGGCGGCCGGCAGCAATTCGAAATAGAAATTATGAGCCACATCGTACAGGCCATGCCACCAGGCATAATCTGGTCCGGCCATGGCCACCCCGTGGCGGGCACGGCGGCCTTCGTGGTGCCATAATTCCCAGTATATCCATTCAATTTCATTGCCAAAGGCCGCTTCCCGCTCCAGCAATTTGTTCTCGCGGACGATCTTCATTAAATCAGTGGCCGGCCGGGCAAATTTGATATTATACAATTCCACGAAGGCATCGAACTGGTGAAAATGTCCGTCAACAAAAGTACCGGCATGGCAGGTCTGGCAAACATCGGCCATGTTTTCACGCTTGGTTTCATGATCATCTTTGAATTTTGAGATGGGCGGACGAAGGGTCCATTTCAGGCGCTGACCCACATCATGGGTGGTTGGTTGATCGGATGTGGCCGTCATGTGACAGGTAGCACAGGTCGGAGCAATGTAATAATCTTCACCCACCACCCAGGAATATGAATCCAGGTTCATTTTATCCACATTGGTGTAGTAAGTATTACCGTGCTTAGATTCTTCGTATACTTCCTTCTGGGGATGATCCGGTCCCAGATGGCATTTGGAACAAGCTTCCGGCTGGCGAGCCTGAGCCTTGGAAAATCCATGGCGCATATGGCAGGCATTACAGGAACCTTTGGTGCCATCGGGATTTATCCGACCAATGCCGGAATTCGGCCAGGACGTGGCGGCCAGTTTATTGGGTGAATCAGGATCGATTTCAACCCGGGCGCCGTGACAGCTCTCGCAGCCGGTGACCATGGCCTGGTGGCCGCCGGCCACATTGGCCAGGTAAGCATCCGCTGATTCCAGAATCATTCCGGCAGTGGCGTGGTAGGAATTTCCAACCTCCTCGGCCTCCTGCTCATGGCAGACACCACAATCTCCGGGAGTCACCAGCGTGGCAATATAGGAGTCCTCATGCAGAAAGGCGTCCGGGTCGGAAGGGTCGGCTCCGTGGCAATCGATGCAGGTAATTTCACTCATGGCATGGGGCGACTCATACCATTGAAGGTAAAGACCGGGTGTAGTCTCCTGATGGCAGACCAGGCATTGGGCGGCTTCATCGTCGGCTGACAGCAACGCGATGAAGTTTAATAGCAGTAATATTACCAAAACGGATTGTCTCATGGTTCTCCCCAGATTAGCTGGCTAAAGATTAAGATATTGGTAATTCAAATACTAGATTTATTCACTGGCAGCAGAAATCCGTCGGATGATGGCTCCAATCCCGGTGACAAGACCCAGTGAGCAAACGGCTGTCACGACAATAATTGGACCGCTGGGCAGATCCAACCAAAAGGAAAGCACCAACCCGGCCAGTGATATAACCATCGCGCTGATGACTCCGGTTGTCATAATTCGGCTAAAGCGTCGGGCGATTTGCATTCCCATCAAGGGTGGGACCGTCAGCAATGCCATCACCAGAATGATACCGACCAGACGAATCAGTAGAACAATTGAGACTGAAACTAATAATAGTAAAATGGTCATGAAAAGTCTAACCGGTACACCCTGAAGTGCGGCAAATTCATCGTCAAACGAGACGGCAACAAATTCTTTGAAAAATAAGATTATTATGATGATGATAACGAGATTCAAACCGAGGGCCAGCCCGAGATCACCAATTGAAATGGTAATTATATTGCCAAACAGGTAAGTCATGAGATTGGGGGCATACCCAGGTGTCAGGGAGATGAACAGGATTCCCAGGGCCATTCCGGCTGACCAGAGCAGGCCGATCAGGGCATCCTGGCGCAGGCGCTTCACCCGGCCGGAGATCCCCAGAATAAGGGCGGTGAGGCCGGCAAAGATAAAACCGCCGAAGAGCGGTGGCAGGCCCAGGAAATGAAATAATCCCAGTCCACCGAAGGCCACATGACTCAAGCCGCCGGCGATAAAAACCAATCGCCGCACCACGATGAAAGTCCCCAGAATGGCGCAGGGAATGCTCACCAGCACGGCCATTAACAAGGCGTTACGGATGAAATCGTATTGGAGTAGTTCAAACAGGTTCAATGGCGGTGATCTCCCAGTACGCGGTGGGGGATGCCATGGGCGATCATTTCCACAGGGCAGCCATAGACTTTTTCCAGTGAATCCGCCGGCAGTTCACCGGAATCGTGCAGATACAGCTTGCGGTTGACGCAAGCGATCCGTTTGACCTGACTGGTGATGACGGTGGCATCGTGGGAAATCATCATGATGGCAATTTTACGATTCAAATCAGTGAGAATATCATTCAACAGCTTGCGGGAATCGCTGCTGATGGAGGCCGTGGGCTCATCCAGAATCAGGAATTCGGGATCTGACACCAGGGCGCGGGCGATGAGGACGCGCTGCAACTCGCCTCCGGACAGCTCTCCCACAAAATTATCCAGCAGACCGGTGATCTGCATCCGGTCGGCGATGGCCCCAACCGCCTGCCGGTCGGCACGGGTGAAACGACGGCCCGCTGGCGATAGGGCCAGCCGCCCCATGGCGATCACATCCCTGACCAGCAGGGGGAATTGCCAGTCGAAACCGGAGAACTGGGGCACATAGCCAATCCGGCCATGGCCAGTGGAAAAATGATTGATCACTTCCCCGGACCAGGGGTGGAGCAATCCCAGAATCAATTTTGCCAAGGTGGTTTTACCGCCGCCATTGGGACCGATCACCACCAGAAAATCGTTGGGAGGCACACTAAAGCTGATATCGTCAATCAGCCGAGTCCGGTCATAGCCGAACACCAGATTCCTGACTTCCACCAGACCGGGGCTATTCATCCTCGATTGACTCCCGGATGATTTCGGCGGTAGTACGCAGGTTGGTGATCCAGTCATAAGCCAGGGGATCCAGCTCCACGACTCGGCCGTTAATCTGATCGGCGATGGCGGCGGCACTATGGCGGGCGAAGCCTTTCTGCACAAAGATCACAGTAATTTTCGTGCTGCGGCAAAGATCGACCAATTGTCGCAACTGGTCGGGACCGGGCTCCTTTCCCTCCTGCTCGATGGCAATCTGGTTTAAACCGAAATCTTCGGCAAGATACCCCCACACCGGATGATAGACCATGAAGTCTCGCCCCTGCACAGGATTTAACCGGGTGGCGATTTCCTGGTGCACGGTTTTGATCTCATCTGTTAATTGCTCCAGGTTGGCTGCATAAACAGCAGCATTGGCCGGATCGATGGTTGCCATGGCCTGCGAAACCCCTGGTAAAAACCCCAGCACTGTGGGAATTGACAACCAGAGATGGGGATCACCAGCGCCGTGGGAATGCTCGGAGTCATGATGAAGTTGGTTATGACTATCGGTGGCGGGTGGCGTTAAAAACTCTGCGAGAATTGAATGATCATTATTGAGCATAGGCAGGATGTGAAGGCGTTCGAAGAGAAAACCGGGGTGACCAACGCCAAGATATAAATCCGCCTGTCCCAGCTTGATGAGCTGCCGCGGCCTGGGCGCGTAGGTAGCCGGTGAGGCTCCGGTGGGAATCAGAAAATCAACCTCCACCCGCTCGCCGCCGATCCGCTGGGCCAGGTAAGCCAGGGGGGCAATACTGGTGGTGACCTGCACTGGTGG
>LSCG01000100.1 GCA_001577055.1 Fidelibacterota bacterium TCS56
AATCGTTCGACTTTAGCCATTGCTATTAAAAACCAGTCGGGATCCCGGTTGCATTAACACCATAACACTTAAACACTCTAACACTTAAACACTCTAACACTTAACCTGACCTATTCATCAGCCACGAATGAACACGAAGTTACACTAATATTTATATTCAAATTAGAAGAGCTACTATATGTGCCAAAACTGATATGTTTTTCTGCGAGATCATTTTTTGTAATCATTTGTTTCTTTAACTTTTGTGTTTATTTGTGTAATTCGTGGCGAATAATCCAGGTTAAACACCTTAACACTATTTCCTAAGCCCCGACATATGGTTTATTCGCTGCTTGATTAGTTTTGTAGTTCCGATATCCTTGCGATGAAAAACAGGTCCACCGATGCATTCAATTTCCTTTTGAGCTATTTCTTCAGCAGATTTGAGATCATCTGCTATCCCCACAACTGCCGCCGTGCGGGAACCGGTTTCGTAGAGCCCGTCGGGGCGAAGGTCAACCGCCGCCAGATAGAGTTGATTGGGATTGTCAATGGCCGAAATATCGATCAATTGATTTTTAACCGGGGAATCCGGGTAGCCTTCGGGGACAGCATATTTACATACCGTGGCTTGTGCTGCAAACTGCGCCATGTTTTGCTTGAGATTACCCTCCACGATGGCCTGGCAGATGGCGACAAAATCGCTCTCCAGAATCGCCAGCACGTTCAGGCACTCCGGATCACCGAAACGGGCATTGTATTCAATCAGCTTTACGCCGTCGGCCGTGGCCATGAAACCGCCGTAAAGAATGCCTTTGTAGCCCTCGCCAAATTTCTGTTCCAGGGCACGCATGGTGGCCTGATTTATGGCCCGGGCCGTCTCAATATCACCAGTTGTTAAAAACGGCAGTGAATGATCGGCCGTTGAATAGGATCCCATCCCGCCGGTGTTGGGGCCATTGTCGCCATCGTAGGCCCGTTTATGATCCTGCACGGCTGGCATATGGGCCAGGCGCTGCCCGTCGCAGAAACTCATCAGCGAGAATTCCTGTCCGATTAATTTTTCTTCGATTACGAATGATTTTCCGTCAGCGACCAGTTTACGGCAATATTCGATCGCTTCTGCATGATCAGCCAGATGATCACCGGCCACTTTGACACCCTTGCCGCCCATCAGTCCATCATATTTTACTACGAATAACCCCCCCAGCTCACCCAGAAACTCTTTGACGCCAGCCAGCGAATTAAACACCTTGTATCGCGGACAACCCGGCACACCGTACTCAGTGAGTAAATCTCGGGTAAAGGCCTTACTGGTTTCCAGTTGGGCAAGCGCCTGCTTGGGACCAACACAGGGTATGCCGGCTTGCCAAAGGGCATCGGCCACACCGGCCGCTAACGGGGCTTCGGGACCAACGATCGCCAGTTCCGCGCCGGTGTCTTCAGCAAATTCGGTTACAGCCACAGGGTCGTTAATATTCCCGGTTGAATAGACACCGGAGAGCTTCTTGATACCGGGATTGACACTGCTGCCGAAGCAGGCCAGTTGTGGTTTTTGGGGTGAGCGAATAACGGCCCGGGCAATGGCATGCTCGCGGGCGCCTGAACCAACAAGTAGTATTTTCATTATTACTCTCTGGTTGATTGCTGCGCCTCAAACTGGCGCATTTTGTTTTCGTCAACATCGCCGGTGACATAGTTCCCATCCAGACAGGCCATGCAGGGATGGTCGATGCCATGATCGCCTTTGCGGGTAACAGCCTCCAGCAAATCACTGCGGCGTTGGTACAGCAGGAGGTCAACGCCCATATGCCGAGCTATCTCATCGTCGGATAACTGGTGGGCGATCAGCTCCTGACGGGTGGGTATATTCACACCGTAGAAACAGGGATATTTCACCGGTGGGCAGGCCGATACGAAATAGACTTTTTCAGCGCCGAACTCGCGGACCATCTTGACAATCTCACGGCTGGTGGTGCCACGTACAATACTGTCATCGACAATCATCACTTTTTTATCGCGGATCTCCAACTCCTGCGGTACCAGCTTGTAGCGCACTGATTTACGACGCTGTTCCTGCCCGGGCATGATAAAAGTCCGGCCGATAAAAGGATTTTTATACAACCCTTCCGAGTAACGAACGCCCAGGGCCTGGGCCACTGAAAGGGCGGCGGTATTGGCTGTGGAGGGTGCCGGGATGACGATATCGGGCTGCTCGTCCGGGTATTTGTTTTTCCACCGAAAAGCCAGATTCTGGCCCATGCGCAGACGGGCACGATAGACGCTGACGTTATTCATCATCGTGTCGGGGCGGGAGAAATAAACATACTCAAATACACAGGGTGTTAAATCCCGTTGCTCAATTATTCGTCTTTGCTGGGGTCCCTCTTCCGGCAGGTAAATTATTTCGCCGGGCTGGACGTCGCCGGTATGCTGGAATCCCAGGGCGTAATACACCGATGTTTCCGAAGAGAAAATATAATCGGTGGTGCCGTTGTCGTTGTGCCGTTCACCCTTTGCCAGTGGACGAATACCATGTGGATCACGGAAGACCACCATTCCCTTGCCGATTATCGTGGCAATTACCGAATACGCTCCGCTGACATGGCGGAAAACATCGGCTACTGCGGCGCAGAGTTGTTCGAAAAAATCGGGTGAATCAGCAGTGGCAGCCCGTTTATTTAAAGCATCGGCGAAGTAGTGCAGGATTATCTCCACATCAACAGTGGAGTTTAGGTGACGAAAACGAGTTTGTGAAAGATCAGCAGTACATTCGACCTGATTGACCAGATTACCGTTGTGGGCCATGGCAATCCCGTAAGGAACGCCGGTCCAGACCGGCTGGGCATCCTCGCGGCCGTAGCCGCCGGCGGTGGGATAGCGGGTCTGGCCGATACCGATATTACCGAGCAGGCGGGCCATATTGCGCTCATCGAAAATATCACGCACCAGCCCCACGCCTTTTTTGACGTGAAAACGCTGGTTGTAAGTTATTATCCCGGCCGCGTCCTGGCCGCGGTGCTGGAGCTGAATCAGGCTTTCGTACAGCTCGGCAGCCACCGGCTTATGTGATTTAATGCCAACGACGCCGCACATTATTTAAGTAACTCCACCAATTGCGGGGCTAATCCGAGATAGTTATGCGGCAGCAGGTCCAGTAGAACTAATCGTTCTGTCTCAGGAATCTCCAGATCGGCTATAAAGGAGCGAATTTTCTCTTTATCAATGGCATGGCCGCGGGTCAATTCTTTCAATTGCTCATAGGCATCGCTGCGGCCTGATTTGCGCAGGATGGTCTGGATAGCCTCCGCCAGCACTTCCCAGTGGCGATCCAGCTCGGCGTCGATGGCCGGTTTATTGATTGTCAACCGGTTCAATCCACTACGGATATTTTTCACCGCCAGCAGGGAATGAGCCAGAGGGACACCCTGGGTACGCAGGACGGTGCTGTCGGTGAGATCACGCTGCAGGCGCGAGACGGGCAGTTTTTGTACCAGATGATTCAATAGGGCGTTGGCGACACCCAGATTGCCCTCGGCATTTTCGAATTGAATCGGATTGATTTTATGGGGCATGGTGCTGGAGCCCACTTCACCGCTGACTTTTTTCTGCTGGAATACTCCGCGACTGATATAGGTCCAGTTGTCGCGGCACAGGTCGATTAAAATTGTATTGATCCGCGTCAGGGCCTGATAGCTGGCGGCCAGATTATCGTGGGGTTCGATCTGGGTGGTGAGCAGCAGCGGCTCCAGTCCCAGGGATTTTATAAACCGGGTACTGAAGACAGTCCAGTTCACTTCCGGAAAGCTGATCTGATGAGCGGCCCAGGAGCCGCTGGCACCGGCCAGCTTGCCGGTGAGATTAATATTTTGCAGTGCTTCCAGTTGACCATTCAGGCGATGGGCGAAAACGGCTAACTCCTTCCCCACCGTGGTGGGGGTGGCCGGCTGTCCGTGGGTCAGGGCCAGCAGAGCCGTATTTTTATAGCGCCGGGCCAGTTTGCGCAGGTCGCGATACAGACTTTTAGCTGCCGGGAAATAGACGTTCTTCAGCGCCTCCTGCCACATGAGCGCGTAGGCCAGGTTGTTTACATCCTCGGAGGTGAGGGCAAAATGTATCCAGGGACTGAATTTCTTCAGTCGGGTGGCTTCCAGTTTTTCACGCAGCCAGTATTCCACCGCTTTCACATCGTGGTTAGTGGTGGCCTCGATTTCTTTCACCCGGCGGGCGTCATCGGCGGAAAAATCGTGGTACAGACTTCGCATCTGCGATTGATACGAAGTTGACAGGGCCAAATAGGCCGTGAATTTCTTCTCGGCGCCCAGGGCGATTAAATATTCAATTTCCACCTTGAGGCGATAGCGAATCAGGGCGAACTCGGAAAAGAAGATTTCCAGTTCCTTGATCTGGCCCCGGTAGCGCCCGTCCAGGGGAGAAATTGCAAAGAGATGTGTTTTTTTCAGCATGATTTCCGTTTCAGCGGTTGGTGTTTAAAATCCGCTGGGCCGCCAAAGCGCAATTGCCCGGATCCAGCACGGTGAGCACCGGCGCCTTGCTGGGCATCTGCAGCGTGGAATGGATATTCACCAGCATGTCGGTCTTGTCCTTGAAGGGCGGGCAGGCCAACACCGGCTTGCTGCTGTTGGCGGCCACGAAACCTGAGAGGGCATTGGAACGGCCGGCCACGGTGATGAACACAATGCCGGACTGATCCTTGAATGAATTGATGATTTCCAACACCTTCAACGGTGCCTTGTGGGCCGAGGCGGCGTGGTCTTCCCAGGGGACACCCAGGTTATCGAGGTGATCGCTGATTTTGGTCACATGATCTTTATCGCTGGTGGAGCCGGCAATGATTACGACACGCATAATAACTCCTGAAATTTAATTGGTTAAAGCCTGTTTCACATTCAACCGCAGCCGCTGGGCGATAGGCCGATCGGCGACGGGGAAACCGAATTTTTGTCCCGTGATGGTCTCGTACAGGAAAATATAGCGATTGGAAAGCTCAACCACCAGATCATCCGGCGCCGGTGGCAGTTCCGCATCGTTGTATGGATCACAATTGTCCCGGAACCACAGGCGCAGGAATTCTTTGTCGATATTCTGCGGTTCCTGTCCGGCGGCCAGCCGTGCTTCGTAGGTGTCGGCGATCCAGTAGCGGCTGGAATCGGGGGTGTGTATTTCATCGATGAGCAGGATATTGCCGTCGATATCCTTCCCCATTTCATATTTTGTATCCACCAGAATCATGCCGTGTTCGGCGGCGGTTTCCTGGCCAAATCTAAACAACTCCAGCGCCTTAGCAGAACAGAAGTCCCAGTCTTCCTGATTCATCCAGCCTTCGCTGACAATTTCCGCCGGAGTGATGGGCCGGTCATGGTCTTTTTCCTTGGTGGTGGGCGTGATGATATTCTGCGCCAGCTTCTGGTTTTTAACCAGTCCTTCCGGCAGGGCGTTGCCGCAATAATTACGGGAGCCGTTTTTGTAATGGGTCCACAGGGCCGTGTCCGTGGAACCGGTAATGTAGCCCCGCACCACGAATTCGATGGGAAAAACCTCACATTTTTTCCCGATGGTCACATTGGGATCGGGAGTGGACAGGACATGGTTGGGGATAATATGGCGGGTTTGATCGAACCACCAGGCGCTGGTCTGGTTGAGCACTTGTCCCTTGAAGGGAATCGCCGCCAGCACACGATCAAAGGCGCTGAGGCGGTCGGTGGTGATCAGGGCGATTTTATCTTCCAGCAGATAGGTATCGCGCACCTTGCCGGTGATTTTTTCACCCTGCCCCAAATCGGTGGTCGTCAGGCAGTTTTCCAATTGGGGCCGGATTTGTTTGCTGTAATCATTTTTGTTCATATCGGTAACATTGATGAGCTAACGGGTTGAAGAGAATATGAGTGTCCAGGACTTCCTGCAGAAGCGCTTCACCGTTGCCGGCTGACGGTTCAATTGTCCACAGAACACCGTATTTAACCCCCGTAATTGAATCAAGTTCAAATCTTTTGGAGAGCATTTCCAGTTTCTGTTGTCCCACAACATCGTCGCGGCTGCGAATCAGAAAACGAGTGGCGGCCGGCGCCGGTTCCAGTTTCACCACCCGCTCTTTATTCGTATTGAATAATTCGCCGCTGGCGATGATTTTTTTCAACAACCGCTCCGGATCGCTATCATTATGACTGATTTCCCAGTGGACGCGACGCCGCACCCGCACCGGAATATCTTTGCGCACCAAAGCATTGTGCACCGAAGATTCGGTATTGTCGGTGATTATTAATTCCACTGCCAGTTCCAGGGTGCCGTCTGGTTTTTCGTAGGCGCTAATATCCGCTTTGGGAGGTACGATGGTCAGTTGACGATAATTAAATTGGGGCCGGGTTTCGATAAAATCTCGCATGGAAGTGAAGATGGCGTCGCCGTTGGGGGTGCGTTCCGGGTGGGGCATCATTGACATCACATTACCGGCGGGATTGGCCACTGCCGCCAGGTTATAGCGCGAGCCGTTAGGATTAACCGGGAATTCATTCATTACATTGCCCCGGTCATCGCAGTAGCGGAAAACGGTCTGATCGTTGTCGATCAAGGCCTGAAGGATTTCATCCCTGGTGACGAAGCGGCCCTCGGCATGGGCGATGGGCGCCGTGATCCAGTCGCCGATTTTCAGGTAGCGTCCGAAGGCGGCCCGCTCCGGCGGCACAGCCAGTTGCAGGTTGACCCAGGTATTGTAGTAGCCGGTGCCTAGAACGTGACCATCTTTGATGCGGCGGTTGTTGGTAAGAGCTAATCCCAGGCGATTGTTTTCCAACCCGGGGACCAGCCCCACCTCCACCAGCACCTGGGCGCCGTTGCAGATGCCCAGCAACGGTTTCCCCGCTTCTGCTTCGGCCTGCAGCGGTGCCATTATCGGTTCCAAAGCGGCGATAACCCCGGCCCGGGAGCGGTCTTCGAAGGCGAAGCCGCCCACAATGATGTAGCCGTCGCAGGCATGGAGTTTATCGATAGGATCGTTCCACAGGATTTCCAGTGGTTCCATCCCGGCCCGGCGCACGGCCATGAACGTCTCCCGCTCGGTATTGGATCCGGGAAATTGAATTATTCCGATTGTGATTGATTTCGGCATGAATCATTTAATGGATGCCATCCCTCGGAGGGATGGCATCCATCAGTTCAGGCGGAAAAATAGTGTTTTTAGAGTTGCTGGTAAGCATTTAAACTAATTTCACATTACGATGGCCCGGCACCACCTGCCCGATGGTCCAGGCTTTCAATTTTGATTTGGTTTTGATCTGGTCGATGATAGCGGAAGCATCATCCGAAGGAACCGCCAGAATGAGTCCAATACCCATATTGAAGGTGCGGTACATTTCGGTGGATTCCAGGTTGCCCAAATCCTGCATCACCGGAAAAACCGGCGGCATAACCCAACTGTCAATTTGAATTTCCACGCTGCAATTGGAGGGCAGCATCCGGGGGATATTATCGATGAAGCCCCCGCCGGTAATGTGGGCGATTCCGTGAATCTCGTGCCCTGACTTAGTCAAGTCCATTACCAGATTGGTGTAATTAATATGGGGTTCCAGCAGGGTGGCACCCACGGTGCGGCCCAATTCATCAATCCTGGAATCAACAGAGAATTTGCCCACCTCGAAAAACAGTTTGCGGGCCAGAGAATAGCCGTTGGTATGCAATCCGCTGGACTCCACGCCAATCAGTATATTACCGGGCCGGATGGCCGAGCCATTGATAATTTTATCATGTTCCACCACCCCGGTGATGATCCCCACCAGGTCATTTTCGCCGGGCAGGTAGGTGTCGGGCATTTCCGCCGTTTCACCGCCTACCAGGGCCACGCCGGTCTCGCGGCAGGCAACGGCGATACCGGAGACGATGGCTTCCACCACGGTTGGATTCAGCTTATCATTGGCAATGTAATCCAGAAAAGTCAGGGGTCGGGCACCGTGAACCAAAATATCATTGGCGCAGGCGCTGACCAGATCGCGGCCGATGGTGTCGTATTTGTTCATCAGGCGGGCGATGATGATCTTGGTGCCCACGCCGTCAATGCTCTGCACCATCACCGGCCGCCGGTAATTTTTGGTGATCTGGCTCATGTCAAAAAAGGAGCCGAAACCGCCCAGCTCTGACAGCACCGCCGGGGTGTAGGTGCTGTGCACGTGGGACTTAATCCGCTCCACGGCCTCGTTGCCGGCGTCGATATTTACTCCGGCAGCGGCGTAATCGATTTTTGCTTTTTCGCCCATCAGATTAATTTCTCCCGCAGACCGTTTTCCCAGGTGTCTTTGGCCCGGTTCAGCGGCAGGTTGATTTCGCCACCGATAATCAAAGCCTGGTGGTCGGTGGTATTGCCAAGCTTCACGACGGCGATCTGGTATCGTTGAAATACCGCCTCGATTGCCAGATCGTCTGCGGCTGACACTTCCAGCAGAAAGCCGCCGGTTTCGGAAAACAGTTTTTTATCAGTGCGCAGGTCTCCGGGCATTTCCACTTCGCAGCCGATGCCGTTAGCAAAAGCCATTTCCGCCAGGGCCACCGCCACCCCGCCTTCGGAAATGTCGTGGGCCGCCTGCACCAGTCCCCGGTCAACCGCTTCGGTGACGGCGTATATTTGGTCGCGCACTTCCGTTACGTCGGGTTTAGGCAGATTGGCGCCCAGTTCGCCGACCAGGGAATAATAGACCGATCCACCGCACTCATCCTTGCGCTCACCAATCAGGTAAATCAACGAACCGGCCTGCTGGAAATCAGGGGTCACCGCCTTCGATATGTCGTCAATTTTACCCAGACAGGAAACGATGGGGCTGGCGGGAATGGCGCCGTTGCGCGATTCATTGTAAAAGCTCACGTTTCCGGCGATGATCGGTACCGGCGCTCCGGGGTGTTCTTTCAGATGAATTGTGTTACAAGTATCCATAATGCCGCGGGCAGCCTCGGCAAATTCCCACATCTGCTCCGGTTTTTCCGGATTGCCGAAACACAGGCAGTCCGTCAGAGCCTGGGGTGTGGCGCCGCTGGCGGCCACGTTGCGCATGGCTTCGGTGACGGCGTTAACCGCGCACCAGTAGGGATCAATCTTGCCGTAACGGGGATTGTGATCGGTGGAAAGGGCAATTCCGGTGGCGCGAATTTCTTCCGGGTAACGGGCGCTGTTGAAGGGCTGCAGCAGTCCTGCGTCACCGCGGCCGGCCTCGGTAAAGGTCCGTCCCTGCACCTGTTTATCGTAAGTTTCGAATACGGCCGCGCGGCTGGCGATATTTTCATGGGCCAGCAGGTCCAGCAGGACGGAATTGTAATTTTCCGGTTCCGGCAAATCCGGTTCAATGAACTGCCGGTTGGGCGCTTGCACCGGCCGGTCGTAAAGGAATCCTTTGGTCACCATGGGCGCCGGGGCGTTGACGATTTCCTCGCCATCAGCGTGTACCACATAATTATTATCACCACGGATTTTACCTACCACCCGCGCTTCGGCTCCTTCGGAAATGCCCGGCAAGTCGAAGGATTTATTGTAATGATCCAGGATCATCGGCGTGATTTCCGGCGGGGACACCCACATGAAACGTTCCTGGGTCTCGGAGCACAGGTAAACCGAGGGATGGAGATTGTCCATGCTGATATGCACCTTGTCGATCCATACCTCGGCGCCGTAACCGGCGGTATCGGCCATTTCCACACTGGCGCAGGAAACGCCGCCGGCCCCCAAATCCTTGAAACCCACTTTATCCAGCAGGCCTTTTTCCTTCAGAATTTTAAATAGGGCATAGGATGATTTCAGCAGGTGGCGCTCCAGAAAGGCGTTGGGTTCCTGCACGGCGCCCTTATTCTGCTCCTTCTTTTCCTCTTCCAGCTCCAGCGAGGCGAAGCTGGCACCGCCGAAACCGCTGTTGTCGGTGGGTTTGCCCACTAAAATAATGTCGTGGCCTTCCGCCTTGGCAGGGGCGTAGGAATGGAGAATCTCATCTTCCCGCAGGATGCCCAGGGTCACCAGTGTTACCAGGCAATTATCGTTGTAATCAGGATCGTAGTACAAGTCGCCGCCGATGTTGGGTATTCCCAGGGGATTACCATAACCGGCGATGCCCGCCACCACACCGTCGTGAATCCAGCGCGTCTTGTTGGTTTTGATGTCGCCAAAACGCAGGGAGTCGGTGCAGGCGATGACTTCGGCGCCCATGCACAGCACGTCCCGCACATTGCCGCCTACGCCGGTAGCGGCGCCTTCGTAGGGCACCACCTGTGAAGGATGATTATGTGATTCGTGGCTCATTACCACGCAGTAGTGATGGCCAGCCTCATCGGTGGCCACCCGCACCACGCCGGCGTCTTCTTTGGCTCCCAGCACCACATTGGGTCCATCGGTGACAAATTTCTTCAGGTAATTGCGGCTGCTTTTATAGGAGCAATGTTCCGATCCTTCGATGGAAAACAATACGCACTCCGCCAGGGATGGCGGCCGACCCAGGAACTCATTTTGAATCCGGAGGATTTCATCCACCGTCAGAGGGATTTTGTATTCGGTGAGGGTGCGCGCGATTGCTTCGTGGGAGAGGACGGAAAAGTCGATTATCTCGTCCGTGAAAGGCATGTCATCTCACAATCGTTTGGTGACGCTCCGGTCCCAGCGATATAATCGAAATCGGGCACTCCAGGGCATCTTCGATAAATTGAATATAGTTGCGCATGGCCTGTGGCAGACCGGTGAAACCGGTTTTTAATATCCGGTTGATTTGTGCCACCGATAGATTTTCCCAGCCGGTGTAATTTTGATAAACCGGTTTGGCTTCCCGATACAGATCCAGGCTGGCCGGGACTTCTTCCAGCCGCTGGCCCCGGGCCTCGTAGGCCACGCAGACCGGCAATTCGTCAAAGCCCGACAGCACATCCAACTTGGTAAGCGTCAATTCGGTCAGGCCGTGGACCCGCACCGCCTGCCGCAACTGGACCAAATCCAGCCAGCCCACTCGCCGGGGACGGCCGGTGGTGGTGCCGTATTCGCCGCCCTTGTCCCGCAGGGCTTTCGCTTCGGATTCATCCAGCTCGGTGGGGAAAGGTGAAATACCCACCCGGCTCACATAGGCCTTGGCGATTCCGATAATGCGGTCAATGGATCGCAGTGTGATACCGGCTCCGGCGGCTATATGACCGGCAGTCATATTACTGCTGGTGGTGTGAGGGTAGATTCCATGGTCCACATCCAGGCTAAGTCCCTGGGCACCTTCGAATAAAATTTGTTTACCCGCCGCATGGGCTTGAGCCAGCGCCAGTTCTGTGTCCGCCAAATAGGGTTGCAGGCGCTGACCGAATTTCAGGTAATCCAGGTAGATATCATCCAGGGGTTTATCGAATTCGACGCCCAACACATTATTCACCAGATTGACGTTAAAGCCGTACGATTTTTCCAGTTTTTCATGAAAGATTTCCGGTTCCAGCAGGTCGATCATCCGAATGCCATGGCGGTACATTTTATCGGCATAAACCGGGGCGATACCCCGTTTGGTGCTGCCGGCTGCCAGGGCGCCCTGGTAACCGGTGAGGCCCTCATCCACGGCGATGTGATAGGGCATAATTACATGGGCGCGATAACTGATTTTGAGGTTCAGTTTAACACCCCGTTTCTCCAGCTCATCCAGTTCTTTGATCAGGGCGTCGGGATCGATTACCGTGCCGTTGCCGATGATGCTGACCGGACGGCTGTACAGTACGCCGGAAGGAATCAGATGGAGTTTGAAAATATTGCCGTTGACGATTACCGTGTGGCCGGCATTATTACCGCCGTGATAACGAACGACATAGTCGGAGTCACCGGCAAAAAAATCTGTAATTTTCCCTTTACCCTCGTCGCCCCATTGAGCGCCGACGATAACGGTGACGCGGGACTGGTTATTACCAGTGGTCATGCTTGCAGAATTAGTGAGTCGGTGTCGATGAATTTGAGAAAAAAATTGTTAATTCACCCCGCAACATTAGCAGTGGGCGGATTAGGAAAAAAGC
>LSCG01000101.1 GCA_001577055.1 Fidelibacterota bacterium TCS56
GCTGTTGGAGGAATTGATCGGTGAAGCCCGTAATCTGGAACGCTTTGCAGGGGTGGCAGGTTCAGTGAAAGCACTGATCACGCTCCTGCTAGCCAACTGGACTCTGAATGCCTTTGGTGAGGAATTCGCCTATCGGATCGTGCTGATGCGTGGAATTGCCTTTTTACTGGGTGACAGCCGCTGGGGAAATGTGGCCGCTGTCATTATTCAGGCAATTATGTTCGGATTGATTCATGCCTACCAGGGGCCAACCGGAATAGTCGGCTCTACGATCAGTGGAATGATCTTTGGGATTGTCACTGTTTATGGCGGTTGGTCGATCTGACCGGCGGCAATAGCTCATGGAATGAATAATACGATCGGAATAGTTGCCATTTTCAGCGGTCAATAAACTTTTTAGTCAGAACTGACATAAATTCCCGCCCCAATCGCAGAAACCTGTAGAATATTTCGACACTGTCGAGATTTTCCACATCACCCTTAATCCACTGAAATCCGTCGGTTTATCTGATTGGTTAAAAGACGGCTGTTGTATATTTCAACACTTTTGGACAATACAGAAATTCTCAATGCCAAACCCTTTAGCATTGATATTATTCACTTTACGAATAGTATTTTTTCCTGGCACGGCCCTTGCCAACTAGTTTATGAAACTGGAAGGAAAATACCATGAGCATAATTCTACTGATTGTTTTCATCGCAGCCTGCCTGGCTTTTGATGTATATGCCAAACGGCATCGCCGGCGCGTGGTTGAAAAGTCACCGATTCTGAATAATAAAAGCTACCAGTTGAAACACAACCGTGTCGCCGTTCCCCAAGGAATCTATTTTGGCAAGCAACATACCTGGGCCTACCTGATGGAAAATGGTCTGGTGCGCCTGGGACTGGATGATTTTCTCAAGCATATTGTTGGGAAGATAACCGAGGTTGATGTGAATCCTGTTGACGGTTCGATTGAAAAAGGAATGTCGTTTGTAGATATTGAGCAAGATAGTAAAAGACTGAAGTTGGCTACACCCGTTTCCGGTCGTGTAAAAAATATTAATTCCGATATCCTTGATAATCCACAGCATGCCCTGAGGCTGCCGCACAATGATCGCTGGATCGTGGAAGTGGAACCGGCCGATTGGGAAGCCGATGTTAAGGATCTTTTTCTCGGGCGTGGTGCCACCAACTGGATCCAGCAGGAATTTGCCCGGCTGAAAGAATTTTTCGCCTATTTGATGAGCGCTACCAGTGGATCGCCAGCCGTTGCCACGATCCTGCAGGATGGCGGGGAAGTGGCTGAAGGAGTTCTGGAATATTCTGACAGCTCCACCTGGGAAAAATTCCAGGCTGAATTTTTATCGAATCCAACCGAATAAACAGCAAACTAGAATAAGACATTCTTGTGCGATAGGCAATACTCCCACTTTAAAATTCTATAAATCCTGATTCCCGGAGATAAAACATGAGCATTAATCGAAGGAATTTTCTCAAGACGCTGGGTGTGACTGGTACCAGTATAATCGGCGCCCGGTCATTGAGCGCAAGTCCGTCAGTATCGACGGTGGAAATGAAGGCGGTTCTAATTGACACAACCCGCTGCATGGGTTGCCAGTCCTGCGAATATGCCTGTGCGGAAGCCAATGATTTACCGGAGCCGGAAGACTACCCGGAGGTGGATGTAAATCGGGCAACGACAACCGAACAGCTGACAGTGGTCAATGGCTATGACACTTCAGAAGGTGAAATCTATGTGAAGAAGCAGTGCTTCCACTGCAATCAGCCGGCCTGTGATGCGGCCTGCCTGACCAAGGCCATGCACAAGACCGATGATGGACCGGTGATCTGGCGGGAGGAAAAATGCATGGGCTGCCGCTACTGCATGGTCTCCTGTCCGTTTGAGGTGCCGAAATTCGAGTATGACAGCCCGGTTCCCAGCATCAGAAAATGCACCATGTGCTACGACCGCCAGCAGGAGGGCGAAATACCGGCCTGCGTAGAGAATTGTCCCAATGAAGCAATAGCCTTTGGTACCCGCCGGGAACTGCTGACCGAAGCACGCCGCCGGATCAGCGAATCTCCTGACCAGTATTATAATTATATCTATGGCGAAAAAGAGGCCGGTGGTACGGGAGTACTGTATCTGGCTTCAGTTCCGTTCGAGGAAGTGGGATTCGATACTACAGTACAGAAGGAATCCTATCCGGAGAAGACCAAGGGATTCCTCTACAGCGTACCGTCAATTTTCGTCCTCTGGCCGATGATGCTGCTGGGATTGTACAAATCGACCAATGATAAAGAATCAGAAGACACGGGGGACCAAGCATGAGCCAGATAGAGACAGTTGCATCCGCAGAAGCGCAAGCCGACAGCCGGTGGCGCTTCCTGCTCAGTGAGCTGAAACCAAAAGGGAAGATATTCACACCTTTCAATATCGTCTCCGTCCCGATTATCATTCTGGGCCTGATAATAATCTTCATCCGATTCTGGAAAGGATTGGGCGCCGTTACCAACCTGTCCCAGACCGTTCCCTGGGGCCTGTGGATCGGCTTTGACGTGGTTACCGGTGTGGCCTTTGCCGGCGGCGCTTATGTGTTGACCTTCATGGTTTACGTCCTGAATCTGAAGAAATATGAACCAATCGTGCGGGTCACGGTTCTGAACGGATTCCTGGCTTACCTGTTCTATGCCGGAGCCCTGCTGCTTGATCTGGGTCGTCCCTGGAATGTGATTAATCCGATAATCGGTAATTCCTTCGGAACCAGTAGTGTCCTGTTCCTGGTAGCCTGGCACTTCATGCTTTACATGCTGGCCACCCTGATTGAGTTTTCACCGGCCGTGGCGGAATGGCTGGGAATGGAACGGGCCCGGAGAATCCTGAAAGGCATGACCATAGGGGCGGTCATTTTTGGAATAACATTGTCAACCCTGCATCAGTCCGGTCTGGGGGCACTCTACCTGATGGCGGTGGACAAGATTCACCCGCTCTGGTATACCGAATTCATCCCGATCCTGTTTTTCGTCTCCAGTATCTTTGCCGGATTGTCCATGGTGATCTTCGAAGGTTCCATAACCTACCGCGTATTCTCTGAAAAGGTTTCGGATAAGGATCATAAACACCATGACAAACTGATCTTCGGTATGGCCAAGGTTTGCGCCGGGGCCATGTTTGCTTACCTGTTCCTGAAGCTTCTGATTCTGGTCCATGAACAGCAATGGGCGTTGTTATCCACAGGATTTGGTGCCTGGTATCTGCTGGAAATTGTCGGCTTCGTTATTTTACCGATGATCCTGTTTATCAGCAGTATCAAACAACATAACCTGGTCCTGTCAAAAATTGCCGCTGTTCTGACCCTGGTCGGAATAATTCTGAACCGGTTGAACATTACCGTGATCGGTTTTCACTGGGACGCAGCAGTGCGTTATGTTCCAACCTGGATGGAGATAGTCGTAACCCTGGCCATCATCTTCATCGAGATCTGGGTGTTCCGCTGGGTGATATTGCGAATGCCGGTCCTTTCCAAGCTATCTAAGTATCGCAAACCGTTAACTCATCAAATTAATGAGGCCGAATGATGGAAGATTTTGTACATGTTAATATCTTCGCCACTAAAGGCATTGAATACCTGGTGGTGATTGCCTTCCTGCTGGCAATCATCCCGTTCTGGCGCTATTTGAACTCTCCAGGCCGCCTGACTGCAAGCCCGGTCGTCAGTTCAATTCAGGATGCCATCCAGAAAATGGTTGGCAGCATCCCCAAAGGGGTTTTCCTGGACCCCACTCACAGCTGGACCTTTCTGGAGCCTTCCGGATCCGCCCGGGTAGGTGTGGATAATTTCCTGCTAGCCGCCACCGGACCGGTTAATTACAGCGAATTACGCAATACCGGTGACAAGATCACCCGGGGCGATGTGATCAGTGTTTTGGAGAAAGAGGGAAAACAGCTGAAAGTCTATTCACCCATTTCCGGGACGATTGAACGCAGCAACCGCAAGGCTTCCAATGTGAACAGCTCCGACAGTGAATTCTACGACCAGGGCTGGCTGTATAAAGTCAGGCCCACCAATTGGAAGCAGGAAGTGGGCCGGCTGCTGTTTGCCCGGAAGGCTGAAGAATGGATCAAAGCTGAATTTGATCGCCTGAAGGATTTCTTTGCCTTTTCAACCGGGAAGTACGGTTACAATCCGGAAATGGTGATTTTGCAGGATGGTGGCGCCCTGGCCGAGCAGGCGCTTGACCAGTTCCCGGCGGAGATCTGGGTTGAATTTCAGGCGGAATTTATTGACGCCAATAAGGTTGATTGAAACAGCATAGATCTGACATGGAAAAACAATCTGTGGAAAAATGCATCTGGATGGAAGCTGGAGTTCTTGAGTATCAGCTGTGCCAGATGCACTTTGACTGTGACAATTGTGAAGTACAGCGATCGATTCAGAATCCTGTGCCGACCGGACCTGCAAAACCGGACCAAGCCGCCAAGCTGGTACCGATTATATTAAAACCGCCGCCGGAAAATGCCTTTCTGCCTGGTCTCCAGTATTACTCCAACCATCTGTGGATAAATCGTGTGGGAAAGGATCTGGTAGTCCTGGGTCTGGATGATTTTTTCCTCAACCTCTGGGGATCGAAAATCAGGATAATATTTCAGAATATCGACACTCTGGTGGCGGCCAATACCAGCGTTGCCTGGTTAATTACCGAAGCTGGTATAATCAACCTGAAGTTGCCATTTACTGGACTGGTGCTGGCCGGAAATCCCAGCCTGGGGCCGGATGGATTGGTTGATCCTGATTTGCATATTGAACAGCCTTTGAAGATGCGCTGGCTTCTGAAGATCAAAACAACCGGTGACGATCTTGTTCGCGATCAATGGCTGACCAGGGAGCAGTATATCCAGCAGCTTTTCGAAGACACCAGGACGATCAATGCTTTGATCGACAGGGATTATCAGGCTCGTTCATTGCCGCTGCCAGATTTGGAAAACAATTTGAAAAAACGAGCTGGTGAAAGTTATTCAGTAACTCTTCCAACAATCAGGGAAATTGTCGCCAAGCTATCCAGAGACACCCATCGGTTTTATTGATCAGCAAGATGTTTTAGTCAGGTTTTTATCTGCGTAAATTTGAAAAACAATGAGAGGCGATCCGCAATGAAACCGGCATCGAAAAACAGTAGATCTTCAATATACCGCCGCATCATTCTTTCTCTTATATCCATAGCACTGGTCTTTTTCACCCTGCTGGCCTATGTTGTATTCAGCATCAACCGCACTCAGAGCGAGAAGATAATCAAACAATGCGGTAATCGCGCATCTTATATAATTAATCGCGCCCTGGACAAGTCGATGCTGGTGAATGATAACACCGAATTACGCGAAATCATGCATGATCTGTCAAAATTGTCCGGATTAATGCATATCGACATTTATGATCAGGAAGGAAATCTCAAGCACTCAGAAGGGCGGCTGATGAAAGGCGGAGAATCTGATGACATTGCCGGCCTTATAGAACGTTTCAAAGCAGAGGACGATGTTAGCGATTTTGCTCCGGAACAGAAATATTCGATCTCCCATATTGATGATCTGGGCCGGGTATTGGCTGTTTACACTCCAATTATGAATGAAATGCGTTGCACGAATACCGTTTGTCATTATCATGGTGATGATGACACCGTTCTGGGGCTGATGCAAATTAAAATGTCATTGTCTGATATTGATAGATCAAGGGCTACCTCAGAGATAAATTATTTTGCCCTGGTGTCGGTCTTTATTCTGGTCAGCATCATCATAATGGTTTCTTTCATCCGCCAGACAGTCCAGAAACCGCTGACGCATATTGTTCGGGCCAGTAACGAGGTGGCCAATGGGAATCTTGATATTCGCATACCGGTTGATGACTTTAAGGATGCTGATATCTCGAACATGGGTGCCGCTTTTAACAATATGCTGAATGAATTAGGGCAGGCTAACAAGAAACTGCGCCGCTGGTCCAAGAATCTGGAGGAAACGGTTCGAGTCAAGACTGAAGAGATCAAACGTACCCAGGAAGAGCTGCTCCATATTGAAAGGATGGCATCACTGGGGAAATTATCTTCATCGGTGGCCCATGAGATCAATAATCCACTGGCCGGTGTACTGACTTATACAAAACTGATATCACGCCTGCTGAAGAATGAATCATTAAAACCGGATGATATGGAGAATATCTTTGGTTATCTGGATATGATCGAGTCGGAAACCAAGCGTTGTGGGAATATTGTGAAGGGCCTGCTGGATTTTTCACGCCATGAACCAAGCAAGTTTGAGATTGTTTCACTCAATCAGATCCTGGATGAGGCCAGGACCTTGATGGAGCATTCGTTCAAGGTGAGCCAGGTCGAATTCGAGACCAGTTTCGATGCAAAGGTGGATCAGGTAGCCTGTAATCCAAATCAGATCAAACAGGTCTGTATCGCTGTCCTGGTGAATGCCATTGAAGCCATTACCCGGGATGGACTGGTAACATTCCGGTCCAGAAATAACGATGACTCCACGGAATTCATAATTGAAATCACTGACAACGGATCCGGAATCAGACCTGAGGACAAGGATCAGATATTTGAGCCGTTCTTCACCCGTAAAAAAGATGGTGCCGGCTCCGGTCTGGGCCTGGCTGTTACCTACGGTATCGTTCAGCGGCATAATGGTAAAATAGCGATCGACTCAGAATTGACGAAAGGTACCAGTTTCATGATTTCACTGCCGGTATACAATCAAAATGAGAGGGACTCCAATGCAGAATAAACTATCCATTCTGATAGTTGACGATGAACTTTCGGTTCGCGATTCCTTGAGTAACTGGTTCGCCGCCGATGGCTACACTGCCAGCAGCGCAGAAAATGCCGTCGAAGCTCTCAAACTATTGGATGACCGGGAATTCCATATAATTCTGATTGATATAAAAATGCCCGGGATGGATGGGCTGGAACTCCACCGCCGTATCAAGGCCATGAACAATAAGGCGATTGTCATCATCATGACGGCTTTTGCTGCTGTTGATTCAGCGGTGGAAGCCCTGAAAGACGGGGCCTACGACTATATCTGCAAGCCGTTTGATCCGGATCAATTGTCGCAAATAATTCATAAAGCCTCTGAGACTGTCATAATAGAAGAGGAAGATGAAGCCGATGATGAGTTACCGATCAAATTGGAAAACGTGGAGAATATTATCGGCAGCAGCGCGGCTATGAATGAGGTGTTTGACCAGGTAAAAATGCTGTCCGGAACCGATTCAACGGTGATTATCTCAGGGCAGAGCGGAACCGGGAAAGAGTTGATTGCCCACGCGATTCACATTAATTCCAACCGCCGTTATTTCCCGATGATTATCGTCCATTGCGGCGCCCTGACCGAAACACTGCTGGAAAGCGAATTGTTCGGTCACGAGCGGGGAGCATTCACCGGCGCCAGCTACCACCGCAAGGGGAAGTTCGAGATGGCCAACGGGGGAACCCTGTTCCTGGATGAGATTGCCACTATCTCAACCAAGATGCAGATTGAACTGTTGCGAATTCTGGAATCTAAGACTTTCACGCGTGTAGGCGGGAGCAAGGAGATAAAATCCGACTTTCGCGTGATCGCCGCTACCAACCGTAACCTGAAAGCCATGGTTGATGAAGGGCGGTTCAGGGAAGATCTGTATTATCGATTGAACGTGTTCAACATTCATGTGCCCTCCCTGAAGGAGCGCCGGGATGATATACCCGCACTGGTGGACCATTTCATCAAGAAATATAACCAGCTGATGAACCGTACGGTGAAAAAAATCGAGGCGGCAGCGCTGGAAGTCCTGGAACAATACGACTTTCCCGGTAACGTACGCGAGCTGGAAAATATCATCGAACGGGCGATTGTTTTATCCAGGGGAAATACCATCTCACGGAAGGAAATTCCAATCGCGGATGAGACGACTGCAGAAAGCGCTGAGAGTATTGCGGAAATTGAACGAAGTCATATTCTGCGAATCCTGGAGAAGTATGATTGGAATATATCGAAAACCGCCAAATCCCTGGGGATCGATCGGGCGACACTGTATAACAAGATCAATAAATATAATATCAGCAAAGACTGAATGCTGATCCTGCTGTTAAATATTATCCGTGCAGATGTGACCGTCTGCAGTGAAAGGCAATACCCAATCTGTGTTCCCGGCCAATGATCAATTCCGGTAAAATCAGTATCGTCCCGCTGTCAATTGAAATCGAGGGAATCTGGCCCTCGTTAACGGATTATATTAATACACAGTTTGGCTGCACCGCGCATATTAACGAGCAGAACATGGATCTGAGCGACTATTTCAATCCGGAGCGTATTCAATACTCCGCCAATGATATCCTGAACTGGCTGCTGAATCTGTCATCCGGAAGCGATGAGAAGGTCATTGGCCTGACCGGTGTTGATATCTACATACCGGTGTTAACCTTCATTTTTGGTCAGGCCTACCTGGGCGGCCAGGCAGGAATAATTTCCGACTATCGACTGAAGAATGAGTTCTATGGCATGACCGGTGATGAAGAACTGTACAATCAGCGACTAATCAAGTGTGTTGTCCATGAATTGGGACATATGTTCGGATTGAAGCACTGCAGCGGTTATGGTTGTGTCATGCAGGCCGCTACTTACGTGGAGGACATTGACCAGAAATCCGCCTATCTGTGTGGTGCCTGCAGTAGCCTGATCAGTTGATCTCCTCCACTGCTTTGCGATATTCAACCATTCGCACCTGTATTGACCACGATCTTACCGACCGGGGATTCGGTTTCTTCATCTGGCACACGGCCTATTTCAGTGTCTGCGTCTGGCTATCCCTGTATTTCATACGGGCGCCAAGGATCAGGGATTGATGCTTTTTGCACTTTCAACTAGATTGTCACGCTGATCGGCTGTCTGGTGGATGTTACCCTGCAGCTCTTCGCTCTTTGCTCTTCGCTCTTAGCTTCTATCCTCTTCCCCGCCTTCAACCGTATCTGCGCCCCTCGGTTGATAAGCCTTCCTGCACCAGACCCAGGCCCGGCAGTTTATCACTCATCTCCCTTTTTCTGCTTTTTCAGGTACTCTCTGGCCTCCTCACGGCGCGATGTGGGATCCCAGCCGAAATCCTGGTCTTCGCCCCCATCTTCCAGGTCCATCTTAAGCAGTTCCTGCAGATTGAATATGGCCTGGCGGGCACGGCTGATATAGGCCCCGGTGTCATGGCGCATTTCCGCCAGTTCCGCCATCATGGCCTCATCATGCTGGCGGAATTTCTGGGAGGCCCGATGGGCATGATGGGAGCGGTAGCCCAGCAGCTTGAGCGCATCCACCCCCATTTTAAGGCTGGTGTCCAGTGTGTCCCGGTAAACGTGATCGACCCCCAGGTCCATGAGTTCGTAGGCATGGGACCGGCCAATAGCCCGGACCAAAATTGAGAGGTTGGGAAAATTCCGTTTGACAGTTTCCACAATCTCCAGGGTTTTTTCCGCATCGCCGACACTGATAATTATGAAACGGGCCTGTTCGGCACCTGCGGCTGCCAGCAGATCAGTCCGGGAAGCATCACCATAGAAAACCTTGTAGCCCAGTTTCCGCAGAGTCTCCACATGATCGGAATCATATTCCAGGACGGTAGTGCCCACATTGTTGGCATGCAACAGGCGACCCACAATACTGCCAAAATTCCCGAATCCGGCAATGATGACCGGATTATCGCCATGAATGTCATCAGCTTCCTGTTCTTCACTTTCCCGGGTGCCGAAGCGTGGAAGAATAAGCTTCTCGTTCAGAAGCATGAGCAAGGGCGTCAGGGCCATGGAAACAGCCACCACCGCCACCATCTGATTACCGATCCCCACCGGCAGGACGCCATTCTGAACGGCGAAGGAGGCCAGGACAAAGGCGAATTCCCCACCCTGCGCCAGGGCAAAGATGAATATCAGATTTTGATCCAGTCCCATCCTGAAAAAGCGCCCTAAAATGAACAGAACTACTATTTTGGCTAGAATCAGCAGTCCGACGAATCCGAAAATGCGGCCGGGGTTTTCTAAAACAAGGTTGAAATCCAGGGAGGAACCTACGGCAATGAAGAAGACACCCAGCAGGAGACCTTTGAATGGTTCGATGTTGCCCTCCAGCTCGTGCCGGTACTCGCTGTTGGCCAGGACCACTCCGGCCAGAAATGTACCCAGGGCGGGACTCAGACCAACCTTGGTCATGATCAGGGCGATGCCGATAACGATCAGCAGGGCGGCGGCCGTAAATATCTCCCGCAAACGAGCCCGGGCTATGAAACGGAAAACGGGGCGCATCAGGTAACGGGCAGCCAGAATGATAACAATAATACTCAGAAATACCACGGCGGTTTTAATCAGGGGTGGCATGCCTTCCACCCAGGTGTGTGATCCATGTCCGCTGGAGCTGATAATCTCAGGCAGGGTAGCGATCAGGGGAAGCAGGGCAAGGATTGGGATAACGGCAATGTCCTGGAACAACAGCACCGCAAAGGCGCTCTGGCCGGCGCCGGTCTTGATGATGCCCTTCTCATTCAGGGTCTGCAGAATAAGGGCCGTGGATGACAGGGCCAGACTCAGTGAGATGGCCAGGGCAAATTGCCACTGGAGGCCGAACAGGCTTAATCCCAGGGTTCCCAGCAGCGTGGAAAGGGTTACTTGCAGGCCTCCCAGCCCCAGGATACTGCGGCGGAGGCGCCAAAGGAGCTGGGGCTGCAGTTCCAGGCCGATCAGAAAAAGCATCATCACCACGCCGAATTCGGCGAAATGCATGACGTCCTGGCCCTCCTCACCGATGAGGTTCAGACCGAATGGACCCAGGATCATCCCCGCCAGCAGATAACCCAGTACCGATCCCAGCCCCAGGCGTTTGGCGATGGGAACGGAGATAACAGCGGCACCCAGATAGATGAAGGCCTGGACGAAGAGCGATTCACCGTACATCGCTGGCTCCCTTCTGAGTGCCGACCAGGATATCATTCAATCGCTCCAGACCGGCAGCCTGCTCCACCTCAAGCTCCCCCCTGGTGAAGGCTTTCAGGATGCGCTGGTATTGCTGGCGGTATTCGTCAATCAACTCAGGCTGCATGAGATGAGTGCCGTGCACCGCGAAAGGCGGCAGATAAGTCATTCTACATAACCAGGCTGTCTGTTCGATAGGAGCCAGTAACTGACGCAAGGTGTAATGATTGTAGCCATCGGCTGCATAAGCCCGTTCGGGACCGCCGGTGGTAATGGTATTGAACAATACTTTGTTTTGCAGGGCCCGTCCCTCATGGCCGTAGGCCCAGCCGTGCTCCAGCACCAGATCCTGCCACTCCTTTAGAATGGCCGGGATGCTGTACCAGTATAGTGGATGATGAAAGACGATAACCTCATGTTCGCTGAGCAATTCCTGCTCCCTTTCCACATCAATATAGAAATCCGGGTAATTTTCATAGAGGTCATGGAAGGTGATACCTTCGAGCCGATCCAGACCGGCGATAAGCTTCCGGTTAACCCGTGAATGCTGCAGCGCCGGGTGAGCAAATAGTATGAGGACTTTCCGATGCAATCTTGTTTCCATAATCAGGGATTGAATTTGAGATAAATGTCCCTTGCTTGCAAGGGTTCCCTTTAGGGCTCAAACCGTTGAAACGGTTTCGCCGCAGGTTGAGTTGATTTCTGCCCCACGACTGAAGTCGTGGGCTATTCTCGCGCTAATAAAATGTGAAGGAAAATAGCCCACGATTTTAACCGTGGGTAATAAATGCCAGATTTATGGCAACCGTTTTAACGGTTTATAGAACTGAAAAAGGATGGCATCCTTCAACTCTTTGCTCTTTGCTCTTTGCTCTTTGCTCTTATCTCTCAGCTTCAGGCTTGCGTCCGCTTCCCCACCTTCAACCTTGTTAATGCCCGTTTGATTGACAT
>LSCG01000102.1 GCA_001577055.1 Fidelibacterota bacterium TCS56
GACGCCTGATCCTGCAGTAAATGTAATATTTCTTGGTGGCGTGCTTTATACTCAAAAATACTTGAAATAAGAATAAGCAACAGCAGCGTAAAATAAATTGCAAAATACCACGGTTTAATTTTGGACGTCCACTTATTCATATTTTTAAAAATATTTTCAATTTATTGAATGTATAAAATTACTGCTTTATATCATCAATGTTCATGAGTTGATTAAGTTTTGCTTGAAAACCCTTCAAAACGATCTTTTGCATAGACCTGATGACCACTCACACAACCTTCCATCATTTTCCAAGAATATATAGACGCTAATTCGCCATCTTTTGCTTGGGCTGCCATGGCTTCTGCCACAGATGGTAAATTATCGTTGGTCCTATATTCTATCTACATTTATTAATTTCTTCATATATTCAAATATAAGAAGATATCCAAACAATTAACAAGCATCATATTTATTTCTATAACGGCTTGCTAATCGTAGCATAGCGTAGATTAGTACGCCCAGCAGGATCACGCTACACTCCGTTACGCATGACAAGTTCGAACCTGGGGTAATGCAAAAACGTAGCTTGTGCTTGCTCAGCGTAGCGAAGCGTAGATGAGTACGCCCAGCAGGATTCGAACCTGCGACCTCATGCTCCGGAGGCATGCGCTCTATCCAGCTGAGCTATGGGCGCGATTCTACATTTTCAAAAGAACTATCATACTTTTGCCCGTGGCGAAGCTGGAAGCTGCCTGCCCGCCGTAATGAAATGCAGGCGGGAGCTATGGGCGCATATTATGGTCAAATTTACAGTAGCAGGCCACTGACAGCCAATCTACTAATTCAGATATTTCTCCGCCGCTTCGATCGTGTTTTCCACCAGCATGGCAACCGTCATCAAGCCCACCCCACCCGGCACGGGAGTCAGATAGTCTGCTTTGGCAAGAGCCTCATCGGCCTTCACATCACCCACTATGCGGTAACCTTTTTCCCTGGTGGGGTCAGGGACCCGGTTGATCCCAACATCAATAACGCAGGCGCCCGGTTTAATGAAATCTCCGTTGATCATCTCAGGCTGACCCAGCGCGGCAATCAGGATATCCGCCTGGCGGGCGAAATCAGCCATATTTTGTGTCCGTGAATGACATACGGTAACCGTGGCATTGCCAAAGTCGGCCTTCAGACTGGTTAAAATGGAAATGGGCCGCCCGACGATATTACTGCGGCCGCAGACCACCAGATGCTTCCCCCCTGTCTCAATTCCATAATGATCCAGAATTCTCAATATTCCTTTTGGGGTGCAGGAAATAAAACTGGGATTACCGGAGGCCAGCAGGCCCAAGCTCACCGGATGGAAGCCATCCACATCCTTTTCCGGCGCGATGGCGAATATCACCTTTTCTTCAGCAATATGCGCCGGTAATGGCAATTGCACCAGAATGCCGTGGAAGCGATTATCATTATTTAATTCTGAAATCTTAGCCAGCAATTCATCTTCGGTCATATCGGCGGGATAGCGCAATGTTTCCGAGAAAAGTCCCAGCTTCTCGAAACGGCGGGTTTTACTGCGTACATAGGATTGGGAGGCAGGGTCATCCCCCACCAGAATAACCGCCAGTCCCGGGCTGATATGTTGAGCTTTTAGCCGGGCAATGCGCTGCTCAAGATCGCTGTAAACGGCGGCCGAAACCTCCTTGCCGCTCAGTAATTTAGCTTTCGCCATCGTCCCCTATCCTTTTGTCCAGATAATCGATTAAGGCCGTGATCCGTGATTCCATCCGGTCCACCTGCTCAGCCTGGCGATTACGAAGCGTGAAAAATTCATCGGAAATATTCATTGCCGCTAAAATCGCAATCCGGGTGGGTGACTGCTGACCGGGTAGGTTTTCCTCCACTTCATGCATTTTCGAATCGACATAATCGGCAATACTGGTGATATAGGTCGAATCCGCCGGCGCTTTCACCGTGTATTCCTGACCAAATATCTCGACACGCACTAGATTGTCATTATCGCTAGCATTATCAGCCATAATACCTCTCCTTGTGATTTAGGTCCCGGCTCACCGGGTCAAACGATCAGGTGCGCAGCTCGGCACCCAGCTTGTTTTCCGCTTCAGCGATGATTTTATCCATCATTTTTGCGATATCATCGTCAGTCAATGTTCGTTCACTGCTTTGGAATTCCACACGGAAAGTTATGCTTTTTTTACCACTACCCAGTGATTTGTGCCGGAAAATATCCATCGGCGCAATTTTTTTCAGCAGGTTGCCGCTGATGTTTTCCACCAGTTCCGATACCTGCTCCACCATTATATTATCATCCAGCACCAGATTGATATCGCGCGCTACGGCCGGAAAAACAGTAATTCTCTGATAACGACGCTGCTCGAGTGTTTGAGTATAAATATCCAGCAAGCGGTCGGCATTGATTTCAAAACCAATCAATGCACCCGTTTCCTCCAGGCCGATTTTCTTTAAATAATCCGGGTTAATTATCCCCAGGCTGCCAAGTTCCTCTTCTTGCAAACTGATGTCAAAACCGTGTGAAAATTGTGCTGTTTCTGAATTGGGCTTGAATATTACGCCACTAATATCAAGATTATTAAAAAGGGCTTCCAGATATCCTTTAAGATGGAAAAACGATTGCTTGGCCGGTTCACTGTCATGGAAGTGTTGCGTGCCAACCGTACCGCTGATTAATCCAGCCATACGTTTTTCTTCTACAATACCCTTGAAGCCTGGCTGGGTTTGAGTAAAAACCTGTCCGATTTCAAACAACCGATTATTGGGATGTCCGTTATTGCGGTTAAACTCATCAGCTTTGAGCAGGCCGGTCAGCAAGTCGGTCCGCATATGTGACATCTCTTCGCTCAACGGATTCATCAATTCCACCGGAATTTGCCCCAGACTACCGGCAACATCCGCACTTTGCAGAGAATTGGAATAACACTGATTAAATCCCAGGCCAACCATAATATTAACGATGTGGGTCAAAGGCTTAAGTGTATCTTGCGGAGATTGATCGTAAACACCTGAATAATTGGGGATAACCGGAACGTTATCATAGCCATAAACTCTGATTATTTCCTCAATCAGATCAATTTCCCGTTCCAGATCGGGTCGAAAACTGGGTGGTGTGCACAGCCATTCATCGCTCTGTGATTGTTGCCATTCAATGCCCAATCCTGACAGGTAAGTGGCAATTCTATCGCTGGTAATCTCGCAACCGGCGATCAGGTCGATCTCAGATTTCCTAAGTGTAATTAATGGCATTGCCACTTTTCTTGGATAGGCATCAATCATTCCTGGTACAGCCTGTCCACCGGCCAGTTCTTCCAGCAGATTGACCACCCGCCAGAAAGCGTCCTCGGTAGCCTGTGGATCGGCCCCCCGTTCGAAGCGGCGTGAAGCCTCTGTCATTAAGCCCAGCGATTTGGAACCTTTGCGAATCCGCACCGGATCGAAATAGGCGCTTTCGATCAATACGGTGGTCGTATCGTCGGTAACACCGGAAAGCTCCCCACCCATGATTCCCGCAATGGCGATGGGTTGTTCACCATCGGTAATCAGCAGGTGCTGGTCATCCAGTTTGCGTTCGATATCATCCAGGGTGGTTATCGTTTCACCCTTCCCCGCCCGTCGAATTACTACTTTTTTTGTGGGCACATGGCGATAATCAAAAATATGGTTCGGATGGCCCAGCTCCAGCAGAACGTAGTTAGAAATATCAACAATATTATTAATACTGCGTTGACCGGCTGCTTCCAGCCGTTGAACCATCCAGTCCGGCGAGGGACCAACTTTGATATTTTCCACGATTCCGGCTATATATCGTGGGCATCCTTCGGAATCATCGATGATGATATCAACAAAATCTTCCACGTCATTGGCATTTTCTTTACCGCGCCTGAGCGATAAAGGCTGCAGCTCACGGCCGGTTTTAAGGGCAATTTCCCGGGCGATGCCATAATGGGACAGACAATCGGGACGATTGGGTGTTATCTCGAATTCGATGGCTGCCAGCGGTTGTGGAAATAATTCATTGGCATCCAGACCCAAAGCGGTATCGGAGGGCAAATCCAAAAGACCTTCATGACTGTCGGATAATTGTAATTCCCGTTCCGAGCACAACATGCCGAAACTTTCACTTCCCCGCAGCCTGGCCTTTTTGATTTTTTGTCCACCGGGCAGTTTAGCGCCAACGCGGGCCAGCAGACTGATCTGTCCGGCGTAAACATTCGGCGCGCCGCAGATAACCTGATGGGTGGCGCTACCGTCATCCACCAGGCATAGTTTTAGTCGATCGGCATTGGGATGCGGATTGACTTCACTTACCCGGGCCGTAACCACGTTCTCCACTGTCTCGGCGGCTGTCACCGCTTCCGCTTCCATACCCAACATGGTGAGCATATCGGCTAATTCCTGCGGCGTTTCTTTAATCTCGACGAAATCTTTAAGCCAGTCAATTGCCACAATCATTTGAACTGCTCCAGAAAGCGTACATCACTCTGGTAAAACAGGCGAATATCATCAATTTTGTATTTCAGCATGGCAATCCGTTCGACCCCGAAACCAAAAGCGAAGCCGTGCCATACCGCGGGATCGTAGCCCACACTCTCAAAAACATTGGGGTCAACCATCCCGCAGCCGACAATTTCCATCCACTGGTTGCGCTGTTCATTCCAGATATCTACTTCGGCGCTGGGTTCGGTGAAAGGGAAAAAACTGGGCCGGAAGCGGGCTTTAACATCCTTGCCAAACATTTTCTGCAAAAAATAATACACGGTCCCTTTCAGATCGACAAAAGAGACATTTTTATCTACATACAGACCCTCAACCTGATGAAACAGACAGTAATGCTTGAAACTGATGGCCTCATTGCGATAAACCTTCCCCGGCATCAGATAACGCAAGGGCGGTCGCTGGTTTTCCATCAAATGGATCTGTACATTGGAAGTGTGGGTACGCAGGACGGTTTGTTTATCAACGAAGAATGTATCCTGCATATCGCGCGCCGGGTGATGCGGCGGAAAATTCAGGGCTTCGAAATTATGCCGGTCATCATCAATTTCCGGTCCGTAAGCCACGTTGAAGCCGATTGTCTGAAAGATATCCTTCATCTCATCCATTGTGGCCTGAATGGGATGGACGGTGCCCCGCTTAACCGGCACACCGGGCAAAGTATAATCAAAATAATCTTCCGCCGGTTTGGAGGTGGTCGATTCTAATTTTTCCTGAGTCTGGTCAAATTGCTGCTGCAGATTATTACGAAGTTCGTTCAGCAGCTTCCCGGCTGATGGTTTCTCGCTGGCTGGCAGTTCTTTCAACCGGGCGAACAGACCGGCGATTTTACCTTTACGGCCGAAGAATTCTATCCGTATATCTTCGACCGATTTTGAATCATTTAATAAAGAATCGAGGCTGGTCCGAAATTGCTCCCGAACCGCCTCGATTTGTTGGTCCAAAGACATGATCAGGCTTGGACTGTTTTTACCAATTCGGCGAAGGCGTCCGGTTGGTTGACGGCCAGATCGGCCAGTACTTTCCGGTCTAATTCAATGCCTTTGTTTTTCAATCCTCCGATAAAAACAGAATAGGACATTCCATGGAGTCGAGCCGCAGCGTTGATCCGTGATATCCACAAGGCGCGGAATTGGCGCTTCTTCTGGCGGCGATCACGGTAAGCGTACTGCCCCGCACGATTAACGGCGTCTAGGGCAGATTTGAAAGTGCGGCTCCGGGCACCATAGTAGCCCTTGGCCTGCTTGACTACTTTACGATGACGTCTGTGCCGGGGCACAGAACTATTGGCTCTTGGCATCAATTACTCCTTTATACACCAAGCATCCGGCGGACTTTTTTGGCGTCGGACTGATCGATCAGTCCTGCTTTGCGCATCTTGCGCTTCGCCGATTTTGCTCGCCGAATGAGCATATGTCTATGGTTTGCTTTGTTACGTTTCAGTTTACCAGTTCCGGTCAGCTTAAAGCGTTTGGCGGAACTGCGTCTGGTTTTCATTTTAGGCATTCAGCTCTCTCCTATTTAGCGCTCATAATGATCGAGAGGCGCCGTCCTTCCAGACCGTTTTCCTTCTCAACTATGGCAACGTCGTCCATCATTTCCTTGACTCGTTCTAAAACAGCGAGACCCAGGTCTTGACGCACCATTTCACGGCCTCTATACATTATGGTTACTTTAAGTTTGAATCCTTGTTGAATGAATTTTTTCGCTCGTTGGACTTTGGTATTCAAATCGTGTTCTTCGATTCGGGGTCGGAAGCGGATTTCCTTGAATTTAATAACATGCTGTTTCTTTTTGCTGTCATGAGCTTTTTTCTGCGCTTCATATTTGGCCTTGCCATGATTCATAATACGACAAACAGGTGGTTTGCTGTTGGGTGAGACTTCCACCAGGTCCAGTCCGGCATTTTCCGCTTTTTCCAGCGCTTTATCGATGGCGGTGATACCAACCTGATTGCCATCTTCATCAATCAGGCGGACTTCATCCACCCGGATTGCTTCATTGATACGAGCTTTAGCTATATTTGCGATGTTAATCTCCTTTGTTTGATTTCTGTCGACAGGTCGGCTATCAGATCGGTCAGGGACTGGGGACCTAAATCGCCGGCAAAGCGTCGGCGGACTGCTGCGGTTTCCGCCTCCTGCTCCCGTTCGCCGATAATCAGCATTACGGGGATGCGGCTTTTCTCGGCCGCCCTGATTTTAGCACCGATCTTGTCCGGGCGATCATTTAACTGCACCCGGATTCCGGCCTTTAGTATATCCTGCTCGACGCGGCGAGCATAATCGATAAATTTATCAGACACTGGTAAAATAACGGCCTGCACCGGGGCCAGCCAGAGCGGGAAATCCCCGCCGTAGTGTTCGATCAGAAAGCCGATGAACCGCTCGTGGGTACTGAGGGGCGCCCGATGGATACATAGCGGCGTTTCCTCCTCCCCGGCAGAATTGGTGAAGGTCAGGTCGAAACGCTGGGGGATGGCGAAATCCACCTGGTTGGTGGCCAGGGTGAATTCCTTACCGATGGCACTCCAGACCTGAACGTCAATTTTAGGTCCGTAGAAGGCCGCTTCACCTGGTATTTCCACATAATTGAAACCGCCTTCGTCCAAGGCCGTACGGACGATTTTCTCCGTTTTCACCCACAATTCCGGTTCATTAACATATTTCTCACCCAGCCCTTCCTTATTATGAAGACTGAGACGCATCTGGTATTTTTCGATTCCGAAGATCTCGAAATATTCCAGGTACATTTTGCAGACGTTGATAAACTCTTCCGCGAACTGGTCTTCGGAACAATAGATGTGGGCATCATTCATTTGCATGGAACGCACGCGCATCAGGCCAAATAATTGCCCGGATTTTTCATACCGGTAGCAGGTGCCGTATTCGGCCAGCCGCAGGGGCAAATCACGGTAACTGCGCGGTTCGGCGGCAAATATCTTGTGATGATGGGGACAATTCATCGGCTTGACATAATATTCGATACCGTCAATGTCCATCGCCGGATACATATCATCCTTGTAATGCTCAAGATGCCCCGATTTTTCGTATAGTTTGCCTTTGGTCAGATGTGGTGTACGAACTCGCTGGTAGCCCGCTTTCTGTTCTTTTTCCTTAGCCAACTGCTCCAATTCATCGGCGATGATGGTACCGTTAGGCAACCACAGTGGCAAGCCCGGCCCCACTTCTTCGTCAAAAGCGAAAATATGCAGTTCCTTGCCCAACTTGCGATGATCGCGTTTTCTGGCTTCTTCCAGAAACCGTAAATATTCCTTCAGTTTTTTCTTGGAGCCGAAAGCGGTGCCATAAATGCGCTGCAGCATTTTATTTCGTTCGTCACCGCGCCAATAAGCGCCGGAAGACTCCAGTAATTTAAAATGCTTCAGCTTACCGGTATGCGGTACGTGCGGTCCCCGGCAGAGATCGATAAAATCATTCTGCCGATAAGCCGATATGACTTCATCATCCGGCAATTCTTCGATGATCTCTATTTTATAATCTTCATCCTGGGTGCGGAATAAATCGATGGCTTCTTCGCGGCTTAATTCCACCCGTTTTACCGGCTGCCTGGCCTTGGCCAACTCCCGCATTTTTTCCTCGATCTTTTTCAGATCGCCCTCGGAAAAAGTACCGTCGATATCGAAATCATAATAAAAACGGTTCTCGATTGCGGGACCAATGGTGATTTTCACCTCCGGGAACAATTCCTTGACCGCCTGGGCCATCAGATGGGCCGTACTGTGAAGCAAAATCTCATGTCCTTCATCACTGTCGCCGGTGAAGAATTTGATCGGCCCGTCGGTGGTCAGAGACGAATTCATGTCAATCAAATTGTCGCCAAACTGCGCCACTACCGCATCGTTGGCCAGTCGCTCACCGATCGAGGCGGCAACCTCGCTGGGTGAAACACCGTAATCAAAGGTATGTACGCTATTATCCGGGAAGGTTAAATTTATCTTTTTCATCGTTTTAGGAGGATGAATACAAGTTAGGCGGTAAATCGTGTAATAACAGGGTAAACCGGTATAACCGCCTGAGGGCGGTGGCAGAAAACTTGAATATGATTCTCAGCCTTCATTCTTAAACTCTGCTGTGGGCGATACTGGACTTGAACCAGTGACCTCTTGCATGTCAAGCAAGCACTCTAACCACCTGAGCTAATCGCCCATATTTCAATTATCCTGGGATTCTCTCAGGACAATCAAGTTGGGGCACTTTATTCACCTGAGCTGTAATCTCATTAGTATTCAAAAATAATAATTCGAATTAGCAGCCCGAAATATAATGAGATTCTGATATTATAGCTATGCGATTTTCAGCAAATTATGGACAATACACCAACTTATTTGGCAACAAAGATATTATCATATTTGCCGGAGTCAGACAGGACATTGAGGGCCTCCTGTACCACCAGGTCTTCATCCAGGCTGATTTTTATCCTGCCTTCGGTACCATCGAACAAGTTGGCGAATTCCATTTTCAGGTTTATTCTGACCTGATCAAGATGCTCGGAGATCTCCATTTGCTCGTGCGTTTCAATGAATGATTCAATCTGATTTAATGCAGTCAGCAGGTCGGTATTGGCACTGTCCAGCACCACCAATTTCTCACGGGCTTCATCAAATTGCGATTCACCGGCCACCGGGATATCTATGTCGTGTTGAATGATATATTCCCGGTAAGCAATCAGCAGTTCGTCATCAATGATGATCTCATCCGGGGAGCTAAAACGATCACGGTATTCTTGTACAAAAGAAAAGAAATAACCATTGCGCCAGCTTTCCCGCACCAGACTGGACGCCGGGGGCGTTTCAACTTCAATATCGGGGAAAATCCCGCCACCACCCTTGACCGGTCGGCCGCCAATTGTGAAGAAGGTTGTATCCTCTGCAGTGGACCAGGCAATTAAATCGCTATTATTATAATCAGGTTTCTGAATTAAGCGACCGCTGGGGATATAATATTTGGCGGTAGTGATTTTCAGCGAAGTATTCTCATCGAAATTATATACGGATTGTACCAGGCCTTTTCCGAATGACCGTTTTCCCAGAATTACGGCACGATCCAGATCCTGCAGGGCCCCGGCCACGATTTCACTGGCGGAGGCGCTGCCCTGGTTGATCAGAACGGCAATTTTTATGTCGGAATCAATGACCGGATTACGATCCGATTTGAATGAACGGTCAGTATTACGGCTGCGACCTTTGGTGGTGAGCAGCACTTCGCCTTTTTCGACAAATAAATCCAGGACACCGATAGCTGACTGCAGCAATCCGCCGGGATTGTCACGCATATCGAGCACGATTGCATCAACCTGTTGACGCTGAAGCTCCTTCAATGAGCGTCGCATTTCGTAGGGGGCGTTTTTAGAAAAACGGGTCAAACGAATATAGCCGGTGGATTCATCCAGCAAACCGGTATACGCCACGTCTTTAACGGTAATATCGGCACGGGTTAATTCAAATTCCAGGGTATGCTCATCGACGTGGCGGCCAATGGTAAGTTTGACCACTGTACCCTTTTCGCCCCGAATACGCTTGGCGGCATCGTCCAGGGTCATGTCAGTGGTAGGTTCATCGTCAATGGCCAGGATACGATCACCGCTGATAATCCCGGCCCGCTGCGCGGGCGTATCGTCCATCGGCGCAATCACCGTCAGCCGGTTCTCCCGGCGACCGATCTGAATTCCCACACCACCGTATTTGCCACTGGTCAGTAATTCCAGGCCATCCCGTTCTTCATGTTCGAGAAAGACCGTGTAGGGGTCAAGTTCGGTGAGAATACTCTTGATGCTGTGCTTGGTAAAAGCATCTATATCAATATCATCTACATAGCGTGAGAATAATTCGCGGTTTACCCAGTGGATCAGTTTCTGCGACTGCTCCAACTGGCGCAGATATTCCGATTTCGTCAGCGCCAGCGAACCGAAGCTGATCAATAAAATTAGTCCAAGCGTCAGAATTTTTATGGGTACACGTTTCAAATTAATTTTCTCCTGGTCATTTCCTTGATGACCTGTTTATGAATAACAGTAATGGAAGCGGATCCATCTAAAACTATGATTCGTTCGGGAAATCGTTCCGCTATTTCTCGATAACCGTCCCGCACCTTGGCCTGAAACGACAGGCCCGCCTCTTCGATGCGATCATTAACGGCACTGCGACGTTGCTGCCCCAGGGCGGGATTTACATCGATCACAAAAGTTACGCCCGGCTCCAAATCCGCCGTAGCAAATTTATTCAGTCGGATCAGCCATTCCATATCAATACCACGACCGCTCCCCTGGTAAGCCAGGGTGGAATCGGCATAGCGATCGGCTATCACCCACTGCCCCGCTTCCAGGGCCGGAATAATCAGCTCATCGGTCAGTTGCGCGCGGCTGGCGGTCATCAACAACGCCTCGGTGCGATCGCTTAATTCAGCGCGATTTATGTCCAGCAGAATTCCGCGGACTGCTTCCGAAATCGGTGTGCCGCCGGGCTCCCGGACGAAAAATACTTGTTCACCGGACTGCTCCAGATAATCGAGCAACATTCGCGCCTGGGTGGATTTTCCGCAGCCGTCAATTCCCTCGAAAGTAATGAAGCGATGATTAATCAAAATAGACATTAACATCATCTTTCCCGATCAGCAATACAAATTCGCCGAGCGGTTTCTTATTCTTGAAATGAGTGATGAGATCGCTGATACGGCCGCGGACCACCTCTTCGTTCATTTTGGTCAACTCACGACCGATTACTGCCGGGCGGTTACCCAGTACGTTTTCAATATCCTGCAGCGTCCTGATAATACGGTGAGGCGATTCGTAGAATATCAGGGTCTCGGTGCTGTCTTCCAGCTTGCGCAATTTACCGCGGCGACCTTTTTTCGGCGGCAGGAATCCTACGAAGCGGAAAGAGTCGGTAGGCAAACCCGAGCAGACCAGCGCCGTGAGAAATGCAGCCGCCCCGGGCAGGGATTCGATGGTAATATTGCGCTCAATTGCCGCCCGAATCAGGCGATAGGCCGGATCGCTGATTCCCGGAGTACCGGCATCGGTAACCACCGCAACCTGCCGGCCCTCCTCCAGATGATCCATTATTTGCGGAATGCGGGTGAAACGGTTGTGCTCGAAATAGCTGATAACCGGCGTCTTGATCTGATAATGGTCCAGCAGGATTTTCGTCCGCCGCGTATCTTCGGCCGCAATCAGCGAGACTTCTCCCAGCACCTCCACCGCCCGGTAAGTAATGTCCTTCAGGTTGCCAATCGGCGTAGCGATAATGTACAGGCGCGGGTCGGTGGACATGTGGCTCCGAACTACAGTTTCTTGACTACCGTGTAAATCGCGTCGGCAATGCGATCTATTTGATCAGCTGAAATGGTGAGGGCCGGGGCAATTCGCACCGTGCT
>LSCG01000103.1 GCA_001577055.1 Fidelibacterota bacterium TCS56
TGATACCGATTTCGCTTACATTTTTCGCCTCGATGGGTGTGCAGGATATCCAGAACCAGTTTTCCATCAATTATTATTTCAGTTTCATAACCTGGCTGATTATCGGCAGCGGATTGCTTTTCGAGCTGCCCGTGCTGGTGTTTATCCTCTCACTGATTGGCATAGCTACCCCGGCATTTATGCGCCATTACCGACGCCACGCTTTTGTGATCATCATGGTTATCTCCGCCCTGATTACACCGCCCGATCCGGTCAGCCTGTTTATGATGACTTTTCCGCTCGTTTTCCTGTACGAATTCAGCATCGGCGTCTCCTGGCTGGTGCATCGCCGGAAAAAGAACGATTCTGAGGTTCCGCTGGTATAGCCATGCGCGAAACAGTAGCCAATATCAAAGAGATTTCCCGTCCGATTCTGGAAGATTTGGAGATTTTTCGCCGTGAACTGGAAGAAGCCATTCGCTCGGAAATCCGTCTGATCAATATCGTCGGGCGCTATGTACTGAAAAGGCGCGGCAAACACTTCCGTCCGATTCTCACCATTCTGGCTTCCCGTATCTGCGGCCAGCCGACGGTTAACAGCTACCGGGCAGCGGCTCTGATTGAGATTCTGCATGTAGCTTCCCTCATTCATGATGATGTGGTCGATGATGCCAATAAACGGCGCGGCTTCCCGTCAATTAATAAGATTTGGAAGAACCGTATATCAATTCTGATGGGTGATTATCTGTTTTCCCGGGCCTTAATCAATATGATCGGCATCAAGGACTTCGCCGTTCTGGATATAATTTCCCATACTGCCGAAGAAATGGCGGCGGGAGAAATGCTCCAAATCGAGAAAAGCGCCACACGCTCCTTTGACGAAACCAGTTATTTCGATATGATCAGCCGTAAAACGGCCTCGCTGATTGCCACCAGTTGCGAATTAGGCGCCTTGACGACTACCAAAAAAGACAGTGATCGGCAGGCTATGAAGACTTATGGTACCAATCTGGGGCTGGCTTTCCAAATCAAGGATGATCTGTTTGATTTTCTGGGACAGGAAGAACAAACCGGCAAGGAAAAAGGCGCCGATATCAAGCGCAATCTGGTGACTCTGCCATTGATCCACTCATTCGCTAATTTCAGTCGCGTTGAACAAAAGAAAATGAAACGGCTGCTGAGACAGAAACGCAAATCCGTCGATGATTTGAATAATATCAACGAGCTGATCCGCAACGCCGGTGGATTTGAGTACGCATACCGGTGTATTGATGAATACTCCGGCCAAGCGCTTTCCGCACTGGATGACTACCCGGACAGTCATTACAAACAGGCCCTCAGCGATCTGGTGATTTACAACTCCACGCGCAGCCGTTGAATGTTCTCCCCGGAAGTAATTTTAATCATCCGATTTTCCAGTATCGGAGATATTGTTCTCACTACTTCCGTCGCAGCCGGACTGCGCCACTGTTTTCCCGCCGCCCGCATTGATTTCTTAACCTTATCGAAATTCGCGCCCCTGTTGGAGAACCACCCGGATATTGATCGCCTGATTACCATCGATCGACAACAACCACCGCGCTTGCTTTATCAACTGGGAAGGCGTCTCAGACTGAATGATTACGACCTGGTCATGGACCTGCACAACAGTCTGCGCTCCAAGCTGGTCAGAAAAGGGCTGGGAGCCGGCAAGGTACTGGTGTTTAAAAAACCGCGCTTATGGCGTTTTTTATTATTCAATTTTAATATCAATCGTTTTCCCGCAGATTATTCTTATTTAAATGCCCTGAACAAAGACCTGCGCGAATTGGGCCTGTTTGAACCGCAGCCGGCTCGGCTGGAATTAGCTGGGAGCGAAAAGAAAAATGCCGGAAAAATGTTAAAACGACAGGGGGTAACCGGCCCCTATATTGTTTTCATCCCCGGAGCAGCCTGGCCTAATAAATGCTGGTTGCCGAAGGAGTATGCTCGCCTGGCGGGTATTATTAGTGATAAATTTGCTTTCCATGTGGTTTTATTAGGAACTTCCGGCGATAAAATTTGTGACGCCATTGCCCAACTGAATCCAGTTGTGACCAATCTTGCCGGTCGCACCAGCATACGAGAATCACTGGCGGTAATAGCCGGGGCTGGAAGTGTCGTCGGGAGCGATACGGGACTGGTCCACGGGGCTGAGGCTTTGGGAGTGGACGCGGTGATGATTTGTGGCCCCACTTCCCGGGAAACGGGGGCAGGCGTCAATCGACCGGGATCGATTAATATTCAACGTGAACTGTGGTGTCGTCCCTGTTCACAAAACGGCCGCAAACCGTGCCGCCGCAGCCAAAGATTTTGCCTGGATGAAATAAATGCAGATCAGGTTATAACCAGAATGAGGAATCTAATCGCAAGTTAATGCTGGCCTGGAAAATCATTTATAATGTGCTGATTCTGCCGGTAATGGTCCTGTTGGTAGCAATGGCAGCGATTTTTAAACCCAAATTACGCCGTGGTTTGATGGGCCGGTATAAATCGATGGGTGTCCTGCGGCGCTTCTTCCGGCAAATTGACCGGGACCGACCGGTATACTGGTTCCATGCCGCTTCCCACGGAGAATACGAGCAGGTTCGCCCGGTAGCGGCCGGCTTGAAAGAGGTCATCCCGCAGAGTATTATCCTGGTCAGCTTCTTTTCGCCTTCAGGTTTTCGCCACGTACAGGATGAAAACATCGACTGCAAAATATATCTGCCGGTGGATTTCCCCCTGCTGGTAAACCGCACATTGAAAATCATCCGGCCGCAGAAAATAATCTTTGCCGCTTATGATGTGTGGCCCAATCTGGTTTGGCAGGCCAAAAGGCAGGGGATACATACCAATATCTTCGCCGCTCATTTCGCGGAGGGCAGCACCAAATTATACCCTGTCATTAAAAGTTTTTATCGCAATGTATATTCCTGTTTTTCCACTATCTACACCATCTCTGAAATTGATCACACACGCCTGAAATCCATCCTGGATGGTAAACATAAACCGTTGGTGCGGGTATTGGGTAATCCCCGCTACGACCAGGTGAAAAAATATGCCGATAATTTCTCGCGGGAACGGACTGAATCGGTATTGAATCGTGATCGCCGGATTGTGGTAGGCAGCGTCTGGCCCGAAGACGAAGCGGTTATTCTGCAGCCTTTGCTGCAGTTATTGGGTGAATTCGATGATTTGTCCCTGCTCTGGGTACCGCACGAACCCAGTGGACGTTACATCGCCCATTCGGTCAATATCTTTGCTGAACATGATATAACTACCAGCACCTACGTGAGCTGTGACGGCAACATCAATAATGGTTCGCGGGTGGTAATAGTGGATGTAGTGGGCAATCTGGCCAACCTGTACTGGCAGGGACAAATCTCCTATGTCGGCGGAGGCTTCTCTTCGGGGGTGCACAACGTGATGGAGCCGGCCATCGCCCGCCTGCCGGTGATGTTTGGTCCCCGCTACCATAATTCGCAGGAAGCTGAACAATTGATCGAATTCCAGGGGGGACGCGCCATTGAAGACAGTAACAGCGCCTACGAATATTTCCGCAAATTAATTAATGATCGCGATTATTTTCTGGAGTCCAGCCTGGCGGCCACTGATGTTATCCATCGGAATCTTGGCTCAGCTACCCGGGTAGTGCGTGGTATTATCCGTGATTAACCATCTGAGATTTAACCTTCAATTCCCCAAATTCAACCCCGATTCCTTCAAGCTGTCACTGGGACCGGGAATCCATATTATTTACGGTGAAAGCGGCGTAGGCAAATCAAACCTGGTGCGGGCTCTGGCCGGTCTGCCGGTGCCTGGGGGTGGAAATTTTCGCTTGATTTCCAAAACCGTTCCCGATCGTTTGCAGGTGGTGTTTCAAAATCCCAACAGTCAGATTGTGAGCAGCAGCGTTGCCCGGGAACTGGCGTTTGGAATTGAATGCACTTCCAATGATCAAGCAACCATCGATAAGCGTTACCGGGCCGCCCTGAAAGATTTTCCCCTGGCAATTGATCTCAATCGTCATCCTGACACACTAAGCGGTGGCGAGCAAGAAATCCTGAACCTGCATGCGGCCGTGGGATCGGACCCAAAAACCATCCTGATTGATGATGGATTCTCATTTTTAGCGCCCACCCAGAAGAAGGAGGCCGTTGCCGGCTTACAACAACTGGTCCACGCCAAGGAGGCTGTGGTGTTGTGGATGACGTCCGATATGGATGATTGCCGCTTCAGTAGCAACTGCTGGCAATTGACGCTGGCAGATATCAAACCAATCACGCATGTCCAGCCGACCATACCCGCCGGCGTCCAGCGCCAAGGCGGCTTATCATTATCTGTCAGGAATTTGAATTACTCCTATGGCGAATCGAACGTTATTACTGATTTCTCCTATTCGGTCAATGATGGACGTGCCATCGGAATTATGGGCGATAACGGTAGTGGTAAAACCACTCTGGCCAAATTGATTTTAAGTTTAATTCGTCCCCGTGATGGGCAGATTCAACTGGCGGTTGACGGAGTTGATCGTGAATTGAACCTTGGCTATCTGGACCAGTTTCCCGAAGTAATGCTGGGTTCGGCCGATCTGCTTCAGTTGGCTGAAAATATGATCAAGGCCGGCCGCCTGGATCAAGATCAACTGGCCCGGGCAATTAAATCCATGCACAGCTATCAAATCAACTGGAAGCTGATTTGCACTAAACGCGCCGCAGATATATCCTGGTCAACTTTGCGCTTTGTCCTGATTCAGCTCCTGACCCATGCCAATTATGATTTATTGATCCTGGATGAACCCAGTTTCGGCCTGGGGCGCTCACAAAGGCGACAATTAACGCAATATTTACAAACATATCTTGAACAAAATCATTTAATCCTGATTTCACACGACCGGAATCTGGTGACCGGTCTTTGTGACCATATCATTAAACTGGAAGCGCCAGCTCAATCAAAACCAATAGAAATGATCGATGATAACCGACACAGCTAAATCCCGCATTACCGATCCCTCACGGATCCTCACCATGGCTAATCTGATTTCTTTGCTTCGGGCCTTTCTGGCCATTCCGATTATCTATACACTGACCGACCAGCGCTGGCTGCCGTTAACTTTCGTGCTGGTGGTTGTGGCCATTCTATCCGATGCTTTGGACGGCTTTTTTGCCCGCCGTTCCGATCAGGTTACCCATTTTGGCAAGATGCTGGACCCGCTGGCTGACTCGGTGCTGATAATTTCCGTAACTTTTTATATCGTGCTGGATCCCGGACGGAATTTTCCCGGCTGGTTCCTGATCTTTTTTCTGATCCGTTATCTTTCAATCGCCCTGTTCGCCCTGTATTTACTGAATCATTCGGCCGGACAGTTGGGGGCCAATAAGGTCGGTAAAATATCGGTCACATTTACCGCCATTACCATTGCCCTGTATATTTTTAATTTCCCGGCTCTGGAAACCGCGCGAATCCTGTTTTTATGGATTACGGTTATCTTACAAAGTGTGAGTTGGGTTCAATACCTGCTGGATTACAAAAGACAGTACCAAAAAATTTAGGATAAAAATGCCGCTGACTGACCGACTGTTTAATGCCCTGCGGAAAACCCGGACCTCACTGGACCGGGCTTTTCAGACCCTGGTACGTTGCCGGATATCACCGGAAACGCTGGAAGAACTGGAAGAATTACTGCTGGCCGCCGATATGGGTTTTGAGGTGGTGGAAGCGGTAAATGATACCCTGTTAAAGACCAGACCGCCGAATCCATCACTGGCGGTGCGTGAAATATTATTGGAGCGCCTGTCCGACTCACAGCTTGCCTATGAATTACCGGCCGGACCAACCGTGATGATGGTCGTGGGCGTAAATGGTACCGGCAAGACCACATCCGTTGCCAAACTGGCCGCCTACTACCGCCGGCAGGGCCGAAAGGTGATTCTGGTGGCGGCCGATACCTACCGGGCCGCGGCCGTGGAACAATTACGTATCTGGAGTGAGCGGCTTAAATTACGTTTGGTCTGCAACGAGCATTCCGCCGATCCCGCCGCCGTACTTTATGATGGGCTACAGGCCATGCTGGCTGGTGATTATGATCTGGCTATCGTCGATACCGCCGGACGATTGCACACTTATGATAATTTGATGGTGGAACTGAATAAAATGTACGACGTTGTCAGGAAACGCTTCGCCCAACTGCAAATCAGTTCCTTGATCACCATTGACGCTAATCTGGGGCAGAACTCAATCCTGCAGGCCAGTCAATTTGCCCGGCGTGTGCCACTGGATGGCGCTATCCTGACTAAATTTGACGGCACCGCCAAAGGCGGGATGGTATTCCCGCTGTACCGGGAATTAGCCATACCAACCGCTTTCGTGGGAATCGGGGAGCACTTGGATGATTTATATCAGTTTGACGCGAACCAGTATGTGGAATCACTGTTCGAAGTGGATTAAATAGAGATGCTCCGGTTGATTAATGAATAAAAAGGTCAATATTGTTTCCCTGGGTTGTGCCAAGAACCTGGTGGATTCGGAAATCGTGGTCGGGGGTTTGAAATCCAGTGGCATTCAGGTTGTGGATGAACCGGAGTCCGCCGATATCATCCTGATCAATACCTGTGGTTTTTTGGACCAGGCCCGGGAAGAATCCATCGACACCATCCTGGCTGCGGCCGAACTGAAATCCAGTGGAAAAGCACGGCAGTTGCTGGTGATGGGCTGCCTGTCGGAGCGCTATCCCGATGAGCTGAAGAAAGAATTACCTGAAGTGGATCGCTTTTTCGGCACCCGCGATCATCAGAATATCGTGGCGCATATCTCAGGTGATCGCCATCATCGGGATGATCCCCTTTACTTGCGCAGCCTGCTGACGCCCCGCCATTACGCCTATCTCAAAATCGCCGAAGGCTGTGATAATGGTTGCTCGTTTTGCAGCATCCCGCTGATGCGCGGACTGCAGAAATCCAGGTCAATTGACGCTATTGTTACCGAAGCACAGGAACTGGCCAACCGGGGCGTGCAGGAATTACTGGTGATCGCCCAGGACACAACCTCCTATGGCTGGGATCTGCAGCCGAAGAAATACCTAGCTGATCTGCTGAATGAATTGAATCATGTGGAGGGTGTCCGTTGGATTCGCGTCCATTACGCCCACCCGGCCCATCTTTCCCGGCAGACTATCGCGGCGTTGGCGGCCAACGATAAAATCTGCCGCTATCTCGATATTCCAATTCAACATGCTTCCGATCCGGTGCTGGAATCCATGCGACGGGGACTGAATCGTGATGGTATCCGCCGCCGGCTGGATCAACTGCGGAAAGCCATTCCTGATATTCGGTTGCGGACGACGTTGATTGTGGGTTATCCCGGTGAGACCGATGCCGATTTTCAAACCTTATACGATTTTGTGGAAGAACAGGAATTTGATCGACTGGGCGTTTTTACCTACTCGGAAGAGGAGGGCACCATGGCCGCCGATTTACCCGATGATGTACCACGGCAGGTGAAAGATGATCGCAAGGCGGCCATAATGGATTTGCAGAACGGCATCAGCCAATCCAGGAATCAGGCGCTGGTTGGTCAGCGGATGACGGTGATTATCGATGAAAACAAAGCGGGAGAGTCGATCGGCCGCACCGAATTTGACTCGCCGGAAATCGACAATATTGTCATCGTGGCTGTCGAGTTGCCTGTTGGAAAATTCGCGGATGTGCAGATCACGGCTGCCGGTGATTATCATTTGGAGGCGGTACCGGTTTGACATTGAAAGTGCCAGGCACCTCGCAGGTGCCTGGCACTCCCCACTCCATCACACCATTTCTCCGGCCCTCCATTCAATTTTCTTCTGCCAAAATGCAGGATTGGTATTTTAGTGCTTTCCCCCGAAGAATGATTGCTATCAATTCCAATTAACGGCTAAATTTGGTCAATATGGCAGAGTTTAAAATCCATAGTGATTTCGAACCCCGGGGCGATCAGCCCCAGGCGGTTGACAGTCTGGTGACCAATCTGGAACAGGAATTGCCGCACCAGACCCTGCTGGGCGTTACCGGTTCCGGTAAAACTTTTACCATGGCTAAAACCATCGAGCGGATTAACCGGCCCACCCTGATCATTTCCCATAATAAAACGCTGGCCGCCCAGCTTTTCGGTGAATTCAAGCAGCTCTTCCCGGAAAACGCCGTGGAATATTTTATCAGCTACTACGATTATTATCAGCCGGAAGCCTACCTGCCGGTCTCAGATACATTCATCGAAAAAGACTCATCGGTCAATGATGAAATCGACCGTCTGCGCCTAAAAGCCACCAGTTCGCTGCTCCATCGCCGGGACGTGATTGTGATCAGTTCCGTTTCCTGCATCTATGGCATCGGCTCACCAGCCGATTACAAGAAACAGGTGATTTGTGTAGAGAAGGGCAAAAACCTGCGGCGCCGGGATTTCCTGAAGCGCATGATCAATATCCACTATCTGCGCAACGATATGGTTTTGGAACGGGGTAATTTCCGCGTGCGAGGTGATGTAATCGAAATTTTCCCGGCCTATGATGAGCATTGCGTACGGATCGAATTATTCGGTACCACCATCGATTCGATTTCCCGTTTTGATCCCATCAGCGGTGAAATCCTGGCCGATATGGAACAGATTTATATTTACCCGGCCAAGCATTTCGTCACCGAGCCGGAGATGATCAGAAAAATTATCCCCGATATTCGCGCCGATTTAAATCAACGTCTGGAGGAATTGCGCGGAGCCAACAAACTGGTGGAAGCCCAGCGACTGGAGCAAAGGAGCAATTTTGACATGGAAATGCTGCGGGAGGTGGGCTACTGCTCCGGGATCGAGAATTACTCCCGCTACCTGGCCGGCCGTAAACCGGGGGACCGGCCCTGGACGTTGATCGATTTCTTCCCCGATGATTTCCTGTTGATTCTGGATGAGTCTCATGTGACTATTCCCCAGATACAGGCCATGTACAACGGTGACCGCAGCCGCAAGGAGGTATTGGTAGAATTTGGTTTTCGTCTGCCCAGCGCTCTGGATAACCGGCCGTTGAAATACGAAGAATTCAAGACCTTGCAGAATCAAACGATCTATGCCTCCGCAACCCCGGCTGACCGGGAACTGGAACTATCCCGGGGACTGGTGGTGGAACAGGTAATCCGTCCCACCGGTCTGCTGGATCCGCTGGTGGAACAACGGCCTACCGAAGGACAGATCGACGATTTGATCGGCGAAATCCGGGCTTGCACCGCCCGGCAGGAGCGGGTGCTGATCACCACCCTCACCAAGAAAATGTCGGAAAACCTCAGCGAATACCTGCGGGGGATTAATCTGCGGGTCCGCTACCTGCATTCGGAAATCGCTACGCTGGAAAGAGTTAAAATCCTGCGGGATTTGCGTCTGGGCGAATTCGATGTGCTGGTGGGCATTAATCTGCTGCGCGAGGGACTGGATCTGCCCGAAGTTTCCCTGGTAGCCGTGCTGGATGCGGACAAGCAGGGTTTCCTCCGTTCCAAAAGCTCATTGATGCAGGTGGCCGGCCGCGCCGCCCGCCACGTGAACGGCAGGGTATTGCTCTACGGCGATAGAATCACCGAAGCAATGCAATACCTGATTGATGTATCGACCCGGCGGCGCGAAATGCAGGAGCAATTCAATCAGGAGCACGGGATTACACCCAAGACGGTGTACAAATCCACTGATGAAATTATGTACTCCACGGCCGTGGCCGATTCAGCCACCGGTGAACGAACCAAACCGGAGAAAATGCTGTCTAAATTTGAGGTGGATCCGCAGGATAAAGCCATGGTGATCGATATTATGCGCCGGGAGATGCAGACGGCGGCGGAAAAACTGGAATTCGAACGGGCCGCCACCCTGCGGGATGAAATCCAGCGGCTGGAAGCGGAAATAAAGGTGGAAGCATGAAGGTGTTAGTTACCGGTGGCGCCGGTTATATCGGCTCACATGTGGTACGGGAATTATTTGATCAGGGTCATGAAGTTGTCATCCTGGATGATTTATCGTTGGGGAACCCGGAAAATATTGATCCACGGGCCAGTTTTATCGAGGGCAGCATCCATGATTTGCCCAGACTGGAAGAGGCTTTTACCCAGCGGGTAGAGGCGGTATTCCATTTTGCCGCTTTCAAAGCCGCCGGTGAATCAATGCTGGCGCCGCAGAAATACGCCCGTAATAATATCGCCGGGACCATCAATTTATTGAATACCATGCTGGCGCATGATGTAAAAACGATGGTGTTTTCCTCCACCGCTGCGGTTTACGGCAATCCCCGGTATTTGCCGGTGGATGAAAAACACCCCACGGAACCGACCAATTTTTACGGCTACACCAAACTGGAAATTGAAAATACATTGGAGTGGTACGCTCAATTGAAGGGCCTGCGCTACGCCGCCCTGCGTTATTTCAATGCCGCCGGCTACGATGTGCAGGGACGGATTTCCGGCCGGGAGTATAATCCCGCCAATCTGTTGCCGCTGGTGATGGAGGTGGCTGCCGGCGAACGGGCCGAATTGCAAATCTTCGGAGCCGATTATCCCACTGCCGACGGCACCGGTGTCCGTGATTACATCCATGTCAACGATTTGGCCACGGCCCATCTGGCCGCCCTGGAATATCTGAGTAAAAATAAGGACAATCTGAAAATTAACCTTGCCACCGGCCAGGGATATTCGGTGCTGGAAGTGGTGGAAGCGGCCCGCAGAATTACAGGAAAAGAGATACTGGTGAAAATCGTCGGGCGGCGAACTGGTGATCCGGCGGAATTAGTGGCCACTTCCCGGATCGCAGGCGAGCTGCTCGGGTGGCAGGCGCAGCATTCCGACCTGGATACATTATTGACCAGCATGTGGCAGATTTATAACCAGCAATCATCCTGATGAGGTGCAGGTATGATAGATATTGATCGTATGCAACAAACGGCGGGTATCATCGGAAATTCGGCGGCCATACGCCAGGTAATCGAAATGATCGCCCAGGTGGCGCCGGTTGACATCTCGGTATTGATTACCGGAGAATCGGGCACTGGCAAGGAAATGGTGGCCCAGGCCATCCATCGTTTCGGTAAACGCAGTAATTCGCCACTGGTTACCGTCAATTGCGGGGCCATTCCGGCGGGAATAATCGAAAGTGAATTATTCGGCCATAAAAAAGGCGCTTTCACCGGGGCCAGCGAAGACCGGCGCGGTTATTTCGAAACCGCCAACAAGGGCACGATTTTTCTGGATGAAATCGGCGAAACCCCACCGGAGACCCAGGTAAAACTGCTGCGGGTGCTGGAAAGCGGACAGTTCATGCGGGTGGGCGATTCCAAGATGTTGTATTCTGATGTGCGGGTGATCGCCGCAACAAACCGCAACCTGGAACAGGATGCGGTCAAAGGTGATTTCCGCGAGGATTTATATTACCGGCTGAAGACCGTGACGATCAATGTGCCGGCCCTGCGCCATCGGATCGAGGACCTGCCGTTGCTGGTGGAACGCTTTGCC
>LSCG01000007.1 GCA_001577055.1 Fidelibacterota bacterium TCS56
CTTCGCAAATCACAAATCGTTGATCCTTGCTGGATATTCAAAGAGCAACCTTCCGGGATAAAACAAAGCAATCCGGAAGGTTATGCAAACCCCGCAGGGGTGATATTATTATAGCACAATCACCACCATACAAGATAACCCCGAAGGGGTGAAACAATTTACTCGATCACTGATTTTGGGAAAATCTGCAAATCAAGGGTAGAACTACCCCCGGTTAGAAGCAATCTCTGGAAATAATGGACACGAACCGGGCCGCGCTAATAGAATCATAGCAGATTCATCTGTAAATTTCGGCAATGATCGGCCGCCCGTTGTGGTAGCTTTAAACCTTTAAAATTGTGAGGAAAATGTGAATATAAATCCCTATATGTTTCGTGAATATGACATCCGCGGCAATGTGGCTGAGGATTTCCCTCCCGATGTGGTGGTGCTGCTGGGGCAGGGTTTCGGTACTTTTATCGCCAATCAGGGCGGCCGGGAGATTGCCCTTTCCGGTGATGTGCGCCTGACAACCCCGGCCCTGATGGAACAATTCAAACGTGGCGTGCTGTCCACGGGCGTGGACGTCATCGACCTGGGATTGCTGCCCACACCGGTGAATTATTTCTCCATGTTTCACCTGGATGTGGCCGGCGCCTGCCAGATAACCGGCAGTCACAATCCCCCGGAATATAACGGATTTAAACTGAGCTACAAGCAGGGCGCGGTTTACGGCCAGCAGATACAGGATATCCGTCAAATAATCGCGGATAACAATTTTGCGGTGGGTACCGGTAACGAAATTCGCCACGAAATTAAAGCCGACTATGAGCAGATGATCCGTGAAAAAATTAAGCTGGAACGTCCGGTGAAGGTGGTCATGGATTGCGGCAACGCCGCCGCCTGTATCAATGCACCCACCATTTTTCGCGAACTGGGCGCCGATCTCACCGAATTATTTTGCGATATCGATGGCAGCTTTCCCAATCACCACCCCGATCCCACCGTGGAAGCCAACCTGACTGAGCTGATCAAATTGATGAAGACCGGGGAATACGATGTGGGCCTGGCTTTCGATGGTGATGCCGATCGTGTCGGTGTGGTTGATGAAACCGGTGAGATAATCTGGGCTGATCAATTGATGGCGCTGTTCCTGCCGGAGATTGTGGAACCGGGCGACGAGATTTTATTTGATGTGAAATGCTCCCAGGCCCTGGAAGAAATGATCGTCAAATACGGCGGTAAGCCGGTGATGTGGAAAACCGGCCATTCCCTGATTAAAGTAAAAATGCGCGAACTGAACTGCAAATTCGGCGGTGAGATGAGCGGTCATATTTTCTTTGCCGATGATTATTACGGTTACGATGACGCTACTTATGTAGCCGCCCGGCTGATTCAGCTGCTCTCCCGCAGCGATAAGAAACTATCCGAACTGGCGGCGGAGATACCGAAGTACTACTCCACGCCGGAAATGCGATTGATGTGTGAATCGGACGAGGAGAAATTCCGGATTGCCCAAGAAGCAGCCGAATATTTCAGCGCCAATTACGATGTGATCGACGTGGATGGTGTGCGAATCAAATTCGGCGACGGCTGGGGACTGGTGCGCTCCTCCAACACCCAGCCGGTAATCGTCTGCCGCTTCGAAGCCGCCACTCAGGAACGAATGGAAGAGATTAAAAATTTAGTGCTCACCAAACTCCAGTCCATTGGAAAGATCGAGCTGGATGGCGGCCACTGATCCGTTCACGGCGGAAATAGCCAATATCCGACAGCAGGTGGAGGAGGGACTCCGCCAGCTTGATTTGCCGGCCCGGCCACAATATCTGTACGAACCGGTCCGCTACGGCTTGGGGGGTACTGCCAAACGCCTGCGGCCGGTGCTGGTCACCTTGGCCGGTCGCTCATTCGATGCGGACGAATCCGATCTGCTCAACGCGGCTCTGGCCGTGGAGATACTCCATAATTTTACCCTGGTCCACGATGATATTATGGATGGCGATGACCAGCGCCATGGACAGGCCAGCGTTCACCGGCGCTGGGATGTATCCACCGCCATTTTGGCCGGTGTCGGAATGTTTACACTGAGCCAGTTATTGATCGGGAAAGTGCTCACCAATCCGGTGGACTGCTGGACACGCTTTAATCAGGCCACGATGGAAATCTGCGAGGGACAGGCTTACGATAAGCAATTCGAACAGTCGGACGAAATATCTCTCGATGATTATCTGGCGATGGTGGGAAAAAAAACCGGGAATCTGCTGGGGCTGTGCGCCGAGTTGGGGGGCATCATTGGGGAACAATCCAATGAAATATGTGCAGGATTATATCGGTTCGGTCTTTTACTGGGGCAGGCCTTCCAGATTCAGGATGATATCCTGGAAATCACTGCCGACGCAACGGCGATGGGCAAGAGTCTCGGCAGTGATATTGCCGCCGGTAAACAGACGGTACTGACAATCGCGGCCCGTGAACGCAATCCCGGTGAATGGCAAGTATTCTGCCGGGAAAACGTAAAGCTTAATCCGGTGGATACACGGAAGGCCTATTATGATTATTATCAGTTGACCGGCGTGCTGCAACACAGTCGCCAACTGGCCGATGAATATATTGAAAAGGCCCGCCAGGCTTTATCGGAATTGACGGATGACCAGCGCCGGCGATTACTGAACTTCGCTGACCTGGTATTGACCAGGAAAAAATAACAGGCCTCCGGTCCGACCGGAGCCTGCTGCTTACAATACCAACTTATGTGGAAAGATTATGAATGATTTTCGTGAATTAGATCCGGGGAAAATGTACCAGGCCATCTATGATTTTCCCGACCAATTGGCCGACAGCATGGCTATCGGTGAAGCAATCAAACTGAAACATAATTATGACAATGTACAATCGGTGATTGTTGTGGGTATGGGTGGTTCGGCCATTGGCGGCGATGTGGCCAATATGCTGGCAGGCGATGAGTTGAAGCTCCCCCTGCAGGTGGTGCGAAATTACCGTTTACCAGCCTGGGCTGGAGCAAACACCCTGGTGATCTGTTCTTCGTATTCCGGTAACACCGAAGAAACCCTGGCCGTCTATCGCCAGTCCCGGGCCAAAGGCGCCGCCCTTATAGGCATAACCACCGGCGGTAAAATCGAGCAATTGCTGGACGCCGATGGTTATGACAAAATCAAGATCGTCCCCGGACTCCAACCCCGGGCGGCGCTGGCGTATTCATTTGTGAGTTTGCTTTATTTATTGCAGCATTTGGGCATGATCGGCGAGTCGATCGCCGGTGAATTGCCGGCCACGATCGAATTATTGCAAGCCCGGCGCGATATTTATGGCGCCACGCACAATAATCCCACGCTGGAGCTGGCAAAAAGAATCGCCGGGAAGCTGCCGGTAATCTATGGAGAAACCGACAGCACGGCCGTAGTGGCCGCCCGCTGGCGGGGACAATTAAATGAAAACGCCAAAATGCTGGCCCACACCAACGAATTACCGGAAATGAATCATAATGAAATCGTTGGCTGGGAAAATAATCCTCATTTGCTGGATCAGGCTTACGTCATCTGGTTGAAAGACGAAAGTGACAATGTCCGGGTGGCCCATCGCCGGGAGATCAGCAACCGGCTCATCGACCAGTACTGCCGGCAGGAAACTGTTGCGGTGGCGGGGCCATCGCGATTTGTGCGGCTGCTGCATCTGATCCATTTTGGTGACTGGCTCAGTTTCTGGTGCGCTCTGGAACACGGAACAGATCCTACGCCGGTGGAAAAAATCATGGAATTAAAAGGCCAACTGGAGCAAATCGCTTGAAGAAATTCCGTTGGGAACAAAAGCCGGGATTGGTATATTGATTCCAATATGGATTTACTTCCGGTAAATATTGATAAAATTTCCTACCATTCTGCCAGTCACAGTTATGCCGTGTTGTTGAAGGATGTTGCTGGTGATCGTATCCTGCCGGTTATCGTGGGCGCCTTCGAGGCCCAGGCCATCGCCCTGGCTATCGAAAAGGTTAAAATACCCCGGCCCATGACCCATGATTTGCTGGTGGATCTGATAAGGGAGACCGGCGGTGTTCTCAAATCCGTGGCAATAACTGATTTACGTGATGGGGTGTACTTTGCCAGCATGGAAATTGTGGTTGAAGACGGGCGGCAATTATCAATCGATGCCCGCCCCAGCGATGCCATTGCTGTGGCGCTGCGCCTGCAGACTGCCATTTTTGTGGCTGATTCCGTCATGGATGAGTCCGGTGTGGCCGAATCAGCCGTAGAGCAACGGGCCACGGAAAAGGAAGACCCGGCTCAGGCAACCCGTCAGCAACTGGAGCAGGAATTGAGTGAAGCGGTGGAAAAGGAAGAATATGAGATCGCCGCCCGGCTGCGGGACCAAATCAAAGCAATGGAATGAATTATAGCAGCAGTTTTTCCAGCGCAATTTGAGCCGCTGATTGTTCAGCGGTTTTTTTATTGCTGCCGATCCCGGTGGGGTAGGAATTGTCACCGACTTTAACCTGAACCTCAAATAATTTCTGATGTTCGGGGCCGATGACGGAATTGATGATGAACTTGGGGTTTGCCAGTTGTCGGGAATGACAGAATTCGATCAGACGCCCTTTATAATTGGTGATTTTCCAGGCATCGGCCCGGTGCCGCCACACCGTATCCAGGATCAGTCTTTCGCAGGGTTCGATACCCCCATCCATGAAGATGGCCCCGATCAGGGCTTCGTAAACATTACCCAGTTGTTTAACGGCGATTTTATCAACTTCCAGATCAACTGAAGGCTCGATATTCAGGAAAGACAGCAGGTCCAGCAGGTTGCCCATGGAGGACAAAAATGATTTCTGTACCAGGGCGGCACGCTTCTGGGTTAAAATGCCTTCATCCCCTTCGGGAAATTCCCGCATTAGTTCACCCGATACCACCAGATCGATCACCGCGTCCCCCAGGAACTCCAGCCGTTCATAATTCTGGCGGGGATATGAATTTATCGATCGATGGGTAAAGGCCTGTTCGAGGTAAATTTGATTCTTAAATTTATATTTGATTACCCGCTCAAGCTTGGAAAAACGGCTATTCCGTTTGCGGCTTCTAAATAGAATATCAGCTAACGACAAATTAATCGCTCCAGCGCTTTAACAGGATTACCGCATTGTGACCCCCGAAGCCCAGGGTGTTGGAAAGGGCTGCGTTGATCGGTGCTTTACGAGCTTCATTGGGGACAAAATCCAGATCGCATTCCGGATCGGGAGTGGTATAATTAATGGTCGGGGGCACCAGGCCGTTTTTTAGCGCCAGGACCGTGGCGATCGCTTCAATACCACCTGCGGCACCCAGCAGATGGCCGGTCATGGATTTAGTGGAACTAACCAGCAGCTTATCGGCGTGTTCGCCGAAGACCTGGCGAATGGCCGCCGATTCATTTTTGTCATTGTATGGCGTGGATGTTCCATGGGCATTTATATAATCGATATCTGCCGGTTCCAGCCCACCATCCCGGATGGCATTGCTCATGGCGCGGGCGGCGCCTTCACCACCGGCGGCGGGTTGCGTTACATGAAAGGCATCATCGGTGGCGCCGTAGCCACCCATCTCAGCCAGAATTGTGGCTCCCCGGGCCCGGGCATGTTCCAATTCTTCCAGCACCAGAATACCGGCGCCTTCGGCGATGACAAAACCGTCCCGGTCCAGATCAAACGGCCGGCTGGCGGCCGGGGGATCATCATTGCGGGTGGACAGAGCTTTCATATTGGCGAATCCGGCCACAGCCATTTGGCAGACTGAGGCTTCGGTTCCGCCGGAGATCATGACGTCGGCATCGCCATACTGGATAGCCCGGTAAGCTTCACCCAGACCGTCGGTGCCGGAGGCACAGGCCGAAACCACGGTGTGGTTGGGACCCTTAAAGCCCCATTTGATTGCCACATGTCCACCGGCGATATTGGCGATCATTTTGGGAATGAAAAACGGCGAAACGCGTCGTGGTCCCCGGTTGCGCAGAATCTCATGCTGTTCCTCAAAGGTGACAATACCTCCAATGCCGGACCCGATTATGACGCCAACCCGTTCCATATCCGTGGTGGATTCCAACAGGCCGGAAGCCTTGATGGCTTCCTCGGCGGCAATCAGCCCGTAGACGGTGAAGCGGTCCAGTTTGCGGATTTCGCGGCGATCGAGAATTTCTTCCGCCTTCAATCCCGTGACCTCACCGGCGATTTTCACCGTATGGTCAGTGGTATCGAAATGGGTAATCTTATCGATCCCGCTGACGCCCCCCTGTAACGCCCCCCAATATTGTTCGAGATTATTACCGTTGGGAGCCAAAACTCCCATGCCGGTAATCACCACCCGCCGTTTGGGCATGGGCTAAGCCTGGTTCTCGATGTAATCGATAACAGCGCCGACGGTTGTCAGGGTTTCCGCATCTTCATCGGGGATTTCAATGCTGAATTCCTCTTCCAATTGCATAATCAATTCAACCGTATCCAACGAGTCGGCACCCAGATCATCAACGAAATGTGCTTCTTTGGTGATTTTATCTTCTTCAACACCCAGCTTATCAACGATCACTTCCTTAATCTTGGCAAATGTATCCATTATACTCTCCTTGTTTTAAGTCATTGTCATTCCACCGTCCACGGCATAAGTCTGTCCGGTGATATATCCGGCGCCTTCGCCGGCCAGGAACAATACCAGGGCGGCGATATCACCGGGTTTTCCAATTTTACCCAGCGGAATCTGCTTAATCATTTCCGCTTTTAAATTTTCTTTTAAATCGGCGGTCATAGCGGTTTCGATATAACCGGGCGCAATACAATTAACCGTAATTCCACGGGAGGCCAGCTCCCGGGCGGTGGCTTTGGTGAAACCGATCAAACCGGCTTTGGAGGCGGAATAATTGGCCTGTCCCGCATTCCCGGAGATACCAACCACCGAGGAAATATTGATGATCCGGCCGGCACGTTGTCTCATCATGGGCCTGGTCACCGCCTTGGTGGTGTTGAAAGCACCTTTTAAATTAGTATCCAGGACGGCGTCCCAGTCTGCCTGGGACATACGCATAATTAATGTGTCGCGAGTGATACCGGCGTTGTTTACCAGAATGTCAACCCGGCCATGCTCCTCCGTGATTGATTTTACCAGGCTCGCCACCTCATCATGATTGCCCACACTGCAAGCGGCGGCCTGGGCTTTAAATCCGCTGGATTCTATCTGCCGGGCGACGGCGCTTACGGCTTCCAGATTGCGGCTGACACAGACCACGTGTGCGCCATTTTCCGCCAGCGTTTCGGCAATTGACTGGCCAATCCCGCGGGAGGCGCCCGTAACGATAGCGATTTTATCAGTTAAATCATTCATTTGCATAGTCTTGAATATCAGTGATTGATTCCACTCCGTTAACCGACAATTTACGATTAATTCGGCGCAATAACCCCCGTAAAACTCGCCCCGGTCCCACTTCCGTAAATTGTGCAATACCGGCGCCGGCCATATTGTTTATCGATTCGTACCAGCGCACCGGATTTTCCAGTTGATCCAGCAGAGCTTTCTTAATTTCATCGCCGCCGGTCACTGGACTGGCGGTAACATTGGCATAAACGGGGATCGACAAGTCTCTAATATCAGTGGCTTCAATTTTTTCCGCCAGCGCCGTCTTGGCCGGCGACATGAGCGGGGAGTGAAAGGCGCCACTCACATTCAGTTCAACGGCTTTCAGCGCGCCCTGCTCTTTGGCCAGGGCCATTGCCTGTCGCACTCCATCGACGGATCCCGAGATAACCAGTTGTCCCGGTGCGTTATAATTGGCCGGCACCACCAAAGCTTCGGCCCCAAGCAGGTTGCAGATTGCTTCTACCTGCTCATCGGCCATTCCCAGGATGGCGGCCATGGTGCCCGGCTGGTCCACGCCGGCTTGCTGCATACTGGTTGCCCGGATTTTCACCATTTCCAGTCCGGTGGCGAAATCGAATGCACCGGCAATTGCCAGGGCTGAATATTCTCCCAGACTGTGTCCGGCTACCGCCGCCGGATTAGTGCCCTTGTCCAGCAATAATTTACCCAGAATTACGCTGACAATATAAATGGCCGGTTGGGTATGACGGGTTTGCTTGAGTTCTTCTTCGGGACCGCTGAAGCTCAACCGGGCTATGTCCACGCCCAGAATCTCATTAGCCTGATCAAAATAGCGCCGACCCGTTTCGCTGTGCTCGTACAAATCCTGTCCCATGCCCACATACTGTGAAGCCTGGCCCGGAAAGATAAATGCGCTTTTCATGATCTCATCACCATTTCACTAAAATACTGCCCCAGGTATATCCGGCGCCGAAGGCCGCCAACAGGAGTAAATCACCCTGTTCCAGTTTGCCGTTTTCCACTGATTCATCAATCCCGATGGGGATCGTGGCAGCGGTAGTATTGCCGTATTTACCAATATTAATCACAACCTGCTCCGCAGTGAACCCACAGCGTCTGGCGGATACATCGATAATTCTTTTATTTGCCTGATGGGGAATGAATAATTTGATATCCTGGCCGGTAAAATTATTACGCTCTAAAAGTTCCAGGCTCACATCCGCCATCCCCTTGGATGCAATTTTAAATACCGCCTTGCCATCCTGGTGGACAAAATGTTCGTTGTTCTCTACTGTTTCATGGCTGGCCGGTTTCAGGCTGCCGCCGGCGGGCATGTACAGAAATTTTCCGCCGCTGCCGTCCAGGTGCAATTTGGCATCTAAGACGCCCCGGCCGTCTTCGCTCGGTTCCAGCAGGACGGCCCCGGCGCCATCGCCGAAAAGCACGCAGGTATTGCGATCCTTGAAATTCAGAATCGAACTCATGGTATCGGCACCGATCACCATCACTTTGGAATATTTGCCTGATTCCACAAATTTAGCCCCCGTTTCCAGGGCGTACAGAAAGCCGGTACAGGCGCCGGACAGGTCAAAGCCCCAGGCATTGCGGGCGCCGAGATTATGTTGGATCAGGGCCGCAGTGGAGGGAAACATCATATCCGGAGTGACGGTGGCGACGATGATTACTTCGATTTCGTCGGCGGAATAACCACTGCGCTCCAGCAGCAGCCGACCGGCAGCGCTGCCCATATCGGCCGTGGCCTGCCCATCGCTAACCAGGCGCCTTTCGGAAATTCCGGTGCGGGTTCGGATCCATTCGTCGTTAGTATTGACGATTTTTTCTAAATCTTTATTGGTAAGTATTTTTTCCGGCAGGTATCTGGCGGTGGTTGTAACGGCTGCTTTCAATTATGTGCTCCCATATGTTCGGCGACACTGTGTTTGATATCGTCAATCAGATTTTTCTCCACGCATGACTGGGCGACGCGAATGGAATTTTTTATCGCCTTGGCGCCCGAACTGCCATGACAGATGATACTGACACCATTCACACCCAGCAGTGGTGTGCCCCCGTACTCTTCGTAATCGAATTGTTTTTTTATGGACTGAAAGATCGGCCGCATGAGTCCGGCGCCCAGCTTGTAACGGGTATTGCTCCCGATCCGGTTTTTAATTTCACCGGCGAATATATTGATCCAGCCTTCAGCGAATTTCAGGATCGTGTTACCTACGAACCCATCGCAGACCAGCACCTGGGCTTCGCAATCCAGCAGGTGGCGCCCTTCCACGTTACCCACAAAATTGGCCAGTTCTTTATTCAGCAACTGATGGGTCTCCTGGTATAATTCACTTCCTTTGTTTGGTTCTTCGCCGATATTTACCAGTCCCACCGATGGATCTGAGACATCTTCCACATGACTTAGATAGTCGGCTGCCATCAGGGCAAACTGGAGGATATGATAAGGCTTGGCGTCTGGATTAGCGCCAACATCACAGATAATTTTCCCGCCTTTCAGCGTAGGTATATAGGCTCCTAAAGCGGGACGGCGCACGCCATATATGCGTCCCAGGGCGAATAATGAGGTTGACATCACAGCGCCCGTATTACCGGCGCTGATAAAAGCATCGGCATCACCCTTTGCTACCAGCTTGATGCCGGTGACAATTGAGGAATCGGGCTTGGTCTTAATAACCCGTGAAGCCCGGTCATGCATGGTCACGACTTCGCCGGCGTGGTGAATGGTGATGCGCTCACTGCTATAATTACCCAGCTCGCGCTCGATGGCTTCCGTTTGACCAACGAGGATATATTTCAAATCATCCGGGGTTTCAGCCAGAGATTGCTGCACCCCGTCAACCACGGCCCCAGGGGCGAAATCTCCCCCCATGGCGTCAATGGCCAGTTTCATTTATCGAACGGTACTATTCCGTCGCAGAAATGACCGGACGGCCACGGTAGTAGCCACAATTAGGGCAGGCGCGATGTGGCATTTTCGTCTGGCCACACTGAGGGCAACTGCCATAGCTTACATTGGCAGCTTTATAATGGGTGCGACGCTTGCGGCCACGGGCCCGTGAAATTCTGGTTTTTGGTAGTGCCATAATTCTTCCTGATTCTGTAACTATTATCAGTTAAGTAATTTTTTAATTCCGTCCCACCGTTCGTCGGTCGAATCCTGCTGACAAGAACAATCGCCCTGATTCAGGTTCTGACCGCAGGTATCGCAAAGGCCTTTACAGCCTGGAGAGCATAAAGTCTTGATTGTTTGATCCAGATAAATAAACTCAACCAGAATTGATGATAACTCGATCCAGTCCTGATGGGCGGGAAAATATATGAAATCCGCGAGTGGATCGGATTCCATATCCTGATCGCCGGTCAGGTAGATCTCCAGATTGGCGTCATGCTGCTGGACAAATTCTGTCAGGCAGCGATCACAGGTTGCAATCGTCGAAAATTCCATTTGCCCGGATATTTTATACCCGTCCGCTGCTTCTTTACTGGATAAATGGCAGAGGATTTTATCGCTGGCAAACCTTAGATCACCAATATTTACCTTATCGACCGGTATCTCAAAAAGCGTATTGTCTAATCCGGTTGCTAATTCGGAACGGTAAAGCTTCATTTTAAACCCGCAAAACTACTCTTTGTTTCTAAGGCATACAAGTTAAAAAGTGCCTGAGAAAACAGACACTTTTTAACTTAAATAAAACCGATTTGGTTAATTATTTCTCGTCTTCGCTGCCGCCGGCTTCATCAGTATCTGCAGCAGTATTTTCGTCCTCGTCGGAGGAAACATCACTGTCTTCTCCTTCTGCTTCCTCTTCTTCCGCCAGCTCTTCTTCGTCCTTGCGCTCCAACAGATTGTCATCATCGGATTTTTTCTTGAAGATGACAAACATCAGCGTTTCACCCACTGACAGGATCGACAGACCGTAGCCGATGATGGCGGTGAACAGCAGAAAGATGAATATGGCGGTGATTACTCCGGCAATGCTGTGGGTAACGGGCATATCAGCCGCTGCCGCCGGGAACATGTTACAGCTGACGCAACACAGTTTGGGGATTACAATATCAGTGGCATAACCGACAATATTACTGAGCTTGGCGCCCATGCTCATAAACCAATCACCACCAAAAACGATGTTGATCAGCTTATAGCCACCGTACCAGAACAGGCCGAAGATATAGACGGCCAGATAGGTTATGGGCAGTAAAACCAGATGATAGAGAACGATCCGCCAGGGTTGGGACCAGGTAAGCGAATAACTCTGGAATACCGCTCCCATGGTATCTTCTTCGTAGGCGCTCACAATCGCCGGTGTGTAAACAAAGGAATTGATCAGTACCACCAGCGTATATACCGTGAATACCGCGCCGAAGAAATAGAACAGATAAGGCAGGGCAAACAGGAATTCGCCTACGTAGGGAATTTTCCCGACCAGGCTGAATATGGCGGCCATAATCAGGAAAAAGGCGATAATCAATATGATGCTGATGGAGCTGAAGATTACCGGATGCCAGTGTTTCTTGACATATTTCCAGGCGTCGCCGGAGGAGTAAAATTCATCACCCTTCAGTTGTTTGTAGGTTACGCGGGCTACCGCCGTGCAGGACAGGTTTATGGTGAAAAACCAGACGATAATTCCGATCCAGTACACCACCTGGGCGTACCACGGGCCGCAGCCGGTGGCATACAGGCAGGGGTACAGCCCGAATTCTTTCCAGGCGGACGCGAAAGACACACCGGTCAAGCCTAATGCAATATAGGTTAATAACCAGTAAGCGATCCAGCCGCTGATCAGGCCGAACAGGAAAATCATGATTTTCTTGCCGCTCAAGGCCAGCCGCGGGGCACGGAATATATCCCGTACATCAAAATGTAAATTCATGGGACCCATAATTCTCTCCTTTAATCTTCCAATCGAATGTGATCAACCCAGGTCTCGTATTGGGTTGATTCAGAAATATTTGCTGCGATTGCCACGGCGGCAGAATAGCTCTCGAAACTTCCCACCCGCACCCGGTACCAGATTTCATCCGTCTCCTTGAAATATGCTTTTTGAATATAAGCATCATAACCGGATTCGATCAGGGCTTCGGCGGAATTCTGAGCGTTTTCGAATGTCCGTTTGGCGGATACTTGTATCGTGTAGCGCAGGGGATCCTTGGGGATCGTAGAACCCGGTGGCGGAGGCGCCGGTTTGCGGTACACAGGTTTTTTAGGTGGTGGCGGTGGAGTCCGGACGACCTTTTCAGGCTCAGGCTCCACATAGGATTCCTCGACCGGAGGCGTGTAGATCGTATCAAAGTCTTCCACCGGCTCCTCGATGGTATCCTCCATAATTTCAGCATCGTCTTCATCTACCAGCTCTTCTTCACCGCCGATGATTTCAAATTGGAAATTCTGGGTGGAAAGTTCATCACCGAATTCATCCAGGATTACTACTTCAAATTCGTAGGATCCGGGATAATCGGGGATGAAACTCATGGCCTGGTCACCTTCGTTGAGTTCCAGGTCTTCGGCTATTAATCGGCTGGCATCGGGCTGTTCGATAATAGACCAGGTGTATTCAAAATACCCATCTTCGGCCGGAGCTTCGGCTCGGGCTGACTGATACTCACCAACGATGCCCTCATTCCCGTCATCACCACAACCAGCCAACAACAGGATACAGGCAAATATTGCCAGATAATGTTTTAAACGCATATCCCTCACACGTGGTTAGGTAAAAATTGTCTCTTAAGTACCATGAATTTGATTGGGCGTGAAGAAAAATGCAATTTCTTTTTCGGCATTGATGTCAGAATCAGAACCGTGAATGGCATTATTCTGGACACTTTCGGCAAAATCCCGCCGAATGGTGCCTTCGGCGGCATCCGCCGGGTTGGTGGAACCGATGAATTTGCGGAAGCTTTCCACGGCATTTTCATGTGCGATCACCATCACCAGGCAGGGTCCTGAAGTCATAAACTCAATCAAATCATTGAAAAACGGCTTTTCCTGATGGACAGCATAAAACCCCCGTGCGTCGTTCTGATTCATATGAATCATGCGGGCACCCAGAATTTCGAAACCGGATTCCAGGATACGGTCGATGATTTTGCCAGTGTATTTCTTGCCGAAAGCATCGGGCTTAATAATTGTAAAAGTTCTATTTCCCACTATTCACTCCAAATCTAATTCGTAATTCGCAATTCGTGATTTATTTCAGCGCATCATGCATGGCCAGACCAATTTCCGCCGGACTTTTTACTACGGTAATCCCGGCGGTCGTCAGAGCCTGCATTTTATCTTTGGCCGTACCTTTCCCGCCGGCGATGATCGCACCGGCATGCCCCATGCGCCGTCCCGGCGGGGCGGTTTGTCCGGCAATGAAAGACACCACCGGCTTCTCAAATTTATTATCAATAATCCATTGCGCCGCTTCTTCTTCGGCGGTGCCGCCGATTTCACCGATCAGCACTACTCCTTCCGTATCGTCATCCTCGTGGAAAAAACCCAGCATATCAATGAAATTAGTACCAATGATGGGATCACCACCGATCCCGATGGAAGTGGACTGTCCCAGGTCATGCTCAACCAACTGGTGGACGGCTTCGTAAGTCAATGTACCGGAGCGTGATATCACGCCGATCGAACCCGGCTGGTGTATAAAACCCGGCATGATACCGACTTTGGCCTGCCCCGGGGAGATGATCCCTGGGCAATTGGGGCCGATTAGGCGGGTATGCTTGTCACAGAGGAATCTGTGTATCTGGACCATGTCGTTGGTGGGAATACCTTCCGTAATACATACCACCAGGTCCAGACCGGCATCAGCGGCTTCCATGATGGCCTCAGCCGCGAAAGCCGGCGGAACAAAAATCACAGAAGTATTGGCACCGGTGACTTTTACCGCTTCCGCCACCGTATTGAAAACCGGCCGGTCAATTGCTGTCTGCCCGCCTTTGCCGGGTGTGACGCCACCGACGACGTTGGTGCCATAATCGATCATCTGCTGTCCGTGAAATGAACCTTCCTGACCGGTTATGCCCTGGATTAACAGGCGCGTTTCTTTATTTACCAGCACACTCATAACACACCTCCTTGGGCAGCGGCCACCGCTTTGGCGGCGGCGTCCTGCAGACTATCGGCTACGATAAACTTCAACGGCGCTTCTTCCAACAACTGAGCGGCTTTCCTGGCATTGGTGCCTTCCAACCGGATAATAACCGGGAGATCAACTTCGATCTCTGTAAGTGCTTTAATGATTCCATTAGCTACCCGGTCACAGCGTACAATCCCGCCAAAAATATTAACCAGGATGGCTTGCACATTGGGATCATCGATAATCAGGCGGAAGCCATTGGCAACCGTGGCGGCGTTGGCCACGCCGCCCACATCCAGGAAATTGGCCGGCTCACCACCGTTGATCTTGATGATATCCATGGTGGCCATGGCCAGTCCGGCGCCGTTGACCATACAGCCTACATTGCCGTCCAGTTTGATATAATTGAGGCTGAATTTTGCGGCTTTGGCTTCGGCCTGATCTTCCTCGCTGATATCGCGCAGGTCGCGGATTTCCGCGTGGCGGAACAGGGCGTTGTCATCGAAATTTAATTTAGCATCCAGCGCCATGACCTGATCGTCGCTGGTAACCACCAGGGGGTTGATTTCAATCAAAGAGCAGTCCCGGGCGGTAAAAACCTGCCAGAGCGCCATAAATATTTTTACAGCCTCCTTAACCTGTTTACCGGTTAAACCCAGTGCGAAGGCCAGTTGACGGGCTTGATAGGTGCGCAAGCCCAGACCTGGATTGATCCATTCCTTGATTATTTTATCCGGTGTTTCCTGGGCCACTTTTTCAATTTCCACGCCTCCTTCGGTAGAAACCATAAAAACGTATTCACTGCGACCCCGGTCCAGCACGATCCCGGCATACAGTTCGCGGGCGATATCGACACCGGCCTCAATCAACAGGCGCTGGACCTGCTTGCCATCGGGGCCGGTCTGGTGGGTGACAAGATTCATGCCCAGCATTTCCCGGGCGTAGTTGCGGACATCTGTTTCGGAATGTGCCAGCTTGACTCCACCGCCTTTGCCGCGGCCGCCAGCGTGAATCTGGGCTTTTACCACCGCCAGATCGCCAGGGATTTCATCATACATTTCGACTGCTTCATCGATGCTGAAGGCCGGATAACCTATGGGAACTGTTACACCGAATTGGCGAAAGATTTCCTTGCCCTGGTATTCATGAATTTTCACGATGTCCCTCCTGTGGTTTAGCGAATTTTTGGCATAAAAAAGGGGAGGGGGAGCCTGGGCTCCCCATCCGGTAATATTATTTCAGGTATGGTTTCATTACGTCCGGCAGATTGGGACGGCCAACCTCCTGCAAGTCGTAAGTCACTCTGACGGATGGTTGCTTGATTTGGCACACCCGACGCAGATCAATGGGAGTTCCAATAATTACCACGTCACAATCGACTTTGGCGATAGTGGTTTCCAGGTCCTTCATCTGCTGATCGCCATAACCCATAGCCGGCAGTACCAGACCGATTTCCGGGTATTTCTCGTAGGTTTCGGTAATGGAACCGACGGTGTATTCCCGGGGATCCACCACATCGGCGGCACCGAATTTTTCGGCGGCTACCGTACCGGCGCCGTATTTCATTTCGCCGTGGGTCAAGGTCGGGCCATCTTCCACTACCAGAGCGGTTTTACCCAGGATCAGATCCGGATCTTCCACTGCTATCGGTGAGGCGGCATCCACGATTACGGCCTTGGGATTGGCCTGGCGGATATTCCAGCGCACCTCTTCAATATAGTCTGAGTCGGCGGTGTCGATTTTGTTAATCACAACCACATCCGCCAACAGCAGGTTGGTTTCACCGGGGTAGTAAGTTAATTCGTGTCCCGGGCGATGGGGATCGGCTACCACGATGTACAGATCGCACTGGTAGAAGGGCAGGTCATTATTCCCACCGTCCCACAGTATTACGTCAGCTTCTTTCTCGGCTTCGCGCAGAATGGCTTCATAGTCTACACCGGCATAAATGATAGTGCCCGTATTGATATGGGGTTCGTACTCTTCCATTTCTTCAATGGTGCATTTGTTATTCTTCAAATCATCAATGGAAGCGAAGCGCTGGACTTTCTGGGCAGCCAGATCACCATAGGGCATGGGGTGTCGAATGGCAGCTACTTTTTTTCCGGCCTGTTTCAGGATTTCGGCCACCCGGCGGGTAGTCTGGCTTTTACCACAACCGGTACGTACGGCGCCGATGCCGATTACCGGTTTGGTCGATTTAACCATGGTTGGTTCGGCACCCAATAGTTTAAAATGGGCACCAGTGGCGTTAACCCACGAGGCCTTGTGCATTACCGATTCGTGTGAAATATCGGAGTAGGCGAAGACAACTTCTTCTACGTCATGCCGGTCAACCAGTACTTCCAGATCACTCTCGTCGTGAATCGGAATACCGTTGGGATAGAGTTTACCCGCCAGTTCCGCCGGGTAAGTCCGGCCTTCAATGTCGGGTATCTGGGTGGCGGTAAAAGCCACTACTTCATATTGTTCGTTATCACGGTATAGTACATTAAAATTATGGAAATCGCGTCCGGCGGCTCCCATGATCAAGGTCTTGATTTTTTTCATTTTTATATCCTCTAATTCTTCGGTTTACTCAGTTTTTTCATTCGGGATGGCATCCTTGAATCATCGGTCTAGCAAAAGCCGAAGCCCTGTCGGAATGAGAGAATTCTGAGTAACAGTTTGGTCATTTTTCATCCATGAAGGGATAACGGTAATCGGTGGGTGGTACGAAGGTTTCTTTAATCGTCCGTTGACTGACCCAGCGCAGCAGGTTGAACATGGAACCGGCTTTATCGTTGGTACCGGAAGCACGACTGCCACCGAAGGGCTGTTGGCCCACCACTGCTCCGGTAGGTTTGTCATTAATATAGAAATTACCTGCGGCATGCGTCAGGGCGGCGGAAGCTTCCACCACGGCCTGGCGGTCATCGGCGAAAACACAACCGGTGAGGGCGTAAGGAGAGGTGGAATCCACCAGTTTCAGTGTCTCAGCCCAATCCTTGGGATCGTACACATAGATGGTGAGTACCGGTCCGAAGATTTCCTCTTCCATGGTCTTGAAGATTGGATTGTTGGTCACGATAGTGGTCGGTTCGATAAAATAGCCCACCGAATCGTCGTAGTTACCGCCGGTGAGGATTTCAGCATCCTTGGAGTTTTTGGCATAATCGATGTAACTGGTGATCGATTCGTAGGCGGCTTTATCAATTACCGCATTCATGAAATTGGTAAAATCCTGCGGGTCGCCCAGCTTAATTGTTGCTACCTGGTTAGTGTATTTTTCCTTCACTTCACCCCAAAGAGTAGCCGGAATGTATGCACGGGAGAGAGCTGAACATTTCTGTCCCTGATATTCGAAGGCTCCGCGCACCATTGCAGTCACCAGGCCGTCCACATCGGCCGATTCGTGGGCGATACAGAAATCTTTGCCACCGGTTTCACCGACAATTCGGGGGTAGGTGCGGTAATTGGCAATATTGTTGCCCAGAGTCTGCCACATACTTTGGAAAACACTGGTGGAACCGGTGAAATGAATACCGGCCAGGTGTTGGCTTTCCAGCACCACCGGACCAACCTGGGAACCAGGGCCGGGAATAAAATTGATCACGCCATCGGGTAAGCCGGCTTTCTTGAACATCTCCATCAGAAACCAGGCTGGATAGACGGCACTGGAGGCCGGTTTCCACAACGCCACATTACCCATGAGGGCCGGGGCTGTGGGTAAATTGCCGGCAATGGAAGTGAAATTGAAGGGTGTTACGGCAAAGATAAAACCTTCCATGGGACGGTGTTCCACCATATTCCATATGCCATTGGGTGAGTATGGGGGCTGCTGCTCGTAAATCTCCTGGGCGTACCAGGCATTGAAGTTGAAGAAGTCGATTAACTCGCAGGCCGAATCGATCTCGGCCTGGAAAGCGTTCTTGCTCATGTTCAGCATGGTGGCGGCGTTGATTGTATCACGGTAAGGACCGGCCAGCAGGGTAGCCATGCGTTGGAAGATCGCCACCCGGCTTTCCCAGGGCATTTTTGACCAGCTTTGCCAGGCCTGCTGAGAGGCTTCAATCGCCTGGGCCACTTCGGCTTTTCCCGCCTGATGATAGTGGGCCAGCACATGTTTATGATTATGGGGAATCACACATTCCGCCATTTTACCGGTGCGGACTTCCTGTCCACCGATAATCAGGGGAATCTCAATCTCAGAGGCTTTAAGTTCGGCAATCCGGGTTTTAAGAGCGGTTTTTTCAGGGGAACCGGGAGCATAAGACTTGATTGGCTCGTTAACCGCTTTAGGAACAGAAACTTTAATATTGGGCATGGCGCCTCCACAGCTAAAATTGGCGTTAAACAAAGTTTTAGAGCCTCAAAATTTACCGGTCGCAAAATCTGATAAGCAAGGCAGATCGGAGCCTCATGAAGGCTGAGGTTAAGGCAAAGGCTGAGTTAATCACTGCATTGGTTAAGTTCATCGAGGATCGTCAGCATGGCAGATAAATCAGGCGCAGTAACCAGCCGCTGGCGGTAATCGGCGGCTCCCGAAAAACCTTTGAAATACCAGCCAAAATGCTTGCGCATGAGATTAATCCCCGTATGTTCCCCACGATAATCCACCTGCATTTCCAGGTGGCGGCGACAGGTGGCGACTTTTTGCTTTAACGATGGTTGTTCGAATGATTCACCGGTGAAATGTGAGGCCAATTCGGTGAAAATAAAGGGATTTCCCAATGCTCCCCGGCCGATCATTACACCGTCGCAATTGGTTTCATCCAGCATCCGACGCAGGTCATTCGCATCGTCAATATCACCATTTCCGATTACGGGAATATTTACAGCCGATTTTAATTCACTGATCAGTGACCAGTCCGCCCGGCCGGAATATCCCTGCTTGGTAGTGCGCGGATGGAGGGTTATGGCTTTAACGCCTTGCTGCTCCAGGCGTTGACCCGCTTCTGGTACCACGATGGAAAATTGATCCCAGCCCGCACGCATTTTGGCCGTCACCGGAATATGAGGAACCGCCTCCACCACGGCCCGGGTCGAATCATCCAGAAGGCAGAGATCACGGAGAGCAGCCGAGCCGGCGCCGCGTTTGGTCACTTTAGGAACTGGACAGCCATAATTTATGTCAATAATGTCCGGTTCAAATCGCTCGGCAATCAGGCGGGCGGCGTCAGCCATCACTAGGGGATCATCACCGAATATCTGGATACCCATGGGTCGTTCCTCCGTGGTGAAACGCATCATTCCCAGGGTTTTGGCATTCTCACGGATGATGCCGTGGGCGGAAACAAATTCTGAATAAACCACCGCGGCGCCCTGCTCCTTGCACAATATCCGGAACGGGTAATCGGTGACCCCGGCCATAGGCGCCAGGAAAACGGGAACAGGGATGTTCAGATTACCGATTTTCACAGATCAATCGAAATCAAATTCGTACATCAGATAGTGTGATTCGGCCATCTTCAGCCTGGCATAACTGCGTTGAGCCGTCTGGTTGTCCAGATGAACATACAGGCGTATCCCGCATACATCGCCCTGTTTTTCAGCCAGATTCAACACGTGACGGTACATCCGGCGCAGATTTCCCCGGCGGCGATAGGCGGGAATGATATAGAGTGACTGAATCCACCAGTAATGCCGATTGCGCCAGTCTGACCACTCGCTGGTGATCATCAACTGTCCCACAACCTTGTTATCGCAACGTGCCACCAGGTAAAATCCGCGGCCTGAATCGGCAAAGACGGCTGCAACTCCGTCCGCCACAACTGATTGATCCAGATTCAGCCCCTCGGTTTCGTGAGCCATAGCTAAATTACCTCGGACTAAGGCCGGGATATCACTGTTCCGGGCAGTAGATATGGTCACATTATCCATAATCAACCTTTTCATTTGTGCTTTAAAAATTGGAGTGTAAATTTGCAGGCTTTTTTAGCCAAGAACAAAATAATTATCCGGAGTAAATAATGAGCAGAGTATGCGACGTGACCGGTAAGAAACCGCTGTATGGCAATAACGTCAGCCACGCTCACAATAAATCCCGCCGCCGGTTTAATATCAATCTGCAGAAGAAACGCTTCTGGCTGCCGGATGAAAAACGTTTTGTAACCCTGACCGTTTCCACTCAGGGTATGCGTCTGATTGACAAAAAAGGCATCCGTCGGGTCGTCAACGAAATGCGGGCGGCCGGGAAGAAAATTTAACTGACAGCAATATTTAAGTGATGAAAAATCCGCCGATTGGCGGATTTTTTATTAGAATCAGGGATGCCATCCCGCGAAGGGATGGCATCCCTTTTATATACAATAGGTTAAAACCATTGAAATGGTTTCGCTAGGGTTTGAGTTGTTCTCTATCTGTTTATGATAATCGTTAGTATTGGTAATAGCCCACGATTTTAATCGTGGGTCATGAATGCGTTAACAAATGGTGAACCGTTTTAACGGTTTATTTTTCCGGAAATTTGGAGGTTACCGATGATTGTATTCCTTAGTCAGGAAAGCGTAGGGTCGTTTCGCGAAACGACCCTACGAATGAATTGCACGCAACGGACACTTATTCCGCTGCTAAATTTTGGTTATTCTAATAATTCATATTTTGCACATACACTACACCAATTATGGTCCACCAATGAATTAATAATTGCACAATCTGCTAATAATTATTAAACTTCTATGAAACAGCCGGAAGCAATAGTGTTCTTTGCTATTGTTCACCGGCTGTTGTGCTAACATAACAAATATCTTGGCAGGGCAAGAAAATATTCCCATTTTCGCGCCCATTGGTTCTGGGATCGCTATCGATGGAAGAAATGGTCCAGACGCGTAAAGAATTATGTAATGAATGAAAATAAGGAGGAATATATATTTGAGTGGGATTATTATGAAGGTGCAAATCCTGATTGGGTTACGCCAACCGAGTCGGAAGCTGAGGACAGAATTGACGAGGTCTCAAATTGGCGATTTGTTTTTTTCAACTCCAATCCAGATGGAAATACTATAGAACCTTAAGCCGGAGTTTATATGAATTTTCCTAGATTTGTTTGGTTATCATTATTGATATTGATTGGTTGCAGTATCAAGGAAGAAACCACGATTACCTGCATGGTAAATAACCAATCAATAACTGACGTAACGGTCGAATACAAGGAGACAACGGCAGATTCTGCCACAGTAGTTGGTGTTAATTCTGGCTATGTATTCAAAGTGTTTCGTAACAGTTTTGAAGGCAAATTGTCCGAACCGGATAAGGATGAATTTCGCGAATTGGGTGATTACCTGAAAATTTTTGCAGATGACTCATTAATCATTGATGAAACGCCGTTAAACAAGGACAATTGGGTGTTAACCTATTCAGGCCAAGGCGCTTTTATGAGCGAGGTCACTTATTCATTCCATTATGTATTTTATGTGACCGATTCATTGATCACTGCGAATATGCCTTAGGAAAAGGTATTGATTATGGTGCGAAGGGATGCTGTCCCTCGCAGGGATTGCATCCCTTTAATAAGAAAAGGCCTGCCAACCGGCAGGCCTTTTTGCATCCATGTAAGAGCGCGGTTATTTATGTTGCTGCCGCACGAAGGCCGGAATCTCCAGGTCGCCGCCATCGAATAATGACGGTTTGCTGTCATCAAAGACAAACTTGGTTTTGTCTTTCGCCGCCGTTGGAATCGCTGGAGATTTGGACGATTGTTTCTGGCTGATTAATGGCATGTCCAGGGACTCGGCATAAGCCGGGGTGCGGGTCGGAAGGCGCTCAGCTTCTTCCTTGGCGGTAGAGCGGGTTTCCTCAACGAAATCCGGTTGGGAAAATCCCGTGGCAATAACAGTAACGCGTATCTCTTCCGCCATGGCCGGGTCGATGACAGCGCCGAAAATGATATTGGCATCCTGGCCGGCTTCTTCGAAAATGATCGAGGTGGCTTCGTCAACTTCCAGCAGGGTCAGGTCCGGGCCACCGGTGATATTAACCAGCACACCCCGGGCGCCACTGATCTGGGCGCTGTCCAGCAGGGGACTTGAGATAGCCTGCTGCGCGGCCAGCACCGCCCGTTCTTCGCCGCTGGCGATGCCCGTTCCCATGATGGCCTCACCCATATTTTTCATAATCGTTTCCACATCGGCAAAATCCAGATTGATTAATCCATGAACATTGATCAGATCGGAGATTCCTTTAACCGCCTGATGCAATGTGGAATCGGCGGTTTTGAAGGCTTCCATTACCGTCGTGGATTTATCGACAATGGACATCAATTTCTGATTGGGAATCACAATCGTGGTATCGCAGGCTTTACGCAGCTCGGTGATACCGCCGCTGGCACGATTCATCCGTTTGGGACCCTCAAAATTAAAGGGCAAGGTGACGATACCTACCGTCAGAATTCCTTTCTCCCGGGCCAGTTGGGCCACCATGGGCGCCGCTCCGGTGCCGGTGCCCCCGCCCATGCCGGCGGTAATAAATACCATGTCGATTTCTTCCAGCAGCGCTTCCACCGCTTCCTTGTCGGTCTCGATCGCTTCCCGTCCGACTTCCGCTTGGGCGCCGGCTCCCAGACCTTTGGTCAGGCTTTTCCCAATCTGGATTTTGTGCGATGCGGCGTTATTTTCCAAATCCTGAGCATCGGTATTGATGGCGATGAAATCCACTCCGTGCATACCGGCCTGGATCATCCGATTGATGGCGTTGCCACCAGCGCCCCCGACACCGATGACCTTCAACTTTGCTTTCTGCTCTGCTAAGTAGTCAAATTCAAACAACATGGATGCACTCCTTTGATTAGTATGATAATTATCTCTAGAAAAATTCTTTGAACCATTTTTTAATTTTTATCCAACTCTGGACCAGCGGTTTCTCCGCAATAACCCCAGGATTGAATTCATCCTCCCGGGATTTCCAGAGCGTCAGGCCCAGTACGTTGGCGTAAACGGGACTGGATGCCACGTCCACCACGCCACTGATCCCCTTGGGATAGCCAATACGGACCGACTCCTGAAATACTTCGCCGGCCAGCGAAACAATATTTTTAAGCAGGGCGCCACCGCCGGTGAGTACGACGCCGAATGTGAGCCGCTCGTTGATGTCGGCCCGGCCGATTTCACGGCTGACCATCTGGAATAATTCCACCATCCGGGCTTCCACATACCGTGACAGTTCATGCTCCGAAACCTTGCGTACCAATTCGCCCTCGTCGGCCGGCAGATCAAAATCCAATTCTGTGGAAGACAACGAAGCCTTGGCGGAGGCGAATTGCAGCTTGATTTTTTCCGCTTCCTCGATGCTGATCTGCAGCATCATGGCAATATCATTGGTAATGCTGTTGGCGCCCAGGCCGATCACAGCCGAATGGCGCACGCCGCCTTCATTGAATACGGTGATGTCGGTGGTTCCCGCACCAATATCAACCACCGCCACGCCCAGTTCTTTTTCGTCATTGGTCAGCGTAGGCAGGGAGGCCGCCAGTGACTGGAATACCAATCCCTCGATTTCGATGCCAAGTTCCTCGGCGCATTTAGCCAGATTCTTGGCGGCAGTAGTGGCCACCGTTACCAGATGAATGCGTGCTTCCAGCCGGCGACCGGACATACCCACCGGATCCTTAATGCTGCCCATGGTATCAATTATGTATTCCTGGGGCAGAACATGCAGGATATCACGGTCCATGGGCAGGGAAATCGCCTTGCTCAGTTCCAGCACGCGGTGCACATCATTGGCAGAAATCTCGTGTTCCACCGGAATATTCTGGGTGCTGCTTTTATGGACGGCGATGGCGCCCTGGGTGTTGATCCCGCGAATTTGCTCCCCGGAGATACTCATAATGGCCCGTTCCACCTTCACATTAGCCATCAGTTCAGCTTCCTTTAAAGCATCGTCCAGGGCGGCAATTGTTTTGTCAATATGAATCAGGCTGCCTTTGCGCATACCGCTGAAAGCCGATTTACCCAGGCCCAGCAATTTGGTGGTCCCGTCCATGGGATTTGATTCCACGATGGCGCAGCGGATTTGCGAGGAACCAATATCAATACCGACCTGAATATTTTTCTCTTGACCGCGATTCAGAGGAATCATGACCATTCCTTAGCAATTATTTGTTTCGCATACCGCAGATCGAGATAAGCGTAGTCTGACAGCAGTTTCATACCGCCCAGCGCCCGTTCAAATTTCACCAGGGTATATATGCGTTCAATTAAAGCCTGATCACCCAGATTTATCCGGGTGGGCTTTTCAGCCAGGATGAGCAGATACTCATCCTGTTGATTAATAGTTACTTCCGATAAATTGGCAAACAGACCGGGAAAATGATCTTTTACCCTGCTGACCAGCGCTACTGTTGATTTCACTTTTACCGACAGTGCCTGTTCACCGATGGGATAGAGATTGGCGTCGGGATTGAAACCGGATAAAAACGGTATTTGATAATCCAGTCCTCCTCCGATGCGCGGCAGAACAATACCCTGATCATCGATTAATACCAGCTCGGCATTATTGACCATTACCAACGGTCGGCGCTCATGGATTTCGACACGCAGACGTCGGGGAAATATACGGCTCAGCCGGGCGGCGGCGATGTAGGGGTGTTTTTCCAATTTTTTACTGGATTCACGCAAATCCAGCCCGGTGATAGCGGTATTATCCAGATCGCCCAGCAAGCGCATCAATTCCTGATCGGCTACCAGCCGGTTACCGGCGATCTCAACCCCGGCCACCTGACCCAGACCTTTCAATCCGGTCCAGTGAAAAGAGCCCCAGATCAAAGCGGCACATAATACCACAAGTGACAGTGATAATATCAGTGGTAAGGGTGATTTTTTACGTTTACGGGCCATATTAATCCTGGTCATCCTGCAGATGTTGGTAAAGCCGGTCAGAATAGCGCCAGATATTGCCGGCGCCAATGGTAATCACAATGTCATTCGGCTGCAAGGTCCCTGACAGATGCTCGATCAACTGATCCAGGTCCGGCAGGTAAATAGTATTTTTATGGCCCAGATCACGGGCGGTTTGCGCTACTAGTTCACCAGTGATACCTTGGATGGGCGCCTCTCGGGCCGGAAAAACATCGGTGACCACCAGCTTGTCGGATTCCAGCAAGGCAGCCGCGAATTCACGGTAAAAATCACGGGTGCGGGAATAAAGATGGGGCTGAAAGACGGCCACCAGCCGACGGTTCCAACCGCTGCGGGCAGCCGCCAGGGTTGCCGCCACTTCGGTGGGATGATGGGCATAATCGTCCACTACCATAATATCATTGGCCACACCCTTAATTTCGAAACGCCGCCGCACTCCGGAATAATTCTCAATGCCACGTTTGATGGTGGCAAAATCAAGATTCATCTCAAGGCCCAGGGCGATGGCGGCCAGGGCATTCTGCACATTATGCCTGCCCGGGGATTGAATCGTGATCCGCCCGAGGTCTTCATCCCCGGTAAGGACGGTAAAACTGGCAGTACCTTCGGAAAAACTGATATCTTCGGCTCGCAGGTCCGCCTGCTTGGAAAAACCATAGGTTAACACCGGCCGTTTGATATCGGGTAAAATCGTCTGAACACCGGGGGAATCCAGACAGGCGATGATCATGCCGTAAAACGGCGCTGAGTTGGAAAACTGGGTGAAAGCACTTTGCAAATCCGCCAGGTCAGCGTAGCAATCGGTGTGTTCCAATTCGATATTGGTTACAATAGCCAGCGTGGGGCGGAGGGCCAGGAAACTGCGGTCGAACTCGTCCGCTTCCACCACGATAATATCACCGGAACCCAGCAACGAATTGGTGTCAATATTTTTCACCAGTCCCCCTACCACAAGGGTAGGATCCAGGTCGGCTTCCGACAGGACGGCGCCGATCATTGACGTGGTTGATGTTTTACCGTGGGTGCCGCTGACGCCGATACTCAATTCTTTAACGGCAATCAATTCACCCAGCATCTCGGCCCGTTTTATAATCGGAATCCCCAGGCGGCGGGCGGCGATCAACTCGGGATTATTATCTTGTACGGCACTGGAGTAAACCAGCACATCACAATTTTTTACATGAGCCGCGTCGTGGCCGATGGCGATCTCAGCGCCCCGCTGGCGCAGGTGAGCGAGTATTTCCGAATCCAGTAAATCAGAACCGCTGACGGCAAAGCCCTGGTTCAATAATAATTCGGCAATGCCGCTCATACCGATGCCACCGATACCGACAAAATGTAGTTGTTTGACTTTTCTGAACATTATGCGTGCGCCAGTTTGAGAATTTCGTTGACAATATTTTCTGTGGCATTCCCCAGGGCCTGACCAGCGGCCGCCTGTGACATGCGTTCCAGGTTATCCCGGTCACTGATTAAAGTATTAATCGTTTCCAGTAAAACCGGCGGTGACAAATCAACCTGGCGAATGACCTGTGCCGCTCCGGCGCCGGCAAAACTGCGGGCGTTTTTCATCTGATGATCGGCAGCGGCCGATGGCAGGGGAATCAAAACCGCCGGCTGACCGCAGATTGCCAGCTCTGATATGGTAATGGCCCCGGCCCGGCAGATGGTGAGATCGGAAAGAGCGTAGGCCAAATCCATGCGATCGATAAACGGCCGGAGGCGCACTTCAATGGTTTCTAAATGGCTGTATTGCGAATATTGGGCGGGACCGGTCTGCCACAGAACCTGATAATTTTTCCTGGTCAAATCAGTGACGACGGGCGCCATGACTGCGTTTAAAACCGCCGATCCCTGGCTGCCGCCAAATAGCAGAACGGTTGGGCGATCAGCGTCCAGTTGAAATTCCTCGGCGGCCGCGGCCCGGTCGGTGTTTTTAATCCCGGGACGGACCGGATTGCCGGTAATCTGATACTGTATATCTCCTAAATAATCGGCTGCATCGGCGAAGGCCAGACAGACGCGATCCACTTTAGCGGCCAGCTTGCGCGTGGTGAAACCGGGGAATGAATTCTGTTCCTGGATCAGGGTGGGGATGCCCCTCCGGGTGGCCGCCAGCAAAGGCAGACCGCTGGCATATCCGCCGGTGCCAATCACTACCTGGGGATCGAATCGGGCGATGATCTGACCCGCCTGCCGGTAGGCCCCTGCCACGCGACCGGGAAACAGCAGATTGCGGGCGAAACTGGTAAGGTCACGCCCCCGCTGAAATCCCCGCACATTCAACAGGGTGTATTCAAATTCTTTCTCCGAAAATACCCGGGCTTCGATCCCGAACTTGGAGCCAACATAGTGCAAAACGGTAGCGGGATGGGCAGCCAGCAAGCCTTCGCCAATTGCCAGGGCGGGAAACAGATGACCGCCGGTGCCACCACCGGCAATCATGATACGCAGCTCGTGATTATTCATGATAACCACCGCAGGACCGATTTGGCCGGCCGTTTTTTCAGACTGATATTCAATAGAATGCCGATGCTGGCCAGATTAATCACCAAACCCGAACCACCGTAACTGATCAGCGGCATTGGCAGGCCGGTGGTAGGCAGCAGATTGGTGACCACCCCGGCGTTGATAAAAGCGTACAGGACAAAACTGAAAGCGATTCCCAGGGCCAGAAACATGCCAAAGGGATCGGTGCAATTTTTAGCGATTTTGATGCCGCGCTGGAAGACGAATAAAAAGAGGGTCAGCACGGCAAAGGCGCCAATGAATCCGATTTCTTCACCGATGATGGAAAAAATAAAATCGGTGTGGGGTGTGGGCAGAAAAAGATTTTTCTCCATACTGTTTCCCAGACCCAAACCCAGCAGACCACCATTACCGAGACTGATCAGACTCTGCTGAATCTGGTAGCTGGCGCCGCCCACATCGGCAGTGGGATCGAAAAATGAAAAAATACGCGCCCGCCGGTAAGGCTCCAGCATCATTACCGGGATCATGACCGTCACCGCCACGGCCACAGTAGCGGCGATATGGCTGATTTTGGCGCCGCCAAGAAACAGGATCGTAAATCCAATTACCCCCAGCATGGCAGCCGTGCTGAAGTCGGGCTGTAAAATTATCAGGGCCAACACCAGCGCCATGATCACTACCGCCGGAATGAAGCCATAATAGAAATCGTGTAGCTGTTGGCGTTTGCGGGTCAGGTAAGCTGACAAATAAATGATTAAAGCCAACCGGGCCAGATCAGAGGTCTGAATGGTGATAAATCCCAGGTTTATCCAGCGGGCGGTGCCATCGATACCACGGATGATGAAACTGATTTTAGTCGCCAGCAGGAAAATGATGGCGGTAATCATGATCCCGGTGGACCATTGTTTCAGATAACGGAAATCAAGGTGCATGCAGATTACCATGGCCACAAAACCCAGGATCAGCCGCAATAACTGCTTCTGCAGGAAATAGGCACCGGTATCAAAGTGGTTGTAAGCCCAGATCGAGCTGGCACTGTAGAGCATCACTGTTCCGATTACCGCCAACAGAGCCACGGTAATCAGCAGGCCGCGATCGTAATTTTTCCAGATGTTCCGCCAGCTAAGCATTGACGACTTCCTCTTGTACCAATTGTTTAAACTGATCGCCGCGGTCTTCAAAATCACGGAACTGATCAAAGCTAGCGCAGCCTGGAGATAGTAGAACAATATCCCCAGGCTCTGCGCTATCCCGTGTGAACTTGACCGCATCCCTGAGACCGTCCAAAGGAATCGGTCTCGCCGCATCCCTGAGAGCGGCCAAGATTCGGGGTTGTGCCTGTCCGATGGCAATAATCTGTTTAACCCTATTCCGGAAGAGGGGCAGCAGTTCACTAAAATCACCGCCTTTGTCTTTTCCACCGAGAATCAGAATTATCGGACCAGGATAACTTTTCAGGGCGACCTTCACCGCATCCAGATTGGTGGCCTTGGAGTCATTTACATAGGTGACGCCATTAAATTCGGCCACTTTTTCCAGACGATGGGGAACACCTCGAAAGGTCCCCATCGCCATGGCGATCGATTGATCGGGTGCACCCGCCAGATGGGCCGCCGTTGCCGCCGCCAGCAGATTGGCTAAATTATGCTGTCCGGGCAGGGCGACCTCATCGAGGGGTATGAGCGTGGCGTGCTCAAAATTTTTGATTTTGGTACGATTGACGGTAAAAAGGGCGCCGGGAATGTCTTTGAGACTGAAAGAACGGGTATGCGCCGCAGCTTCGGTGAAAGCCTGATTTAAATAATCATCATCGGCATTATAGACGATAAAGTCCTCAGTACCGGCATTAACGGCCATGCGCATTTTGGCGGCCACATATTCATCCATGGAAGAATAACGGTCCAGGTGATCGGGGGATATATTGAGAAAAACACTGACCTTGGGCCGGAAGTGATGAATGAACTCCATCTGGAAGCTGGATATTTCCAGCACATGGATCCGCCGGGGATCGGGCTCAATTAAATCGGCCAGTACAATTTGTGAAAACGGAACCCCCATATTACCAGAAAGAGCGCTGTGGCTGTGTTCAGTCTGGCACATTTTGGCCAGGGCGTGCACCGTGGTGGTTTTACCGTTGGAACCGGTGACCGCCAGGAGCGGAGCCATGGTAAACCAACTGGCGAATTCGATTTCGCTGACGATCGATATTCCCCGGTTTTGAGCCTCAAGCACCAATGGAGCATTCCGGGCGATACCCGGGGAAAGAACCCACAAATCGGCCTGATAAATCCGATCTCCGTGGCCACCGATTTCTCCGGCGATACTATCATGCTGTAAGCGGCGGTAATTTTCCGCCACTGTTGGGGAATCGTGGCTATCACTGACGAAGACCTGCGCACCCAGATGGTCCGCCAATCGGGCCGCGGCCACACCACTGCGACCGAGGCCGATTATTGCCACCTGCCGGTCACGTAATTTGATGTTATTGCGGTCAGAGATATCCATTAGCGTATTTTGAAAGTGCTGAAACTGAACAGGGCCAGCAGAATTCCGATAATCCAGAAACGGATCACCACCTTGGTTTCCGGCCAGCCGGATAATTCATAATGATGATGGACCGGCGCCATTTTAAATATGCGCTTACCGGTCCCGGTTCGTTTTTTGGTCCACTGGAACCAGGCGACCTGTAGCATTACCGATGTGGCTTCCCAAACGAAAACGCCGCCGATGATCAGCAGCAATAATTCTTTTTTAAGTAATACGGCCAGTGTTCCCAGGGCGGCCCCGGTTGCCAGCGAGCCCGTATCGCCCATGAAAACTTCAGCCGGTGAGGAATTGAACCACAAATACCCCAAAGCGGCTCCGGCCATGGCAGCGGCGAAGATGGTCAATTCACCGGCACCCGGCAGATAGATTATGTTCAGATAATCGGAAAAGTCCACGCGGCCTGACAGATAGGCCACGCCGGCGAAAACCATGAATGCAATCGCGGAGAGTCCGGAGGCCAACCCATCCAGGCCATCGGTGAGATTGACGGCGTTACTGAATCCGGTGATAACCAGGATAATGACCACAGGATAGAAATAACCGAAATCAAGCTCGAAATTTTTAAAAAACGGAATCGAAGTCACGCTGCGGAAATCATGAAACTCCGGTGCGGAAAACAACCAGAAGCTGATTACCAGTCCCAGGGTAATCTGCCCGGCCAGTTTGTATTTTGCCACCAGTCCGGCTTTGGTTTTACGAATCGTTTTCAGGTAATCATCCAGGAAACCGATGATACCCATCCAAACCACCGCCATGACAATAATCTGTACGTAAATATTATCCAGGCGGGCGAAAAGGAGGGTGGGGAGAATTACCGCACTAAGGATGATAATTCCCCCCATTGTAGGCGTGCCCTTCTTTCTCTGATGAGATTGGGGACCGGTGTCCCGGATTTCTTCACCGATCTGATATCGTTGAAGCAAGCGGATAATGACCGGTCCTATAAGGAAGCTCATGAGCAACGCCAGGATGGCAGCCGAGGTTGCTCTGAACGTGATATACTGAAAAATATTCAGTCCGGAGATGTACGATTTCAGGGGATAGAGGAGATGGTACAGCATCAGTTCAAATCCAGATTTTCAATGATGGTTTCCATCGCCATCCCCCGGGAGCCCTTGACCAGCAGGGCATCACCGGATTGCACAAAATGATTCAATTCGCTGGTTAATTCCGCTTTATCATCAAAATGAAAATTAGTGTCAACAGCGGCGGCGGCCCGGTTGGTGGAGCGGCTGAGGGGACCGACGGTAAACAGGGCGTCAATTCCGGCGGTAGCCGCCGCTTCACCCACTTGTCGGTGCAGGTCCTCCGCTGCATCACCCAGCTCGAACATATCGCCGAAAACCAGTATCCGGCGCCGGGCAGGGAGGGTTTGCAGGTATTCCAGTCCGGCCCGGACGGAATTGAGGTTGGCATTATAGCTGTCATCGATGATGGTAACTTGGCCGTTTTGCAGCACCCGCGCCCGGCCGGATGGCGGCTCGAAGCCAGTCAGCCGTTCTTGCAGGTCATTCCATTCCAGTCCCAATGTTACCGCTACCGCAGTCGCGGCCAGCAAATTGCGCGCGAAGACCGGATTGGTGGTGGGGAGGGTCACTCGCCGGCCGTTAATGATCAGAATCGGCTGGTCCTCGGCATCAAATTCGGGCCGGGCGTAAAAATTGCCCTTGGAACCGAATCCATAAGTCAGGCTCCGTCCCGGGATCGGCAGGTTGCCAATGCGCGGATCGTCAATATTCACAAAACAGGTTCCCTCAGCCAGACCGGCGAACAATTCACCCTTGGTCTGAACCACTTTTTCTATCGTACCGAAGCCTTCCAGATGGGCGGGGGCGATATTGGTGATCAGGCCGTGGGTGGGGTGGGCCAGCCCGGTCAGGTAGGCGATATCACCGGGGTGGTTGGCTCCCAATTCCAGGATCGAAAGCTGGTGGTTACCGGCCATCTCCAGCAGGGTGAGTGGCAGGCCCACGGAAGTGTTGAAATTCCCCCGCGTCCGATGAACCGCAAATTGCCCCCCCAGCAGATGGGCCAATAATTCTTTGGTAGTAGTCTTACCGTTACTGCCGGTGATGGCCACCACCGGAAAATCGAATTGCTGTCGCCACCGGCGGCCAATCTCACCAATCGTTTTGACCGGGTCATTTACACGGTACTGAGACAGCAGGCTATTGTTGTCGTCCAGAGTATCCACCAGCGCGCCGGCGCCGTGGCTGGCGCTGATTTGCGGCAGGAAGCGGTGGCCGTCCACCTGCTCACCGCGAATGGCCAGATAGAGGTCACCGGGCCGGCATTCGCGGCTGTCACTGCAGATACCGGTGATCAACGGATCGGGAGAGATGCTGGTTATCGCGGCAAACAGGGTGGCAAATTCAGCCGGTTCGGGCAGGCTGATTCTCATTGCCGGCTCTCGATGATTTGGATATCAGAGTAAAATTCTTTTTTACCGTTCACATCCTGATACTCTTCCCGGCCCTTGCCCAGGATGACCACCACATCATTTTTACCGGTTTTTTTCAAGGCCGTTTCCAGCGCCGGGCCGCGTTCGGAATAGAGCTTGTAAATCGATTTAGTGAAGCCGCTGGTGATATCATTATTAATTTGATCAATATCTTCAAAACGGGGATTATCGGGGGTAATCAGGCAGCGGTCGCAGTATTGTTCAGCGATGCCGGCCATCTGAGCGCGTTTGCTGCGGTCACGATCGCCGCCACAGCCAAAGACCAGCCGTAATTTTCCTTTGTCCGGCATCAGACGGCGAATGGAATCCAGCACTTTTTCGTAAGCGTCAGGAGTATGGGCGTAATCCACCACGGCTGTTCCGCCGGAGCGCAGGGTGAACCTTTCCATTCGACCCGGTATCTGGGGACAATTTTTTATCCCCCGGGCGATTGTTTCGGGATCAATTCCCATGGACCAGGCCACGGTGGCGGCGGTGAGCAGATTCTCCAGGTTGAAGCTGCCGATTAAATCTGACTGGATCAGAAAGCGATGTTCGCCGATTTCCATCAAGCCTTTGATACCATCGATGGTGGCTTTCCAGTCCACATAGTGGGCATCGCCATCGATGGTCATGGAGGTCGTAACGGCGGGAGCCCGGCATTCGGGTTTTAATTTGGCACCCCAGGAATCGTCAATATTTATGATCGCCGTTGAGGTAATCGGCATGGTTTTAAAAAGATGGGCTTTAGCCTGGAAATAAGCTTCCATTGAACCATGATAATCCTGGTGCTCCGGCGTCAGGTTGGTAAAGGCGGCATAATCGAAGTGTACATCGGCCACCCGCTGCTGATCCAGGGCGTGGGATGACACCTCCATGACGGCATGGGTGTAGCCGTGATCGACCAGGTCGGCAAACAGCCGGTGCAGGTCGATGGCATCCTGGGTGGTAAGTGATTTTTTCTGCGATAATTTTCCGGCGGCAACCCCCAGGGTACCGATCAGGGCGCATTCGCGACCGGCGGTGGTGAGGATGGCGTGCAGCAGGTGGGCGGTGGTGGTTTTACCGTTGGTGCCGGTGATCCCGGTAAGATTAATCCGGCGGGTGGGCTCGCCATAAAATTTTGCGGCAATCAGGGATAGGGCCTGGCGGGGATTGTTAACCCGAATCTGGGGAATGCCAACACCTTCCAGGGTACGGCCGTCGGTTATCACCGCCGTGGCGCCGTTTTTCTCCGCTTCCCGGATAAAATCATGGCCATCCAGATTATGGCCGGGGATGGCGATAAACAGGTAATGGCGTTTCACCTGGCGGGAATCGATGGCCAATCCGGCAATGCGGATTTTTGGCACCATCTCCAGGCTGGAGACCAGCCCGCTCACCAGTTTGGGCAGGGGATAACTCATTGCAGTCCAATGGCGCAGGTTGAATTGGGACGGACCACATCTCCCGGTTTTGGATTCTGCCAGACCACCCGTCCCGATCCCTGGAATTTTGGTTTCATCCCCAGCTCGGCCACCGTGTGCAGGGCTTTGCGCAGACTCATGCCGCGGATGTCGGGCATTGTGGGGCGATCGCCGTTTGAATCCGGGGCCACCACGGCCGCGGTGGACAGGACCAGCGGTGGAACATTCACTGCTAACCGTGAAGACTGCCTGGCCTGGGGGTGCGGCGGGGACTGATCCGCCTGCGCAGCCATCTGCAGCTCGTCATCCAGATTGATAATTCTTTGGACCACCCGCCGGAACAGGGGTGCGGCGCCGATCCCGCCCCAGTGGTAGCCGTAATTCGGTTCATCCAGGACGAAAACACCGACGATACGGGGATTTTCCACCGGGAAGAAGCCGGCGAAATTGGAAATATAATCTTTCCGGGAATAACTGCCGTCCACGAATTTCTGGGCCGTTCCGGTTTTACCGGCGATGGACCAACCGGCCAGACGGGCGTTGGTGCCGGTGCCGCTGACTACCGCCCGCGTCAGCACGTTGCTCAATTGATCCATCACCCGGGAATCGGCCACCTTGCGGATCACTTCCGGCCGGTCGCCGTAGATTAATTTTCCATTCCGGCTGATAATACGATCCACGATTCGGGGCTTCATCAAAATACCGCCATTAGCCAGAGCCGAGTAGGCGCAGGCCAGTTGCAGGGCGGTGACACCCACTTCATAACCGATGGACAGCTCGGCCAGGGAGATATCCGACCAATCCTGTGGCTGGCGCAGGATGCCGCCGGTTTCGCCCATCAGACTGATATTGGTGCGGGCGCCGAAACCGTAATCGCGCGAATAGCGGTAAAGGGAGGTGGCGCCGATCCGCTCGGCCACTTTGATGATGCCCACATTACTGGATTGCTCGATGATCTGGGAGAAATTCAGCAGACCGAATTCTTCCCAGTCCTGAATGGTTTTACCGGCAAAGGAGTAAGCGCCGCCTTCACAATTGAATTCCTGGTCCAGGGCGACAATATTCTGGTCCAACGCCGCCGTGGCGCAGACCAGTTTGAAAGTTGAACCGGGTTCGAATTGATCGGTGATGACACGGTTTTTCTGATTTTCCAGGGGGGATTGGCCGGGATTACCGGGATTATAATCCGGTACGGAAGCCATGGCCAGGATGGAGCCGTCCTGGGGATTCATCAGAATGCCGCTGGCATAACGGGAGCCGGTTTCTTCCAGCCGGCGCATTAATTCTTCCTGCAGCAGGGTCTGGTATTCCAGATCGATGGTCAAAAATATGTCGGCGCCATCGATGGGCGCCTGGATGGGCAGGCTGATTTTACGTTGGGTTTTACCCAGTCCGTCGGCCTGTTTGACCATCCAGCCGGCTTCGCCCTGCAGGTACCGGTCGTATTGCAGTTCCAGTCCGGCGATACCTGCGCCATCCACATTGATGAAACCGATAATCTGCCCGGCGATATTCTCGTGGGGGTAATTGCGCCGGACCTGTTTTTCTACCGTGACCCCGGGAAAGTTTTGCGTCAGTAATTGCTCGCAACGGGGATCATCCAGATTGCGCTCCAGGTAAATGAATTTTTTATCGCTGTCCAGCCGTTTCCGGTAATAAGCCGCCGATTTGCCGGTGATGGTGTGCAAGCGGCCGGCAATTTCGTATTCAGGGTTGACCTGCGCCGGATGAACACCCACCGAATAATGGATCAGATTGGAAGTGAGGGCGATATTTTTGCTGTCGTAGATCGTGCCGCGATCGGCCGGCAGGATTTCCTTTACCTGGGCCTGGCGCCGGCCGCGGCTGCGATAATCGGAGCCATCCAAAACCTGAATCTGGAACAGACGCCCCGCCAGTACAGCCCACACCAGCAGAATTAGCGATGAAAGCACCGTGATACGCGCGCGATATTTAATATAGGTCTTAGTCACGGAGGGCCTCGATCTCGCGGTAATCGATATAAACCACGATCGTTTCGGGATTAGCGGCCACCATGCCCAATTCATCGCGGGCGAGGCGCGCGATACGGTCGATGCGCTCCAACCGGGCGATGTCGTTGGTTAAAATCTTGTTATCATTCAGCAGGTTGTCGGCCACTTTTTCCAGGGCGGCCACATCACGAACGGTGAGATTGATTTCGTTGTACACCCACAGGTAAACGATCAGACCGGTGATGGAGAAAATGGCGATAAAGAAAAAAGTGAAGGTCTGGATCAATTCCTTCCGCCGTATGGAGGTGCGTTTTTTAGCGGCCATCAGGCGCTCCGCTCGGCGGCCCGCAGTTTGGCCGGTTTAGCGCGACGGTTGGTCTGCACTTCTTCTTCGGTTGGGCGCTGTGGTTTTTTGGTCAGAATGGTCAAACGACCCTCCGCCGCCAGGCGCTTGAAAGTATGCTTCACCAGACGATCCTCCAGGGAATGATAGCTGAGGATTACGATCCGTCCACCCACGGTGAGATAGTCGATAAATTCGCTGAGGAAGCGTTCCAGTTTCTCCAATTCGCCATTCACGGCGATGCGCAGGGCCTGGAAGACCCGGGCCAGGGTGCGGTCGCGCTGCTTGGGCGGCGTCGCCCGGCGAATGGCTTCCCGCAGGTGGCCGGTGGTTGCCATCGAATCCATACGCTTAATTGACCGGGCGATGGGGCGGGAGCGGCGTTCTTCACCATATTTATATATCAGGTCGGCCAGGTCCGCTTCGCGGGTGGTGCGGATTAAATCGCTGGCAGTTTTTTTAGCACGGGAACCGAAACGCATATCCAGGGGCGCATCGGTGGAAAAGGCGAATCCCCGGCCGGCTGAATCCAGTTGGAGGGAGGATAAACCTAAATCAAGCAGGATGCCGTTCACGGCCGGAAGCCCTTCTTTTTGCAGAATTTGGGGCAGGTGGGAGTAGGGGGCGTGGTGGAGAGATACGGGTGGTGAGGAGGCGGCGAAGCGTTCAGCGGTTGTGTTAAGCGCCTCCTCATCCAGGTCAGTCCCGATCAGTTTTCCCTGCCGGTTGAGCAGGGAATGGATGGCAGTGGCGTGCCCTCCGAGACCAATGGTCCCGTCTAAGTAAATTCCCGAAGCCTGGATTTTTAACCAGCCAATGCATTCCGTTAACATCACGGGCACATGCGACTGGCGACTGGCGGAATCCGAGGTGGACATTAAAGAATAATTTTTTCAGCCAGTTCATCATATGCGGCCTGGTCCAGTTCGATGTTGGTCTGGTCAACCTCCGCCAGGCGGTCGGGATTCCAGATTTCAATTTTATTATTCATGCCGATGATCGAGACGTCTTTGTCCAGTCCGGCATGGTCGATGAGGGGTTGGGGTATCTGAATGCGTCCCTGCTTGTCGTAAGTGCAATAGGTGGCGTAGCGGGTGGTATTGCGAATAAAGGTACGGTTGATCGGCTTAAGAGAAGAGAGACTGCGCAGTTCGGTCATAATATCCTGCCAGACCACCTGGGGATACACCCACACGCAGGGATCGAGCCCGCGGGTGACCACGAAGGTGTTGGCGTTGATCTCGCTCAATACCTGCCGGAAGCGCGCCGGAATATTGACCCGTCCCTTGGCATCGATTGTATAGGCGTACCCGCCGATAAATGTATTTTCGTTCAGTGCCATCTACTCGTTTCTTAAAAGGGAAAGTTACCCACAACTACCCACAAACTAATTTT
>LSCG01000105.1 GCA_001577055.1 Fidelibacterota bacterium TCS56
TACATTTAGCGTATTCTGTGTATTTAGTGGGCAGAAATAAGTGTCAGATGCTACGCGTCAGTAATTGTCAAAAGGCTTCGCCGTCAGCTCACCAACGGTTTTTATACATTGTTATTTTCCGTGTTCTTCCGAGCCTTCCGTGGTCAATAATGCTTCTGTACTTCCGAGTGCCGAAAGCAATCCACCGTATGATCATTCACCATGCCCGCGGCCTGCATGAAGGCATAGCAGATGGTGGTACCCACGAATTTGAATCCCCGGTTCTTTAAATCCTTGCTCATGGCATCGGACTGGGCGGTACTCACCGGAATTTCAGCCATGGTTTGCAAACGGTTGACCACTGGTTTTCCACCGGTGAACTGCCAGATATATTGATCAAAGCTGCCAAACTCGTTCTGAGTTTTCAGGAAGTGCTCGGCGTTGGAGATAGTTGTGCGGACCTTCAATTTATTGCGGATAATACCGGCATCGGCCAGTAATTCAGCGATTTTAGCTTCATCATAATTCACGATGACCTCCGGCTGGAAATTATCCAGTGCCTGGCGGAAATTCTCGCGTTTGTTCAAGATCGTAGACCAGCTAAGTCCGGCCTGAAAAGCATCCAGCACCAGGAATTCAAACAGCTTGCGGTCGTCGTGGACAGGCACGCCCCATTCCCGGTCATGGTATTCAATCATCAAATCATTTACTCCCGGCCATTGACAGCGTGTATTCATTTTTCAACCTCTGATAGTTACGTAATTTTACGGTGGTTATGAGTACTATCCCAAACCTAACAGAAATCTAATATTGTAGTGGCAAGTTCATCCGTTATGAAAACTGATAACCAAAACCGATCACAGAGCATACTCGTGATCGACGATGGGCGCGACATTCTGGAACTGGTGGATTATAATCTGCACAATGCCGGCTACCGGGTGCGGCTGGCGGGAAGCGCCGAAGACGGCCTGGAAAAAATCCGCTACAACCCTGATCGCCCCTGCTAGTGTTTTTGTGAGATCGATCACCGGCTGATTGCCTCCAGCGGACTGAAATTCCGTGCTGCGGGACGATGGTATCTTGACCGGTTTAAGTTATCAGAAAAAGCAGGCAACTTAAATCGCCCCGGTGCGTCTATGTTCTAACAAAGGTTATTCGGTGGGAAAACTAAATATTCATCTGATTTTATTCAGTCTGCTGATTTTGGCAGCAGCGACCGCCGCCCATGGTCAAACAACCGGTCGTATTTCCGGTTATCTACGGGCCGGCGATACCGGTGAGCCGCTGATTTATGCCAATATTGTCCTGGTTGATGCCAACCGGGGAGCGGCCTCCGATGTTCACGGTTATTACCATATCCAGGCGATCCCGGCCGGGACGTATGTTCTCAAGGCGCTGATGATGGGCTATGAAACGGTGGAACATGAAGTCACTGTCAGCGCCGGCAGTGACCAGCGTATTGATCTGGAATTGTCCCCCCGGGTTTTATCCGGGGAAGAGGTAACGGTAACGGCCGAGCGCACCCGTTTTGAGGAAAAAGTGGAAATCAGCCGCGTTAATCTCTCGGTACGGCAAATCGAAGAAGCTCCCGCCATGGTGGAAGCCGATCTTTTCCGGGTTTTGCAGATGACGCCATCGGTAACCGCCAAGAATGATTTTTCGTCGGCCTTGATCGTGCGAGGCGGTGGTTCGGATGAAAATCTGATTTTGCTGGACGGGATTGAGGTTTATAACCCGTATCACCTGGGCGGTGTATTTTCCACCTTTAACGCCAAGGCCCTGGCCGATGCGGAATTCCTGGCCGGTGGTTATCCCGCCCGCTTCGGCAACCGCAATTCTTCCGTTCTGGATATTACATCCCGGGAAGGTAATTCCCGGCGTCACCTGCTCTTCCAAGATTCGCCCGTCGGCGATTATTTTGATCTCAGCGGTCTGAATGGCGAGGTGAGTCTGCTCAGCACCAAATTCCTGGCGGAGGGTCCCCATGCCCGCGGCACCTGGATGGTGGCTGCCCGTCGCACCTATTATGACTGGATCGCTAAAATGTATTATCGGATCAAAGATGGGGAAGATCCGGCCGGCGGTTATTATTTCTGGGATACGCACTGGAAGACTTTTTTTGAGCTGGATTCTCGCAATCGTCTGACAATCTCTGGCTATTATGGACGTGATTTTCTGGAATTCGATTTTGACGAAGAGGAATTGGGTTTCGACATCGGCCTGGACTGGGGAAATTATACTACCAGTGTCCAATGGCGTTATGTGCCCAATTCCCGTTTTCATTCCACTTTATCGCTGGCCCGTACTCATTACGACTGGGATTTGGGCCTGCAATTGGTCGAAAAGGATTCGGTGGAAGGTGAAAATGAGACTAAAATTTTTGAGCGGGTCGATTTACGGGACTGGACACTTAAGGAGCAACTGGACTGGTATCTGAATACCAGGCATACTATAACATCCGGGTTTGAATTTAAAGTACTCGAAATGGGTATTTTCCAGGAAGTGGCCAGGATTACTTTTCTTGATCGGATACAAAATCCTTATATTTTCTCGCTTTTTTTCCAGGATCGCTGGAAAGTGTCGCCGTTATTTAATCTGCAGCCGGGATTGCGTATCAGTAAATATGAGCTGCACAATCGGTTATACGTCGAACCGCGGTTTGGTCTGAAATATTTAATGACCGAAAACCTGGCCCTGAAAGCCAGTTGGGGCTATTATTTTCAATACATGTTCACTAACACCAGCGATGAGGAAATCATAAGTTTCGTGGATTTCTGGCTGCCGGTCCCCGATAATCTGGATCCCCAGTCCTGCCAGCATTTTATCTTGGGATTGGAGCAGCGTTTCAACCGCGGGTATTACCTCAGTCTGGAAGCTTATTATAAACCCTATGACAATATGCTGGAATTGAATCCCAATAATGATCCGGTAATTGCCAGCGATGATTTTGTTGCCGGTGTCGGAGCGGCCTGGGGATTAGAGTTTCTGTTAAAGAAGACCGGTGGTAAACTCACTGGCTGGTTGGGATACAGCTACAGTCGCATTCGTAAGGAGATAGATTTTAACAGTGATGGTATCCTGCGCGAACGGGAAGGTGAAATATATTTTACCAATAATGATATTCCGCACTCATTCAATGCGGTGGTTAATTACCGTTATAATGAGAAAAATAATTTCGGTCTCACCTGCTCATACAGCACCGGCCGGCCCTTCACCGTAAACGAAGGCCAGGTGTACGCCACCACCGATTTTTCCAGTCCGCTGTATCCCTATCTGGGGCTGACTGATATCCCTGGAATCAAGCACGGCGCCCGCTACCCCAGTTATTTCCGCATAGATATTAATTACATCCGCAGTTTCAATGCTTTTGGTACACCCGGCAAGTTTAAAATCCAATTGATCAATGCCACCAACCATTTCAACGTGCTTTTCGGCCAGACCCTGCCTAATACCGATCCCGTGCGGATTAAAGCCTTCAGCATGTTCCCCATAATTCCCTCGTTTGGCGTGGAGTTGGAAATATGATAATCAAGCGCATAATGGGGGTTAAACTGCTGATCCCCGCCTCAATGTTTATGATTATTTTTCTGGGAGGCGGTTGCGAAGAAGAAATGCTGTTGACCGAATTCACCGATTACGGTTTTGAATACACGCCTGAAATCTGCATTGAAGCCATACTGGATGCGGAAAACCCACAGGCCACGGTGGTGCGCATTGATTATTCCATGGCGGTCACCGACACCAGCATTTTCAACGGGCGTGATGATGATGGCGACTGGCGGCCGTTTTCCGATTTAAACGGCAATGGCGACTGGGATCCTAATGAACCGCTGAATGATGATGTGGGTGAGGATGGCATGGCCAGTACGGACAGTGAGTTTGTACAGCCCGATGATGGTGAAGGTGATGGTATCCCCACAGATGGTGAACCCCATATTGATGAGTTGGATGAAATTATCGGTCAGTTGCACGATTCGACCTGGGTGGTGGAATTATTCAAGGCAGGCAGCGGAAACAAAGTGGCCGATTTCCAATGGAGTGAGGCGGCGGATTCCATTGAGATATTTATCAATAGCAATGATGAGGCTCAGGAAGCAGTGTACTTTGGCGGATACAAATTATCAGCGCTTTATGAGCCGATTGATTATTCGGCGCGCTACCGTTTTACTGTCTCCGGCGGCAATCGTGTTATCGAGGCGGAATTCCAACCCGAGCCACCGGTCAGTTTCCTCACATCCTTTTTTGAGATGAATAACGATACGCTCATAGCCACTACCGCCGATACCCTGGCGCCGATCTGGACCTCCGGCAGCGAGCCAATCGTGTACTGGGTAAAAACGGAGCGTATTTATTCCGCCGATTCGATCGAAGTAATCGGCGACCACCCGGCTGCGCCCATCAGGGTGCAGGACAGCTTATACATAGGCGGTGATTTCACCACCTTCTATTTCCCGGGTTTATATCGCTGGACGGTTTACGTACCCAGCCGCAATTATGGTCAGTATGTATATACAAACCTGCCTATCACCGACTCCTCCGTGAGTAACTGGCGCGATGAAAACAATGAGGTGGTCCTGGGGTGCGCCGGATCAATGGCCGGGCGATCCATTTATGTTCGAATCAAGCCCTGATAGATGTTTAAAAATTGGCAATGAATTGATGACAACTATTTGTATCAAACAAGTGTCATAGCAGTATGACTCTCGATATTTACAGCCCTGTCCTCTCTTACGAGTCATTGACGGAAGGAATGGTTTTTTCTCCGGCAATTTACCTGCC
>LSCG01000104.1 GCA_001577055.1 Fidelibacterota bacterium TCS56
TCGCTGATATATCCGATCTTTGTCCGGTGGCTGCGCCACCGGTTATTCACATTCAATCCCTTCGGGATTACAATCTAAATCTGGTGGCGTCGCTCCACTTGGTAAATGATTCGACGATTCTGAAGACGATTCGACAATTTTGTCGAACTATGTGAATTATTCAGATTTGAAAATATTGCTCTAAAATGTTGATTATATGAGCTATATACCACGTATCTCATCAATCTGATTATTCTGGCACAGGTTTGGTTGCAGTAATAACGAAAATAAAAATGATGCAACTGACCACATCCAGAAAAAGCCTGTTGATTCTGATTTCGGCCCTGAGCTTAGCCGGGGCCGAACCGGGAGACCTGCATTTGAATTTCAACAGTTATGCCGGTCAGATGGATAATATCTTCAATTCCTACCTGGGCGCCAATCAGAATTTTGTCAGTGGCAGCATGGCTCTGGCTAATCAGGTTTCTGACAACAGCCGCATCTATGGCGATATTTATAACCGTACTGTTACCACCAATCCCGATTATTCCTCATTTTCCGCCGTGGCGGGTGTGCAATTCCGGAATCTATCGCTAACCGATCAGCAGGTGTTTGCGGGGCTGTCGGTATCCACCGATGTTTATTCGACGATTTATGATTATTATAACAGCGTGACCACAAGTGGTTATGCTACCTGGAAACATTTCTTCAGACCCGGGCGATCGCTGGCCTTCGACATCGCCATCTTCCGTAATGATTATGCTAATATGACACAGGCCGCTAATATGGAATACCTGGCTGACGGAAAACTACACTTCAGCCGGCCTGGTGGAATGACCCTGATTTTAACCGGCAATCTGGCCAGACAGGTCTTCTTGCCGGAGCCCCAACTGGAAGTGCCGGCTTCCAATACCATCGCCGTGATAACCGGACAAGTCAACCGGAATATCGGTCGGCTGGTGGGCTTTTCCCTGGAAGCTCGCACCAGCCAGCGTCTCAACCGTGATCAGTCTCTGCTGCCGATAATGGTCCGGATTGAAAGTCCCTTTGTAGATGAATATCGCCGGGATGAAATGGCCTTATCCGCTGGAGTTACATTTCAATTACCGGCTGGTTTTGATCTCAGTCTGAGGTCACAATACCAAACCCAGTATTATCTCGATGTCCCGGTTTACGAATTCGATTTCACCACCGGTACATACGTCCTGCACGATGAGGATTATGTTATTCTCAGTGACCATCGTCAGGATAGATACCGCTATTTCGGTGTCCGGATATTCCGGGAATGGCCCGCAATATATTTCCCGGTCATGCTCGGATTGGGTACCAGTATCCAGTTGGGCTGGGCGACTAATCAGTCCAATGATCCGATCTACGATTACAGCGGATTCAATTTTTCCCTCGGAATACATTTAACAAACTAGATAAGGAGTAACCCATGCGTAACAATCTAATTATTGTGATGCTGATATTGATTGGAGGTTTGATCGCACAACCCGGCGGTTTCGGCCCCGGAATGGGTTGGAATGACGAGCTGAATCTGACTACCGATCAAATCAAGCAGATTGAACAGTTTCGGAACGAATTTCGCAAAGAACAAATCGACCTGCGTGCCGCTATGCAGAAAATGCGAATCGACCTGCAGGAATTACTGCGTGCCGATGATCCCGATCAGAAAGCGATTAATTCCCTGCTGGATGAAATCCAGGATAAGGAATTGACGATGAATAAACTGCGGGTAGCACATCATCTGCAAGTCAGAGAACTGTTGACCGACGAGGCCAGGGCGGCGGCTGGTAGACATCCCTGTTGTTAATCCGGGGGGCGACTGTCGTCCCCCGTTAATGCAAACATGAATAAAGGAGATAAGAATGATTAGAATTTTGAAAAATACTGCAATGACTATTCTGGTGCTGGCGTTAGCAGGATTGGCCTTCGGTCAGGGACCGGGAGGCGGACATCATGGTGGCGGCCATCACGGTGGCGGCCATGGCAATCCCGGTCTGGATTCAGTGACGGTAGCCGGTGATGCCATCGTACTTGTGGATTCCAGCCACTGCTTTCTGCGCACGCTGTATTTCATAGATGTTGACGGTGATGATGCGGCCGATCATCTGTTACGTTTCGGTCCGCCGGATTATGTGCCGGCCAGTGGCGCTGAACGCCCGGAAGATGGTGACGCCATTACCATCACCGGTGGTCTGCGGGAAATTCGTGACCGTTCCATGATTATCGTCTGGGAACTGAACGGATTGGAATGGATTTCTCCCGACAGCATGCACGTTGGTGATCGCCCTCGCCCGGGAGGACCGGGCCATGGTCAGCATGTCCCCCTGGACAGTTTAACGGTCGAAGGTATGCTCACCAGCGTGATTGATACGGTTCATGGACAGGAGCGTCCACGCTTCTTCCTGGATACCGATCAGGATGGTGAAAATGATTATTTCCTGCGCCTGCGGCGTCTGTTCCACACCGATCCCGAATTCGTATTGCCGGATGTAGGCACGATGGTTGCCGTGGAAGGCGGTTTGATCGATTGTGATATCAATCTGGATGGCATTGTTGTCCTGGCCATCAATGCAATTGACAATCAGACGGATCAATTCATGGCGGCTGATGGTGAGCTGTCCACCGATTACAAATTGGCTTCCCGCAATTATCCCAATCCTTTCAATCCGGAAACCACGATTGAATACTATTTACCGGCCGCCGGAAACGTGGAAGTAACGGTTTATGATCTGGCCGGACATGAAATTGCGCGACTTACCAGTGAGCACAAATCTGCCGGTACCCATTTTGTCACCTGGAATTCCCGTGACAATCAGGGCCGTCCCGTGACCTCCGGTATTTATTTCTACCGGATAACCGCTGGCGGACAATCAATCACCAAACAAATGCTCTTGTTGAAATAACAGCCTCTTGGAGCAATGAGAAAAGGGCGGTTTGTTGACCGTCCTTTTTTTATTTTCTGGAGGTGCTTTAATTAAATTTCAACCGAGGTGAAAGCAAAATGGTTACCACCGATCTCTCCAATTTCTATCATTTCTATCCTTCGCTGGCAGTTGTTGTCGGCGTTAAATCCGGCGCTGAAACAAACTTCATGACCGCCGCCTGGCACAGCGGTGTCAGCCACACACCGCCCCTCTACCTGGTGTCTATCGCTCCCAAGCGGCATACTCACGATCTGATTTTATCCGCCGGTGAATTCACCGTCAATTTCATGCCCATGGAGGAACTGAAAATCACCCATGGATGCGGCATCGTCAGTGGCAGCCAGGTGGATAAAATCAACCGGTTGAATATTCCACTCACTGATCCACTGAAAATCGCCAGCCCGGTGATCGCCAGCGCTTACGCCGCCTATGAATGCCGGCTGGTGCATCAATATCCTGCTGGAGATCACACCCTGTTCGTCGGCGAGGTGGTGGCCGCCCACATGGATGAAGGCCGACTGTCAGAGCGTGGTATTTTAGATCCGGCGAAGATCAATTTCACTATGTACCAGGGTACCAATACTTACGTTGGGGCCGATGCCGAAAGTCAACGCATCGTACCTCGTGATTTGGACGAACTGTTGGAGACTGAATCATGAGAAAGGTCGGACTGGCGCTGGGCAGCGGATCCGCCCGGGGCTGGGCCCACATCGGTGTTTTGGAAGCGCTGGAAGACAATCAAATTCCGGTGGATTATATCGCCGGTACTTCCATCGGCGCTTTCGTGGGTTCCGTTTATGCCGCCGGGGAAATCGCCAGTCTGAATGAATTTGCCCTGGGAATGAACTGGCGGATGGTCCTGTCCTATTTCGACGTGGTTTTCCCCAAATCGGGATTTCTGGATGGGAAGAAAGTCCATGCTCTCTTTTCCATGCATACTCAGGCCCGGACCTTCGACGACCTGCGAATTCCGGTTAAAATGGTAGCTACCGATTTGAATACCGGTCAGGTGGTGATTCTGGATGAAGGCAATATTATCGATTCCATCCGGGCCAGTGTATCGGTACCCGGTGTATTTACGCCGGTGCGCCGGGGTAAACAATTGCTGGTGGACGGGGGACTGGTGAATCCCATTCCCGTGGATATAGTGCGGGAGATGGGGGCCGAGGTAATCATTGCCGTAGATTTAAACACCGGACTGGCAGCTACTCGTCAAACGGTACCGGAAACGGCGAAACCGGGGGAAGAGTCATCGTGGCAGGATCTGATCTCGGGAAAAAATGAAATCATCTCCCGGTTAGCGCGCAGCTATGTTGATGCGGAAAAATTGATCCGTGATAAGATCGGGTCCTGGTTCGACCGCAGCGATCCCAAGCCGAATATCATCGAAATTATGGGCACGACCATCGATATAATGGAGGAACAGATCGCCCGCAACAATTTAGCTTTGCATAAACCGGATGTATTAATCAATCCCCGCCTGGGTGATTTATCCATGTTTGATTTCGATGAGGCGGGGCGTTCAATCCGCGAAGGATATGATAAAACAATGGAGCAGATGGAGCGGATTCTGGAACTGGTGCGGTAGAAAATCCATATTATTGCGGGTATGCTACGCTAACACTTAATACAATACGATTTTGTGGGCGCAGTGCCTGATGTTTTTCGCGCATTTCGTGTGTTCCGTGGGAATAAAAATCAGTTACTGTGCGTCAGAGATGGTCATTTGGCGGCGCCGTCATTTACCCGGTCAGTCTTCTTAGGTT
>LSCG01000009.1 GCA_001577055.1 Fidelibacterota bacterium TCS56
TTTTTGGTTTTGATTTCTTCGATCTCCGACCAGTTCAATTGAACGGTTAATTCGTCATTACCCTGAATAAAAATCTTTTTGGTTCCGGTTTCGATTGCTTTCATATCGTATTTGAGTACTTGTACTGAATTCCCAAATACTAACGGCAGCAGACAAGAAGTGGCACAAGCCGTCTCGCGTTGCAGGGCAGCAGAATGTTCTTTATTGATACGGTCGGTATATTCCGGGGAGAAAAAGCTGATTTCGTGGGTACCGGGGATCAGGTGGAGGGGATCGCTAAAGGGGGTTTTACCCGCCAGTCCCTGATCGATGTAAATTTCCCTTTCAGGCTGGTCACAATTAATCGTGAGCTGGCCCAACCCCAGATTACCATTTCCGCTGGGGACAGGCACCAGGTTGGCTTCTACGATATTAGTTTGATTTTCATTGATAGCCAGTGACTGCGTCCAGTTACTGAAGCCGTTCTGGGAAACGCGTATATTTACCTTTTCCAGGTCGGTGACCAGTTTCAATGGTGTGTTGCCGGCAAATTGCTCATCAAGGAAAACCTTGGCTCCCACAGGAATGCTGGTAACAAATAGAATCGTTTCCCGGTTGTCATTATCGACGCCAGTGGCGACCTGCAGGGTCAACTGGCGAACGGGCTGAGGTAATTCTTCCAGTTTGCCCACATAATCGATGGATTCCAGGGCCTCAATCTCGCCAGTGCCTACGTCTGTTATTTGCAGATCGACGATATATAATTCGCCCAGTTTACTGATACTGCCGGACATGATTTTTTCCACACCTAACAGGCGACCCACTTCCACCGCGCATTCGGTGGTGGCACAACCACTTTGCTGGAGACCCTGTTCGGCCAGGATGTCATCCATCAGGTTGCGTTCAACCACGGTATAAGATTTTGATTTGATCAACTCTTTACGCACCACATTGGCCAGGGTTTGGGCGGCGGTTTCCGGCACACCAGCCGAGCTAAAATCCAATACGGCAATGGCGGTTGGGACTGGTTGAGCGTAAATATTTGTCAGCAAAATCAAACTAATAAAATATTTGAATAGGCGCCCCATACGTTACCCCGTGAGTTTATAAGTCAATTTAAATGTGAATCAATAATCCTAAAAAGGGTTTATTGCGGGAAGCCTGCCAGCCGGTACCCATATTATTTTATAAATCATGCCGTTATTTGAGCAGGAGCAGTTTACGGGTGATTTCGCGATCAGTGGTGGATAATCGCATGAAATAGATACCGGCGGCCTGTTCTGAGGCCTTCCACCGGAGGGTATGCGCTCCCGGTGGTTGGGAGCCGTCCACCATCACCGCCACCTCCCGGCCCAGCAGGTCGTAGATGGCCAGCCGCACATTCATTCGTTCCGGCAGTTCGTAACGGATAGTAGTCACCGGATTGAACGGGTTGGGATAGGCCGGGTGGAGGACAAGATTCTGAGGTTGATCTGCTCTGTGTTCATCAATTTTGACAGAAGTTTCATTATTTCGCAGGCAAATCCCCAATTTATCCGTGGCCTGGAGCTCTATGGGGGAATCAAAATGAAAGCTTTTTTCCAGCATACCCAAAAACGGAAGTTGGTCATGTGTTCCATACTCCAACATTACCGTATTATCAGAATAAAATGGATAGTCTATCACATGAGGAGTGAACTCCATCCAACTGCTCAACGCGTGATCATATTGCCAATCAAAACCACCATCGAATTCATCTAACACCAAAACAGTATCACTGCCTCTGAGAATATATATGCCAGAAAACTCTAACCGGTCACTGAGCAGTAAATCTCGGTAAATGTCTGGTTCCAGCAAAATATGAATACTATCCGTTGAAATTGAAGGTGATGAGGAAAAGGCCGGTTCAAGGTCAATCAGTGGGATGTGGTGGGTATTCCACAGGGTATCAAGCGGGTAGATTGATTTGTATGAATTAGAGGCTTCACCTGTGTTTAACTCGAGCATTACGCCAAGGGTTGAACTCAGTCCAACTTCACCATGAAAGGTATCTCCGTCAGTGTATGCAACCAGGTCGCGCTCAATACTTGTTCCGCCGAACTGGTGGTTAATAAGTCCGATTCTGTAGGCAAACGATAGCTCAGAAAATATTGGACTGCAGAAGGTTTTAACGAATACAGGCTGATCGATTACCATCTGAAAACCTTCATCCAACAGAGAGAATTGATAAATGGTATCCTGGTTCGCTTCGGGGACAGTAAAATCAATGGTATAATAGTCAATTTGAATCAAGGAGGGCTCATCCGTGGAATAGCTAATTTGATAATTATCTTCGATGGCGTATCCAATATGCGAGACATATGAATGGAAATATTTCCAACTGGTGATGTCGTATGTATAAGTTGTTGTAGCCACATGATAATTGATACCGGAAGTAAAATCGAGGATAGTGTGCGGATAATATGATTCTCCAATTTCATATCGTAGGAGTTTACCCGACGGCACAGCGTAATTCTTATAGTCTGAATTATTTTGGGCTCGCAACCAAAGGCCAACTGCGTCAGGACTAGTGTTGGTATCAATGGAATAATCGAAGAAAACTGAGAACTCAATTGGATGGTCTTCAAATCGACTGTACGAAATTGACAGACCGGTAGAACTGCTATCCGGTGTTTCTGATGTTTCATTAATAATCACTGACGTTTCGTTTGTCACTGAAGCATCATATACGATTGTATCCTCAAAGGATTCAACATACCCATTTGTAAACCTCAACAAGTCTATAAAATATATTGAACTGTCCGGGAAATAAGAAGTATACGGCTCGGAAACCGTCAGGGTAATAGTTTGTTCGCCCGTCTCCTGGTTAATTAACTCAATGGGGATTTGATAGTCCCGCCAGATTTCATCGGCGGGGATTAATAAAGGTGTCTCGGAATCGTAAGTAATAAATATTTCCTGCCCAGATATAATCGAACAAATTGAGATTAAGATAATTGCGACAACAGTAAACAAGCGCACAGTTTTACCCCATATTTAAACCTGGGTTGAAGTTACAGCCTAAAACTATATTTTACAAATCAGTCAGACTGATCGCAGTCAGGCCATGCCGCCGAAGCCGGCCAGGTGGGCGGTGTCGATACCGAAGGCGCTGGCGGCGCTGTTCCACTTGATTTCGTCGGGGGACTCGAAAATAAAATCGGGGATGGCCGACTGTACCAGCCAGTCGCCGTTTTCGATCTCACGCTCCAGTTGGTTCTTGTCCCAGCCGGCGTGTCCCAGCATCAAACGGTAGCGCTCCGGGCCGCGCTCCCGGCGGATGTCGGCGATGATCTCCTTGCTGCTGGTAATGGCCAGTTGCTCGGAGATAGTCAGCGAGCCGTCGATGGAATATTCCGCCGAATGGAGGACGATACCCCGTTCCAGCATCACCGGTCCGCCGAAATAAACCGTGGGCACGGCCATCAGATATTCGTTATCACTGGATTCGGGAGCGAATATATCTTTCAGATCGGCTTCGCCCAGGGGTTTATTGATCACCAGTCCCATGGCGCCTTCGCTGCTGTGCTCGCAGAGGTAAACCACCGACCGGTTGAAGTAGGGGTCTTTCAGATGGGGCATGGAGATCAACAGATGATTTTTAAGCGATGCCATGACATAACTTACCCAATGGCAGGTACAATCTTCAAGCTGTGAAGGCCGGAACCCGGCAGGCCGACACTGTGGAAAATCTGTAAAAAATTTTTCAATGGCCGGATTGTATCCTGTAAATTTCAGGATCGTTTCACTGAAAGACCGGTTGCTTTCCGGCACCGATTAAACAGGCGGCGCAATGCACAAACCAGCAGATAAAATTATTATCAAAGGGGCCCGGCAGCATAATCTCAAGAATATTGATGTGGAGATTATGCGCGACCGGCTGGTGGTGATTACCGGTCTCTCCGGTTCGGGGAAATCATCACTGGCCTTTGACACCGTTTACGCCGAAGGCCAGCGTCGTTATGTGGAATCACTCTCAGCCTACGCCCGCCAGTTTCTGGGCTTGATGGAAAAACCGGATATGGATTATATCGAGGGTCTGTCGCCGGCCATCTCGATTGAGCAGAAAGCCACCATGCGCAATCCCCGTTCCACCGTGGGCACCGTCACCGAAATCCATGACTACCTGCGGCTGCTTTATGCCCATGTGGGCAAGCCCCATTGCTGGCTCTGTGGCAAGCCGATCCGCCGCCAGACGATTCAACAAATTGTCGATTCGGTCGGCAAATTCGAACCCGGCCGAAAACTCTACGTGCTGGCGCCGGTGGTTCGGGCCCGCAAAGGGGCCTACAAAGGGGTTTTTGAAGAAGTGAAGCGCGAAGGCTTTCTGCG
>LSCG01000011.1 GCA_001577055.1 Fidelibacterota bacterium TCS56
CATCCTTTAAGTTTTTGATTTATAAAAGATTACTCTTGATAAAGACCCTCATCGCCCCAGCCATGAAATCAGCCAGGTCCGGTTTGAATGTATCATAATGGGCTCGAGTTCTTTTTCCCTTGCTGCTACATCCGGAATTACCGGTACATTGCCTGCCGGTCAGTTTTTGACAACTGAACAATAAACTCACTGATGGCCTGGCAAATAAAATTAAAGTACTTCTGCCCCTTTTCTGCCGTAGCGGCATGGGGATTGCCAGCGCCGGTATCTGCCGTCACCTGATCCCATTGGCGCGGAGCCCAGGCCCGGCGTACACTTTCTTCAGCAATGTGCTCAGTTTCAATAACATCGGTTCCGTAGGGCAAATGATAATTATGAGCTTCGATGGCGCCCCAGGGCAGAACCGAGCATTTGCACTGGTTGGATTTTACCGAGGACAAATTTGCATGATTGAGAATATAGGGTTCATTCATCGTATTAATCCTGTGTTTATATGATATTGAATTTAGGCAAATATCCCGCGGGCTGCTTTCCGGCAGAAAAATCCAGCTACTTGGCAACCCCCTTAACCAAGTTGTAACTTTCACGCCGTAAATACAGGTACTATGGCGTTTTTCCCATCTTCAGATGACCGAAAATAATATTACCGACCCTACCCCGCTGGCCGAAGATCTGGTAGCCGAGAAATCGCTGCGGCCATCTTTGTTTGATGATTTTGTCGGTCAGACAGAGGTAGTGGACAATCTGAAACTGTATATTGAAGCAGCCAATAAACGCGGCGAGGCCCTGGACCATGTTTTATTGTTCGGTCCCCCCGGATTAGGTAAAACCACCCTGGCCAATATTATTGCCCGCGAATTACAGGTTAACCTGAAGCAATCCTCGGGACCGGTGGTAGAACGGGCCGGTGATCTGGCGGGTATGCTCACTAATCTCGCGCACCGCGATGTGTTTTTCATCGATGAAGTTCACCGTCTGAACAGTGTGGTGGAAGAATACCTGTACTCAGCCATGGAGGACTACACGCTTGAGATTATGATCGACCGGGGTCCCAGCGCGCGCAGCGTACAGCTCAATGTGGAGCCGTTTACCTTGATCGGCGCCACTACCCGATTAGGCAACCTGACTTCGCCCTTGCGTGACCGTTTCGGCGTGGTGTTACGGGTGGATTATTATCAGCCCGAGGACTTATTCCATATTGTTAACCGCTCGGCGGATATTCTGGAAATCGGTGTCGATGACGATGGCGCCATGGAAATCGCCCGGCGCGCTCGAGGAACACCCCGGATCGCCAATCGTATTTTACGCCGGTCCCGTGATTATGCCCAGGTTAAAGCCGGTGGGGTCATTGACCGCGCCGTGGCTCAGGCCTCTCTGACTACCCTGGGGATTGATGAACATGGCCTGGATGATATGGACCGGCGGATTTTATCCGTGCTGATCGACAAATTCAGTGGTGGCCCGGTGGGTGTCGGATCACTGGCTGTGGCGGTGGGTGAAGACGCCACTACCATCGAAGACGTGTACGAGCCGTATCTGATCAAGGAAGGCTTTATCCAGCGTACCACCAGAGGAAGAATTGCCCAACAGCGCGCATTCAAGTTGTTGGGTCGGAAAGCTAAGAAAACCCAAGAAGGATTATTCGATGATTAATAAGAAACCAAAATATAAATTGACCGATTTTGACTATGATTTGCCCGATAAACGCATCGCCCAGTATCCTGCCGAAAAACGCGATCAGTCCAAGTTGATGGTATTAAACCGCGAGGACGAATCCATTGAGCACACCACTTTTACCAATATTGATAAATACCTGCGGAAAAACGATCTGCTGATCCTTAACCGCACCAAGGTTTTCCCGGCCCGTTTGTTTGCCACCAAAGATCGTACCGACGCCCGGGTGGAAGTATTTCTGCTGCGCGAATTGGAAAACGATCTGTGGGAAGTAATGGTGAAACCGGCCCGCAAGGTACGGATCGGCAACAAGCTCATGTTTACCGATGATTTTTATTGTGATGTGATTGACAACACCGTGTCCGGCGGCCGGGTCGTCAGGTTTGAATACGGCGACCAGGATATCTACAAAATTATCGATGATATTGGGATTTCACCCCTGCCGCCCTATATCAAGCGCGAACCGGAGCCCAATGATAAAATCCGCTACCAGAGTGTTTTTGCCGAGGAGCGGGGCGCTGTGGCCGCTCCCACCGCCGGATTGCATTTCAGCGAGGAGTTAATCCAGAAGATTCGCGACAAAGGGGTAAAAGTCGAATTTATCACCCTGCATATCGGATTGGGTACTTTCCGGCCGGTGCAGGTGGAAGACCTGAACCGCCACCAGATGGATTCGGAATATTTCGAGGTGTCGCCTCAGACGGCGATGGCGATCAACGAAGCGAGCTCCAAGCGGCGTAAAATCCTGGCGGTCGGTACCTCAACCGTCCGGGCGCTGGAAACGGTGGTAGTATCCGGTTTTCAGGTGACGGCCAAGCGCAACTGGACCGATAAATTCATCTATCCGCCTTATGATTTTAAAATGGTCGATGGACTGGTGACTAATTTCCACCAGCCGAAATCGACCCTGATTATTCTGGTTTCCGCTTTCGCCGGCCGTGATTTTGTCATGCGGGCCTATAATGAAGCCAAGAAAAAGAAATATAATTTCCTTAGCTATGGCGACGCCACACTGATTTTGTAAACCGGCGAGGCGCCCACGGTCATTACCAGCAAAATAAGCGCAGTAATCCCCGCCGCCGGACAGGGGCGGCGTTTCGGCGATGGACTGCCCAAGCAGTTCCGTCAACTGGCCGGAAAATCTCTGTTGCTGCATACGCTGGAGCCTTTCCTGCAATTACCGGAGATTTCTGAGGTAATCGTCGTCGTGGCAGCCGATCAACGGCAGCGCTGCGCCGATGAGATTGATCGGCTGAATGCGACGGTACCCATCCGCCTGGTGACAGGTGGTGATCGGCGGCAGGATTCGGTGTATAACGGTGTTCGGGCCTGTGGGGCTGAAAGTGAGATGATCATTGTTCACGATGGCGGCCGACCGTTGGTAACCACTGACTTGATTCAACGCTGCATCGCTGCCTGTCAGGAGAATGATGGTGCGATTGCGGCTTTGCCGTCCCGTGATACGGTCAAAGAACTTGCAGTCGATTCGACCCTGATCGAGCGTACGCTGGATCGCCGGCAAATCTGGCTGGCCCAGACGCCCCAGGTCTTTCGGAGACCGGTGTTATTATCGGCTTTAGAGAACGCTGATCGCCAGGCGATTACCGGCACCGATGAGGCTTCGCTGGCAGAAGCCTTGGGCTACCATATTGCCGTAGTGGAAGGATCGCCGCTAAATATAAAAATCACCACCCCGGAAGATCTGCAGTCGATCCGGGGCATTCTGGAGGATGGGAGATGATCAGGGTTGGTATTGGACAAGACAGTCATCGGTTTGATTTTGACAATCCGAACAAACCACTGATGGTTGGTGGAGTGGAATTTCCCGATCATACACCCCTCCAAGGCAACAGTGATGCCGATGTGCTGTTACATGCGCTAACCAATTCAATTTCCAGTATTACCGGTAAGAATATTATTGGCAAAATAAGTGATAAAATGTGCCGGAGTGGTATTACCGATAGCCGTGAGTATTTAAAACTGGCTATTGCCGATCTGGGTGATGAGCAAATTGTTCATGTCGCTATTAGCATTGAGTGCCGAACACCCCTGATGTCACCGAAGATTCCTGATATTAAAGTGTCGATTGCCACCCTGCTGAATATTAAGCAGGAGCAGATTGGAATTACCGCCACCAGCGGGGAGGGATTAACAGCGTTTGGCAGGGGTGAAGGAGTCCAGGCTTCGGTGATAATAACAACTGAAAAACATGAAAGCCGATAGGATATTTCGCCAGGCTGTAACTTTGATAAACTGTATTGTTTTTCTGGTTATTCTTTTAGAAAAATTTACTGAAAAAGATTTTGCCGGATTAGCTTTCTGGGAATTGTTGATAAGCGGGGTTTTGGTTGTACTCTTTTATTTACTTATCAACCTGTTTATTCGGGACCGTCGGACTAGGAGAGTAAATATTAATGAATTTTAAATCTTCGTCCAAAGTTAACCTTGGCCTGCAGGTATTGGACCAGCGTCCGGATGGTTATCATAATCTGCTGACAATATTCCAGGAGCTGGATTTTTGTGATAATATTTCCCTGGAGGAAATCACAGGTGGCTGTGAAATCTACAGTACCGCCGCCTGGCTGCCCACCGGACCGGAAAACACCTGCCGGCGGGCCTACGGGTTGTTGCACAATCGTTTCCCTGATATGCCGGGGGTGCGAATTATGATCGAAAAGAATATACCTGCCGGAGCCGGATTGGGCGGCGGATCAGCCAATGCGGCTGCGGTGTTAAAAGGATTAAACAGGCTGTTTCATCTCGGATTGTCCGGTGAAAACCTGGAGCAAATAGCAACTGAAATCGGGGCCGATGTCCCCTTTTTTATCGCAGGTGGCACCCAGGTGGGGGCTGGTATCGGGGAAAAGTTAACGCCCCTCGACTTAGCTGCCGCCGGCCGGTATTTACTGGTGGTTCCACCGATTGAAATCAACACGGCCCGGGCTTATGACGACCTAAAAAAGCACTTGAACCCACGCCGTAAGAAAATTAACTTCACAGGCTTTTTTCAGGGCCGAAATACGCCCTGGGAGCTTTTTGAGAACGATTTTGAACGGATTGTAATTCCAACACATCCGGAGGTTGGCGAAATCAAGAAAGCCTTGCAGCAAGGCGGTGCCTATTATGCCAGTCTGTCGGGTAGTGGCTCGACTGTGTTCGGGATTTTTGACGATGAAGCGGCGGTCCGCGCCGTGGAGGCAGTATTTAAAAATTCCAATAAAACCATTCTCGCCCGCCCTGTCAGCACTTAACTGATTTCTCCCCTTCCACATATTTGCCGGGTCGTCTAAGGGTAAGACCGCGGCCTTTGGAGCCGTTAATGGTGGTTCGAATCCTCCCCCGGCAGCAATCCTTCAGGAATAACTAATCAAAAATAATGAATGGCGCACAGTTAAAAATATTTTCAGGTCAAAGCAATAAACCGCTGGCGGAAAAGATTGCCGAAGCTCTCAACACCAAACTGGGAGCGTTGACGATCAAGAGATTTGCCGATAATGAGCTGTGGATCAAGTTTGAGGAGAATATCCGCGGCAGGGATGTCTTTATCGTCCAGCCCACCAATGCTCCCGCCGGCAATATTGTGGAAGTCCTGCTGATCCTGGATGCGGCCAAGCGGGCCTCGGCCACCTCGGTGACGCTGGTGATTCCCTATTTCGGTTACGGCCGTCAGGACCGGAAAGACGAGCCGCGGGTGCCGGTATCCTCGAAAGTGATGGTGGATGTTTTCACGGCCACCGGCGCCAGTCGTATCATCACCATGGATTTACATTCCACCCAGATTCAGGGCTTTGCCACCATTCCGTTTGACCACCTGTATTCGCGGATGGTCTTACTGGATGAAGTGCGTAAACTGGATATCAATCCGGAAGAGACGGTGGTATTATCACCGGATATGGGCTCGGCGCGCATGGCTCAGGCTTACGCCAAGCGACTGGGGATGCATTTTGCCCTGATCGATAAACGCCGTTATGCGCCCAATCAGGCTGAAGTGATGCATCTGATTGGCGACTTGAAAGATCGACGTGTTTTAATTGTGGATGATATGATTGACACCGCCGGAACTATCATCAATGCCGCCGAAAAGGCGCTGGATAAAGGGGCCAGGTCGGTTTACGCCCTGGCTACACATGCTTTGTTGTCGGGTCCGGCCGTGGAGCGCTTATCCAGTATTCCATTTGAAAAGGTGATAGTCACCGATACGGTTAAGATTCCGGAAGAGAAAAAATTACCCAATATGATCATAGTGACCGTGGCGAATATTCTCGCCGAAGCAATTCAACGAATCCATCGGGGCGATTCGGTCAGCGCCCTGTTCGATTTTTAATCAGGAGTTTAGCATGTCCAACGAATATATTCTGGAAGTCAGCGAGCGGGAAGATATAGGGTCCGGCAGTGTCAATAAACTGCGTCGTCAGGGACTGGTCCCCGCCAATTATTATTTTCACGGCAGCGGCAATCATAATCTTGTCGTTGACCAGAAAGTCCTGTACACCGCCATGCATTCCGACGCCCATATTTTCGTGATTAATTTGGGCAAAAAGAAGTATCATGTCCAGATCAAGGATGTACAGTATCATCCGGTTACTGATGAAATAATGCATATTGATCTCATGGGCTTTAAAATGACCGATAAAATCACTATTACCGTACCAATCGTGATAAACGGTGAAGCGGCCGGTGTGAAAGAAGGCGGAGTTCTGGCGCAGAACATCAACCAGGTAGAGGTTACCTGTCTGCCCACGGCCGTTCCGGATAAAATAGAGATCGATGTAGCTGAATTAGAATTGAATAATCATATCTCAGTGGCTGATTTGGATCTTGGCGAAGATGTTGAGATTACTACCAACCTGGAAACAGTGATTATTGCCGTCCAGGTTCCCACCACCGAAGTTGAGCCGGAAGTTGTGGAAGAAGTTGAAGAAGGCGAAGAACTCGAAGAAGATGAAGAGGGCGAAGAAGGCGAAGCTGACGAGGATGTTGAAAACGAAGGATGATCGCTTTTGTCGGACTGGGCAATCCCGGTGGTCAATATGCCGCAACCAAACACAATGCCGGATTCTGGGTGGTGGATGAACTTGCCCGCCGCTGGAAAATCGGTTTTAAACCGGGTAAAGGTGACTACCTCATGACCCAGGCGCGTGGTGGGAAGGCGCTTTTGGTGAAACCGACTGCCGGCATGAATATCTGCGGTCCGGCTGTACGCCAGATCGTGGATCGCTGGAAGATTGCCCTGAATGAGCTGGTTATTATCGTGGATGATGTGGACCTGCCTCTGGGTGCTTTGCGCATCCGGCCTAAGGGTGGGGATGGTTGTCACCGGGGGATGGCTTCAGTGATTTACCAGTTGGAGAATATGGATTTTCCGCGCCTGCGCCTGGGGATTGCCACCGATGAACAACTACGCCCGGCGGAAGATTTTGTGCTGCAACCTTTCCGCCGCCAGGATGAAGACCTGGCCGCCACCATGGTAAAACAAGCCGCCGACGCAGCCGAATCAATTTTGTTTCGTGGTATCAATAAAACCATGGCACAATTTAATCGAATCAAATTAACAGGAGACGCTTAAGTATGAATATGTATTACCTGGTACCGGCCGCCGGTATTCTGGCGCTGGTCTATGCCTTTTGGCGCAGTACCTGGATCAATAAACAGGATCCCGGGAATGAAAAAATGCAGGAAATTGGTCTGGCCGTCCGGGAGGGGGCTATGGCGTTTCTGGCTCGTGAATATAAAGTTTTAAGTATTTTCGTGATTGCAGTGGCCGCTTTGCTGGCGTGGGGAAACGCCTCTTTGGGCACCTCGCTGGTGGCGGTTTCCTTTATTGTCGGCGCCCTGTGTTCCGCGCTGGCCGGTTTCTTCGGCATGCGGGTGGCTACCAACGCCAATACACGCACTACCCAGGCGGCCCGCAGCAGCCTGAATAATGCTTTGCTGGTGGCCTTTAACGGTGGCGCCGTCATGGGATTAAGCGTTGTCGGTCTGGGTGTTTTAGGCCTGTCACTCTTATTCTGGGCTTACGGCGGTGTTTCGGCCGGTGCCGAAGATTTGCCGAAAATTATGAATATCCTGTCCGGTTTCACCATGGGCGCCAGCTCAATCGCCCTGTTTGCTCGCGTAGGCGGTGGAATCTATACCAAAGCTGCTGACGTTGGTGCCGACCTGGTGGGTAAAGTGGAAGCGGGAATTCCGGAAGACGACCCCCGCAACCCGGCCACAATCGCTGATAATGTGGGCGATAATGTTGGTGATGTAGCCGGCATGGGTGCTGACCTGTTTGAATCTTATGTTGGCTCTATCGTCGGGGCCATGGTGCTGGCCGCCGCCGCCGGATTGGCCAATCTGGTGATGCTGCCCTTTATTCTGGCCGCATTTGGTATCATCGTATCGGTGATCGGCACTTTGTTTGTCCGTACCAAAGAAGGCGGCAACCCGCAGACGGCCCTGAACGCCGGTGAATTCGGCGCCGGGGGGCTGATGCTGGTAATCAGTTATTTTATCATCCGCTGGATTGTACCCGAGACGGTGATGTTGAACGGCAAAGAAGTCTCCAGCATGGATATTTTCCTGGCGACGATCGTTGGCTTGATTGCCGGTATTCTGATCGGATTGATCACCGAATACTATACATCCGAGGAACGTAAACCGGCCCGGACGATTTCCAAGTCTTCGGAGACCGGGGCAGCCACGAATATTATTTCCGGTCTGGCCAACGGCATGTACTCCACCGTGTGGCCGGTGGTGGCCATCGCCTTGGCAATCGTTCTATCCTATTATTTTGCCGGGCTGTACGGAATTGCCATTGCCGCATTGGGCATGCTTTCCACCACCGGTATTCAATTGGCGGTTGACGCCTACGGTCCCATCGCCGACAACGCCGGCGGCTGCGCCGAAATGGCCGAATTGCCGGCGGAAGTCCGCGGCCGCACCGATAAGCTGGATGCTGTAGGCAACACTACGGCTGCCATCGGAAAAGGCTTTGCCATTGGTTCGGCCGCCCTGACGGCCCTGGCCTTATTTGCCGCCTATCGCGAAACGGCAGCCGTCGCCCTGGGCGTCGAACGGTTGTCGCTGGATATTAACAACCCGACCATCATGGCCGGATTGCTGATTGGCGGCATGCTGCCATTTGTGTTTTCATCGTTTGCCATGCGGGCAGTCGGTGAGGCCGCTTTTGAAATGATCGAGGAAGTACGGCGCCAGTTCCGGGAGATCAAAGGTCTGTTGGACGGTAAAGCCAAGGCCGATTACGCCCGTTGCGTGGATATTGCCACTGCGGCGGCAATTAAAAAAATGATTGTACCGGGATTGCTGGCCGTGTTGACGCCGGTGTTCTTTGGCTTGATTTTAAAGCGTCCCGAGATGCTGGGCGGCGTGCTGGCCGGTGTTACCGTCAGCGGTGTGCTGATGGCTATTTTCATGGCCAATGCCGGTGGCTCCTGGGACAATGCCAAGAAATATATTGAGGGTGGCGCTCACGGCGGAAAAGGCAGTGAAGCCCACAAGGCGGCCGTGGTCGGTGATACCGTAGGTGATCCGTTCAAAGATACGGCCGGACCATCACTTAATATCTTAATCAAATTGATGTCAGTGGTATCGCTGGTTATCGCCCCCCTGTTCTAATTCGGAGAAAATATGAAATACTATGAGATTCTCTACATTGTTAATCCCAACCTCGAACAGGACCGGCTTAACGAAGTAAAAAAAGAAGTGGCGGATGAAGTTGCCAGGCAATTGGCCGCCGAGACGATCAATCATCGGATTTTCGGAAAAAAGCGTCTGTCTTTTACGATTGATAAACAAAAATACGGTATCTATATGATTTTACACCTGGGTACCGAGGATTCCACTAATCTACCGGAGTTGAATACCTTTTTCAAATTGAATAAAAATATCCTGCGTCACATAGTTGTACGTCTGGATGCGCGCCCGGAAGAAGATTTAAGCCCGGAAGTTGATACCCAGGAAAGCGGCCGTAGAAAACCGACAACGACTGGTGAGCAAGCAGCTCCGGCCGAGAAAGAAACGACGGCGGAAGAAAAACCCAAGGCTGAAGAGAAACCGGAAACCGACGCAGAGGAACCCAAAGAAGAACCAGTTGCAGAAAAAGAACCGGTGAAAGAAGAAGCTGCGGATGAGAAGCAGCCGGAAACAACGGAGGAGCCGGAAGAAGCACCGGCCAAGGAAGCTGAAAAACCCGTTGAAGCCGATGAAGAAAAAACCGAAGCTGATTCGTAAGCGCGGAGGAATAAATTATGGCTTTTGTAAGTAGAAGAAAATTCTGTTATTTCAAAGAAAACGGAATCACCGAAATTGACTATAAAGACGTGAAACTGCTGAAACGGTTTGTGACTGACCAGGGTAAAATCATGCCCCGGCGGGTTACGGGAACCAGTGCCAAGATGCATCGCAAACTGGTACGGGCGATTAAAAGGGCCCGCAGTATTGCTTTGATGCCTTACACCAACGAGGCCGGCGATTAAGGCGCGGCCGGTGTCCAAAATCAATTGGTAAAGCATAGGACATGAGGTAAAAATATGGATGTAATATTACTCCAGGATGTTAAAAATCTCGGCACTGCCGGTGATATTGTTGACGTGAAACCCGGCTACGCGCGCAATTTTCTGGTTCCGCGTGGCTACGCCTTGCGTGCTTCAAAACGGAATCTGGCCGTGGCCGAAGAGCAGAAACGGATTTCCCAGGCCAGAACCCGCCGTGAACAGAAATCCCGGGAAGCGCTGCATAATAAACTGACCGGCATCGAGCTGACTATCGAAGTTCAGGTCGGTGAGGAAGAACGGATGTTCGGGTCGGTAACCTCCCAGGACATTCACGCGGCGCTGGAAGAAAAAGGAATTGCCCTGGATCGCCACGATATCGTTCTGGAAGAGCCGATTAAAGCTTTGGGGATCTATAACGTACCGGTGAAAATCAGTGCCGAAATGAAGCCGGAACTGAAGGTGTATGTGATTAAAGCCTGATTAGTCCCCGGGCAATAAAGCTTATCCCCGATTGGTGATCGCGCTGATCGGGGATATTTATTTGATCAACAGCATTTTGCGCGTAATGGTGCCGCTGTCCGTACGCAAGCGATAGAAATACGTGCCGCTGGCCAGGTTGGCGGCTTCCCAGATTACCGTTTTAACCCCGGCCGTCTGCCAACCTTTTACCAGCTCGCTAAGCAGATGTCCGTTCAGATCGAAAACCTGGAGTACGACGCGGGTTGGCTCAGCCAGCCGGAAGGTGATGGTGGTGGCGCCGTTAAAGGGATTGGGATAATTGGGGTGCAGAGCCAGTTCTGCGGGCAAGTCGGGATCGCCAGCGATATCCTGGGTGTGAACGGCAGGACCTTTCAGCAACCATCGGCGGGGATCAATCTCAAATTCGTCCGCACCCACATAGATTGATCCACTGCCGGTGGCTAAATCCACCTCCAGGGTATCGGTTCCGACTCTCACCGGAATCGGCAGGTAGAAGGGTAAATTTTGAGGCGTCTGCCAGGCCAGATGCAGCCAGCCGTTGTCCTGCCAGTAATGAATAGCCGGTAATTCCGGCTGCCGGAGGTACACCTGGAAAAACCAGTCCAGGTCACGACCGGATAAACTTTCGGCTAAAGCGATGAAGTCCTCCGAATCCACCAGCCGGCATTGTGAACCATCGGTGAGGGCCTCATCGGCGGTGGTGGGGTAGAGCATCCGGCGCAGGAGGGTGAAAAAGGTATTGTCACCCAGTAAATACCGCAAGGTGTGCAAAACCAGGGCGCCCTTGTGGTAAACATCCAGTCCGTAAATCTGACCGAAGGTCTGGCTGTAGTCCGGCGCCAGCGGTAGCTGGTTCCTGGTACTCCAGTGGGCCACGTAATCATGGTAGTCAGCGCTGGAATTCAAATACTCGGCACACAGGGCCTCGGCGTAAGTGGCAAAGCTCTCGTGAATCCAGAGATCTTTCCAGTCGGCGGCGGTGACCAGATTGCCCCACCATTCGTGGGCGCTTTCATGGACTAAAATATAATCGAAGCCGTAATTGTTCAGTTCGAAATCATCACCCCAGGCGATGGCGGTCTGGTGTTCCATGCCCAGATAGGCGGTTTGCACCACGCCGTATTTGTCGATTCGGAAGGGGTAGGGGCCAAAATAATATTCCAGCATTTCCAAAGTCAGGCTGAGTTGGGGGAACCAGTTCTGAGCAGTCCAGGCGTTATCTGGGATCGACCAGAAACTCACATCAATCGAATCGCCGGCCACACTGGTACAGGTAGTGGTAATTTCCACATAATCGGCGATATTGAAGGTAACGTTGTAATTATTAATCGGCGTTTGGCTGAACCAGTGCCAGGTGGTGGATCCGTCGGGATTGACGGTTGTGCTCCGCAGGCTTCCGTTGGCGATGACCTTCAGGTCGCTGGGAATAGTGTAATTCATGGCCACCGAATCGGCTTCATCGGAGGGATGATCTTTGCAGGGCCACCACACATCGGCGCCCAGGCCTTCGCAGGTAACGCCGTACCACGGCTCGCCGGCGGGAGTGAGCGACCAGTTGAAGCCGCCGCCCCAGGGCGGATTGTCGGCAAGATGCGGCTGGCCGTGGTAATATATTTCTACGGCAAAAGCGTCACCGGCCAGCGCGGTATCAGGCAGGGAAAAGCTGATCAGGGCACCGTCCCATTCAAAAGGCAGGGAGTTTCCGGTGATCGCACAGATGGCTGAATCCACGGTTAACAGGGGATCCAGATTCAAAACCAGCCGGGGCAGGGAGTCGGTGGCCTGTCCGCGGATTAACACCGCGGCAGCAATGGCGTGATCAGCCGGATCGAAATCCACATTCAGGCGGTAGAAATTCACATCATAAGCGGCCTGTTCCGGCGGCAGCGGACCGCCGCTGTCATAGACGGGAGTTTGTCCGGTAAGAAATACCATCAGCATACTGCAGGCTAATACGATTTGATTATTCATCCTATGATAGGGGAAGTATTTAGTTATGGACGATTAAATATATACTAGAGCCGCCATCGTAACAAATCTAACTCGGCCAAAGGTAATTCAGGGCTATTGGGGAAAGCGGATGAAGAATATGTTGCCGGAGGGTTGGTTGGGCCGCACTCCCACCTCGGCGCCCAAAGCGTCGGCAATGCGTTTGGCGATCGACAATCCCAGCCCGCGGCCGCTGCGCTTATGTCTGCCCAGTTGTACTTTGCGCTGGAAAACTTTCTTCCGGTCTTTCTCCGGTATTGTTGTACCCCAATCCAGAACCTCGATAGTCGTTTCGGTTGCACTGGATAATAAACGGACGTTTATCCTGCTACCGCCGGCGCCATGTTTAATGGCATTGGAGGCATAGTTTTTTACGACTTCAGCGATAATTGGATTAGTGCGCAAATAGATCTCCGGCGGGATATCGGTTTCAAGGCGGAAAGCATAGACATCGGAGGGAATATTAAAATCCCGGATAACGCGGGACACTAATTCCGAAAGATTGATTTCCCGCAGCTCGATATCCTCCTTCATGGCCACCTGCGACAGGGTCTGCACGTTTTCCACCGTCCGTAACAATGATTGACTGCTGTCGTAGATCATCTGCATTTCCTCGGTGTCGGGATAATCATCGCGTATGATTTCAGACAAACCACTGACAGCGCCGGCCGGGTTTTTCAGATCATGGGTGAATATATCCAGCAACATTTCTTTCATGTTGTTGGCATTCTGCAATTCTGCTTATAGTTTTTTCAAAGCCTTGTGGGACTTGATCAACTCCCGCTCAGTGTGGATGCGTTCGGTTACATCCCGGTCCACGCCCCGGTAGCCGACCAGCTCTTCACGGCTGTTAAAAATCGGTATGGCCGTGCTTTCAGTAATGACTTCATGGCCCTGCTTGTGACGGCACCTTCCCTGGTAGTTTATCCAAGCCTCCCCCTGGCGGTATTCATTTTCAAGCCAGTCCATGTTTTTTTTGTTTCGATCTTTTTTGAACCAGATGTCGCTGATGCGCATACCAACGATTTCGTCGGCGGTATACCCGAGGATTTTTTCCACTGCATTATTTGAGCAGGTATGATAGCCGTCAGCATCGGATTCCCAGACCCAGTCGGATAAAGATTCCATGAAATTGCGGAAATATTCCGTTTCATGTACCAGGGCCTGTTTCGATCGCAAACAGGCAATGGCATCGCCAGCGCGGCTGGCAATGATTTCCAGTAATTTACGCTCTTCGGTTTCTATTTTCGCTTTGGTATGTGAAGCAATATTCAGGCAACCCTGAACTGTTTGCTGGTGAGTTATGGGAATCACGGCGAGGGCCATCAGTTTTTCCGCCGGCTTGCCGGATTCGGTTCTTTGCACTACTTCTTGATGCAAGGTGTATATGGGTTTACCTTTCAGCACCAGTTGTCCGTGCTCGGTATCCAGGGGGTAGGATCTTGCGTTTTTAATAAAGCTATCCG
>LSCG01000010.1 GCA_001577055.1 Fidelibacterota bacterium TCS56
GAACTGGCCCTGAAGATTGGCTCGGGACTGGTAATCATTCATGAGCTGTCCGGCACCGATCATCTCTTCAGCGAAAACTACGCCTGTCTGGATCATCCGGAAGCCTCCCTGCCGGAGATGGAGCCGCGCCTGTTTTCCTTTAACACCCCCCAGGGCTCCTGCCCCAAATGCAGTGGACTGGGCTACCATATGGAAATCGACCCCGATCTGGTGGTGCCCGATAAAGGTAAATCCCTGATTCAGGGGGCGGTGGTTCCCCTGGGCGAACAGCCCCGGGGCAACTGGTACGGCAGTATCCTTAAAAGTTTGTCACAGCATTTTGATTTCAATTTTACCACGCCCTGGTTCAAGCTGGAACCCAATGTGCGGGAAATGCTGCTTAACGGCACCGGTTCCAGGAAACTGAAAATGAAATATTCCTCAGCACGCTGGACCGGCATATACGAAGGCGGCTGGGAAGGGGCTATCCCCAATCTTGAGCGGCGTTATAAACAGACTTCCTCCAGTGGCGTCCGTGAATGGATTGAACAATTCATGCGCATGCAACCCTGTCCCCAATGTGAGGGCACGCGCCTGCGGGACGAAAGCCGGGCCGTGACAATCAATGACTGTAATCTGGGTGAAATCTCGCGCCTGTCCATTCGGGAGATTTTAAAATTTATGGATGGGTTGAAGCTGGGGAAAAATGAAGCCATAATCGCCAGTCAGATTTTGAAAGAAATCCGCGAACGCCTGAGCTTCCTGGTGGATGTGGGTCTGGATTACCTGACGCTGGACCGGTCGGCTACAACGCTTTCCGGCGGTGAATCCCAGCGGATCCGGCTGGCCACGCAGATCGGTTCCCAGTTGATGGGGGTGTTGTACATCCTGGATGAACCCTCCATCGGGCTTCATTCCCGCGATAACCAGCGGTTGCTGAACACCCTGAAACGCCTGCGGGATATCGGCAACTCGATTCTGGTAGTGGAGCATGACCGGGAAACCATCGAGGCTGCCGACCAGGTGGTTGATCTGGGGCCCGGCGCCGGTGAGCACGGCGGTCAGGTCGTGTTTAACGGCACCCCGGCTGAGCTGGTGGCTGACGAACAGTCTATCACCGGCCAATACCTGTCAGGCCGGCAGGCAATCGCCCTGCCGGAAAAACGACGTGATGGCAATGGTAAACATTTGGGTCTGCAGGGTTGCCGTGGTAATAATCTCAAGCGGATTGACATCAGCATTCCCCTGGGAAAATTCATTGTTGTCACCGGTGTCTCCGGCAGCGGTAAAAGTTCGCTGATTAATGAAACCTTATATCCGATTCTGGCCCGCGATCTCCATGGCGCCCGCAAATACCCACTGCGTTATGACACGGTAGATGGACTGCAATACCTGGATAAAGTGGTGGATATTGACCAGCGTCCCATCGGGCGTACGCCGCGTTCCAACCCGGCCACATACACCGGTGTTTTCACCTTTATCCGGGATTTATTCACCCAGATTCCCGAATCTAAAATCCGTGGTTACAAACCAGGACGCTTTTCATTCAATGTGAAAGGCGGCCGCTGCGAGGCCTGTGAAGGTGACGGCATCATCAAAATTGAGATGAATTTTCTACCTGATGTGTATGTTACCTGTGAAGTCTGCCATGGGGCGCGCTACAACCGCGAGACATTGGAAATAACCTACCGGGGCAAGAATATTGCCGATGTTTTAAATCTATCAGTCGATGAAGCCCGGGGATTTTTCCGGAATATCCCGTCTGTGAAGAAGAAACTGGATACGCTTTACGAAGTGGGGCTGGGTTACATCCGTCTGGGGCAGCAGGCCACGACCTTATCCGGCGGCGAGGCTCAACGCGTTAAACTGGCCACGGAATTGTCCCGCCAGAGCCGCGACCGCACGCTGTATATCCTGGATGAGCCCACCACCGGCCTCCACTTCGAAGATGTGAAAATGCTGCTGGCCGTCCTGCAACGGCTGGTGGATAAGGGCCATACCGTGATCGTAATCGAGCACAATATGGAGGTAATCAAATGCGCCGATTGGATCGTTGATCTGGGTCCTGAAGGGGGTGAAGCCGGAGGGCAGGTAGTATTTACCGGCTTACCGGAAAAGCTGATCGACTGCCGGGACTCATATACTGCACCCTATCTTAAAACAGCTTTGGAAAGTTAACCTCGGCTGTTTCTTTTGGCTATCACCCGGTTCCGCCCGCTTTTTTTGGCCTGATATAAGTTTCGGTCAGCGGTCTCCAGCAAATCTTTCCATTCGACTCCATCAGCAGGATTACCCACGGTGACGCCCAGTGACAGGGTCACGTAAGCTGCGGCATCCGAATGCTCATGCCGGATTTCTTCCCCGGCAATATTGAGGCGCATGCGTTCGGCGATTTTCCGGGCACCATCCAGGCCAGTATTAGGCAGGATGGCACAAAATTCCTCGCCGCCGTAACGGGCCACCAGATCACCGGGGCGATTGATAGAATCATTCAATATCCGCCCCACGGTTTTCAAGCAGTCGTCACCGGCCTGGTGGCCGTAATTATCATTATATTTTTTGAAATAATCGATATCGGCCATAATTATGGCTAATCGGCCTTTTTCACGCCGCATTCGCTGCCATTCATTTTCCAGAAATTCGTCAAAGCGCCGCCGGTTGGAAATGCCGGTCAATCCGTCGATCATGGTTAGGGCTTTGAGCTGGTTGTTGGCATCGGTTAGTTCAGCCGTGCGGGCGCTCACCAGCTCTTCCAGATTTTGTTTGTTTGAGCGCAATTCCTTTTCCTGATATTCGATTGTACGCAGCGAGTTGGCGAAACGGTAATTGAGCAAAAAAGCCTGAATCAGAATGAAGATCAAAATGCCATATTGGACCGTGTATCCGGTGAATATAATCTCGGACGAATAAAGAACGTCGTTGATGAAAGTGGCGAAAAGAATCAGCGAGCCAACGAAAAAGATGCGGGAGCCGGTCAGCCTGCGTTGCAATGAACGGCAGGTATAAAGCAAACTTAGAACGGCGGCGCCAAATCCATAAATAAAAAACAGCGGCAGGATTGCGGTGAACACCCGCGCGGGGGTGATAAATACTATAGCAGAGAATACCAGGCCCACAATCAGGATGAGATTGGCGTTACGACAGGGAAATACCCGGGGAAAAACCGATTGGTGAAATTTGATGAATAATGGCAGCCCCAGGAAGATCGTAAGATACTCCACCCGGATCAAGGCCCACCAGTGGAATTCCGGTAACAGATAGTGCAGATGAATATCGCCTGTGGTCAGGGCCCGCACGCCCATGGCGAGGCAGAATAAACCGAAATAGAAGGGCGAACGCGAATATTCCCGCAGCGAGTACATCCCCAGGTGATAGAGCCCGATAATCAGCAGACTGCCCACAATCAGGAGATTGATCACCAGGTCCATGGTAGCATCATGACGAATTTGAAGATCACTGCCCAGAATAACATCGGTCCACAGACCGCCCTGGGTGTGATGAAAATTGGCCACGTGGATTACAATATCGGTCCAGGATCCCGCTTGGGAAAAAGCTGTGATCCGGGGATAGTAATCGGGAACAGTGGTGGTTCGTTCAGTGCCTGGCCTGCCGGCTTGGGCCACCGGTTGACCATCTATATATATGGTGGCTGCCGAACTGATGGAATTCCAGCGCAGCGCCAGTTTCGGCGGATTGGCCGGCAACCGGATACGCAGGTGATAAGTTCCGTAACCCTGGCCGCCAAATTTTGCTTCATCAATGGTAAAATTATCCCAGGTTCCCGGAACGGGCAGCCAGCCGGTTGGCTCAGGCAAAGTGTCCCGCCTCAAAACCTTGGGCGCCACGAATTCACCGGGATAGAAATTCCAGTCGCCCCGCAATGTGATTGAACGTTCAAAGGTGAAATCCCAGCTCCGTAAATCGATTATTCCCTGGTGAACCGCTGGCTGTGATGAAAAATCACCGGTCACAGTCCCTGTCAGTACAAAGGCTATCACCAGTAAAATGATTAAATTATGCCGCCGGATCATCGGCACTAGTTTAAGTTTGACGGAGTAAAAGTAAAAATAAATTTATGGGCCGCGTCGCTTAGCTAAAACCCTGGGTGCCGGAGCGCTTTCAAATCTCTTACAGTAAGTATGGATTGATGAGGGGTGATAATATTAATTTCTCGGGCTTTTAATCATCTGCCGCAACCTATGGTGCCCACGAAATCAAATATCAGTTACGCTGCTTCTATGGTCTGTTGGTGGCATCCGGCAATCAACCCTGATTATCAAAGTCAAGATTTCCATTTTCATTCTAAAAGGAGTACAATATGACCAACCTTTCCAACCAACGCCAGTACTTCAGTTACTGGGAAAACATCAAAGATTTGGCCGACCAGTGCGTCGATATCATGCTCAATCTGAGCCAGAGCGGCCATCCCGGCGGTTCACGCTCAAAAGTACACAGTCTGGTGGCGACCCTGCTTTCCGGTGTGATGACCTGGGATGTGCGTAATCCCGGCAAACGCCTCGGTGACCGTTTCATTCTGAGCGCCGGACACACCAACCCGGTTGTGTATGCCATTTTGGCCGTTTTTAATGAAGCCCTGCGGCGAAAATACCAGGCCACCGGCGATGATAAATACCGCAACCCCATGGGTGATGAATACACTCTGGTGTGGCAGGATCTGCTTACCCTGCGCCGCCGCGGCGGACTGCCGGGACACGCCGAGATGGAAGGCAAGACCCTGTTCTTCAAAGCCAATACCGGTCCCAGCGGACATGGATTCCCGATTGCCGCCGGGCAGGCTTTCGCCCTCAAACATGCCGGCCTGGATAAGGTGCGGGTGTTCACCATTGAAGGTGAAGGCGGACTGACGCCTGGTGTCATCCACGAAACCAAGAATTCCGCCTACGGCCTGGGGCTGGGCAACTTCATCACCCTGGTTGATTGGAACGACTGGGGTATTGACGCCCGCCGTTTCAGTTCGGTGATGGCCGGATCGCCCACCGACTGGTTCGAGCCTTATGGCTGGAAAGTTGCCAGCGCCGAAGACGGTGAAAACTGGGAACAATTGATTTCGGCCTATGAAGAATTATTGGAAAATGATGATCCCCAGCAGCCCAAAGTGTTGTGGTATAAAAACCGCAAGGGCCGGGGCTATTATAAATATGACGCTCCCAGTCATGGGGCGCCCCATGCCCGTAATTCGGAGGAATTCTGGCATACAAAGCGCGATTTCGCCGAGAAATATTCCCTGGAAATCGCCCATATGGATCAACCCGGATATGATGATTTTGATTCCAATAAAAAACAAATGGCTGAAGTATTCGAATCGGTATTCAGCCTGTTTGACAAAACCGACGGGTTAACCGATTATCTGGCCGATCGCCTGGTGGAACTGGGCAACGCTGTTCCCGAATCCCTGCCGGGTGTAGAAAAATTCGACGGCAACCCATTGGCCGACGATGAGTTGTACGATTACCGCAACTACCCGGTTGAATTGTACAAAAAGCCGGGAGAAAAGGCGCCCAACCGGGCCGGGTTCGGCAATTTCGGCAGTTGGGTTAATAGTTGGGCCATTGAGAAATACGGTCGGCCCCTGTTCCTGATCAACAGCGCCGATCTGGCCGGTTCAACCAATATTGCCGGGTTTGCCAAGGGCTGGGACGGCGCCCCCGACATGGGCATGTTCGAGCGCAAGGAAAATCCCACAGGAACCCTCATGCCCCAGGGCATTACGGAATTTGCCAATTCAGGTATCAACGTGGGCATCTCGTCAGTCAATTTTAATCGGGATGTTTATGACCAGTTCAACGGCTATCTGACCGCTGCCAGTACTTATGGCTCCTTCAGTTATCTGAAATACGGTTCTTACCGTCTTTTCAGCCAGGTGGCCCAGGATAGCCAATTCAAAGTGGGTAAAACGATCTGGGTTGCCGGTCACAGCGGACCGGAAACGGCGGAGGACAGCCGTACCCATTTCGGTATCTTTTCGCCCGGCGTGACCCAGTTGTTCCCGAAAGGACAAATCATCAACCTCCATCCCTACGAGTATAATGAGGTCCCGGTGATGCTGGGGGCGGCGCTGAAATGTGATGTGCCCATTATCGCCCTGCACCTGACCCGCCCGGGAGTGGAAATTCCCGACCGGGAAGCCCTGGGCATGGCTCCTTTCTGGGATGCTGCCAGAGGCGCTTACATCATCAAGGATTATGATCAGGACAAACCGCGGGAAGGTGTGGTCTTCGTCAGGGGCACCAAGGCCGTGGATGAGTTGGTCTCCATGCTGCCACGCTTGAAAACCGAGGGTCCGAATGTAAAAATAGTGGCGGCCCTGAGCTGGTACCTGTTTGATTTGCAGGATAAGGCTTACCAGCAATCGATAGTGGCTGATGACGAATGGGCCGACGCCATGATTATCACCAATACCGCCATCGATCTGATGGGTAATTGGATCAAGGCACCGGTGGTGAAGGAATATTCACTGTCCGCTGACTGGGACAATCGCTGGCGCTCCGGTGGTACCCTGGCTGACGTAATTGATGAAGCGCACCTGTCGGCCAAATGGCAATGGGAAGCGATCGAGAAATTCGCCGCCGAGCGGAATCAGCGACTGGAACAGCTAAAGTCCGGTTTGCCGAAATAGCGATTATTCAATCTTGATTAAAAGGGGTCGTTTCGGCCCCTTTTCTATTTAGGAAGGATGCCATCC
>LSCG01000106.1 GCA_001577055.1 Fidelibacterota bacterium TCS56
CCGGCAATTTACCTGCCAGGGAAGCTTTTAGTGAAACCGCCGTCAGTGCATTAAAGCCTCCTTTAGCTTTAAACGAACCTCCTGGGTTGTAAAATCTGGTTGATAGACAAATGGGATAGATAGGCCGGTAGCGATACCGGCCTATTTTTATCTTATGGATATTTAAGACTTCAAGGTCTTAATATTTCCCTATGAATAAACTGATGTTAGGCCTGATTGGTAATGCTGAGGACCGGAATAAACCGTATCGCTGGTCAGTACGCAATACTGTTCAAACGATTGTACTTACCATCACGGTACTTATAGGCATTCAATTTTATTTTTGGACAACCCAAATCAGGGCCGGGGGGGAAGTAACCATCAGTCGCCCGCCGGGAGTGGAAGGTTTTCTCCCTATTGGTTCGCTCATGGGCTGGAAATACTGGCTCCAGACCGGTATCTGGGATGCGGTCCACCCGGCCGGTATGGTGATTCTGGGCTTTGCCATCTTGCTGTCACTGGTCTTGCGAAAAGCATTTTGTGGCTGGTTTTGTCCCATCGGCACGCTGTCCGAATGGTTGTGGAAGCTGGGCCGGAAGAAATCCGGTGATAGCTGGCTGCCGCCAAAATGGCTGGATATTGGCCTGCGATCGGTGAAATATTTATTATTGTTTTTCTTTGGATGGGCAGTGGCATCCATGAGCGCCGCCGATATTGCCGGCTTCCTGGAATTACCCTACTGGAAAGTGGCCGATATCAAGATGCTGAACTTCTTTACCGCCATGTCACTGACAACGGCCGTTGTGCTGCTGGTACTGACCATCGGATCGCTGTTCATCCGTAATTTCTGGTGCCGGTATTTCTGTCCTTATGGCGCCCTCACCGGTATTTTTGCGCTGTTCAGTCCCAGCCGCATCCAACGTGATGACAAGACCTGTACCGCCTGCGGTGTCTGCGCCCGGGTGTGCCCCGCCTATTTGCCGGTGGATAAAAAGGACCGGATTGTCAGTGCCGAATGTACCGGGTGCTATAGCTGTGTTGAGGTCTGCCCCGTTAAACCAGCCATGGAAATGAAGACATTAGGACTAAAATCCCGTTTCTGGACCGCCCGGCGCCTGGCCTGGGCCGTAGGGGGTGGATTTATTCTGGTAGTGATTACGGCGCGGGTACTCGGTCTGTGGACCTCCTCGGTGACGATTGGGGAAATTCGGGCAATTTTACCGCGAATTGATTTCCTGCAGCATTTTTAACCGACACTACCGGAACCGACCTCGGTTATGTAAATTACAGATTATCAAGCTTAATCAGTTTCTGATCAATCAGCGAAACGGGGTGTGATGATGGCCGAAAAAACCAAAATCTGGTATCTGCAAAATTTTAATTCACCTTAAAAATCCACGTCCTTTGGGCGTGGTAATGTTCTGAAGGCTATGCCTAATTTGCAACGTGAGCGAGTACAAGAAATTATCCCACGTAGTCTACAGGTGTGATTATCACATAGTCTGGGTACCAAAGTATAGATTCAGGATATTGACCGGCGTGATCGCGCAATTGATGGAAGAAGATATCCGGATGCAGAGTGAATGGTTGAAATGTGAAATAAAAGAAATAAGCATCCAGAGTGACCACATACATATATTGGTGTCGGTGCCACCGCTGGTATCAATTTCAAAGTTAATGGGTACATTAAAAGGGAAGACAGCAATCAAGGTATTCAAGAGTTATCCTGAGTTAAAAAGGAAGCCGTACTGGGGGAATCATTTTTGGGCCAGGGGATATTTTGTCAGTACGGTAGGATTGGATGAAGAGATGATAAGACGATACGTGAGATATCAGGAGAAACAAGAGAAGGAGATAGAGGAACAACAGCAACGGTTTGACTTTGAAGCCCCCTCCGGGGGCAACTCAAAGCCACCTTCTTAGAAGGTTGGTTTTTTA
>LSCG01000107.1 GCA_001577055.1 Fidelibacterota bacterium TCS56
TGCCATCCCTCGCAGGGATGGCATCCATTTTAAATAAAATAAAATTGGAAAACAGTAGGGACAAGACATGTCTTGTCCCTACAATATATGTAATTTCAAAATCATATTTAAGCGCACCAATGCACGAAATGTCAATCGCCATGAACGTGGTGGAAATTGCCACCAGCCAGGCCCTGCAGAACGAGGCCCACCGGATCAATTCCATAACCATCGATATCGGCAGTCTGGCCGGCGTAATGGTGGAATCCCTGGAATTCTGTTTTGCCTCGGCCTGCAAAGACACCATGGCCGAAGGGGCGGAACTGGTCATCAATCACATTGAAGCCCGGGGAAGCTGCCGCGATTGTGGCGAGGCGTTTGCCGCCGAGACTTACCTGACCGCCTGTCCTGCCTGCGGCGGTTTTAAAATTGATATTCTCCAGGGGCAGGAACTGAAAATTAAAACCATTAATGTTGACTAGGATTTATTATGTGTGACACCTGCGGCTGCGGAAGCGACGAAGTCAGTTTAAAAAAACCGGGCGAAGCTCCCGGACATTCTCATAGCCACAATCACGATCATTCCCACGATCATTCCCATGACCACAGCCATTCCCATACCATTGACGTGGAACAGGATGTGCTGGCGCAGAATAACCTGCTGGCGGAGCGCAACCGGGGCTATTTCGAAGCCCTGGGAATCCTGGCCCTGAATCTGGTCAGCTCTCCCGGCTCCGGCAAGACCACCCTGCTGGAGAAAACCATTGCGGCCCTGAAAGATGATGTACCGGTGGCTGTGGTGGAAGGCGACCAGCAGACCACCAACGACGCCGACCGCATCCATAAATCAGGCGCCCCGGTGATTCAGGTAAATACCGGCGCCGGCTGTCATCTGGATGCGGACATGATCAACAAGGCCGTCAAGGAACTGGAACCCACAGAGAAATCATTGTTGATGATCGAAAATGTTGGTAATCTGGTTTGTCCGGCCCTTTTCGATCTTGGTGAGGCCCACAAAGTGGTGATAATCAGCGTCACCGAAGGCGAAGACAAGCCGGAGAAATATCCCCATATGTTCGCCGCCGCCGATCTGTGCATAATCAATAAGACCGACCTTCTGCCATACGTCGATTTCGACGTGGAAAAATGCAAGCATTCGGCTCTCCATGTGAATCATCACCTGGAATTCATTGAATTGTCCGCCAAGACCGGCGAAGGATTGGAAGTCTGGCTGGAGTGGATTAAGCAGGAAGCAGCCAGGCTGCAGTAAACGATGGCAATCCGCCGGCAAATTCGTGTGAACGGCATCGTTCAAGGGGTGGGTTTCCGCCCCTTTATTTTTAACCTGGCCCGCCGGCACGGACTCGCCGGGTACGTGTTCAATACCTCTGCCGGGGTAATTATCGAAGCCCAGGGCAAGGCGGAGGCAGTGACGGAATTCACCGCCGCCATCGAAAATGAGGCGCCGCCGCTGGCGCTGATAACGGAAATTCAGACCAGAGAAATCGAACCTGTCGGCGAAACCGAATTTGTGATTACACCATCGAACGGGCAGGCGCAGGTGGGCACCATGATTTCCCCTGATATCGCCGTTTGCGACGACTGTCGCGCCGAATTATTCGATCCCGCCGACCGCCGCCATCGTTATCCGTTTATCAATTGCACCAATTGCGGTCCCCGCTACACGATTATCGAGAGCCTGCCCTACGACCGGCCCTTCACCTCCATGCGGAAGTTCACCATGTGTCCCGCCTGCCAGGCCGAATACGACGCTCCAACCGACCGTCGCTTCCACGCCCAGCCCAACGCCTGTCCCGTTTGCGGACCCCAACTGGCTTTGCACAAAGTCGATGGGACACTGCTGGAATGTGCCGACCCCGTCCGTGCCACTGCCGACCTGCTGAAACAGGGGATGATTCTGGCAATCAAAGGTCTGGGCGGTTTTCATCTGGCGGTGGATGCTACTGACCCCGCCGCTGTTTCTGAACTGCGCCTCCGCAAGAACCGCGAGGAAAAACCGTTGGCAGTGATGGTGTCCGATCTGACTGCCGCTCAAAATCTGTGTGAGCTTTCGGAGGCTGAAGCAAAGCTGTTGTTATCGCCCCGGTCGCCCATAATATTAGCCCGCAAGCGGGCCGAAAGCACGCTGGCCACCGAAGTGGCGCCTGGCAATGATCGCCTGGGAATCATGCTGCCCTACACGCCTTTGCACCACCTGTTATTGGCGGAGGGCTTTACCGCATTGGTGATGACCAGCGCCAATCTCAGCGAAGAACCGATCTGTATCGACAACGATGAAGGCTTTACGCGCCTGCAAAATATCGCCGATTACCTGCTGGTCCACGATCGTGATATTTATCTCCGTGGCGATGATTCGGTCTTCATTCATCTGGCCGGGAAAAACCGGCCCATCCGCCGCAGCCGCGGCTACGCTCCCACACCGGTGCTGGTTAAATCCGCCGGACCGCCCATCCTGGCTGTGGGCGGCGAGTTGAAAAATACGGTCTGCCTGCTGCAGGAAAACCGCGCCTTTCTCAGTCAGCATATCGGCGATCTGGAAAATCTTGAAGCCTATAATTTTTTCAAGCTGACGATAGCCCATTTACAAAAAGTTTTCGATACTCGACCAGAGCTGATCGTCCACGACCTTCATCCCCGTTATCTTTCCACCCAATGGGCCCAAGAGCAGGATGCGCCGTTGCTGGCCGTCCAGCACCACCACGCCCATCTGGCGGCGGTTCTGGCTGAGCATCGGCTGGATGAGCCCGTCATCGGCATCATCATGGATGGCACGGGCTACGGCAGCGACGGCACGATCTGGGGCGGTGAAATCCTGGTGGGTGATTGCGCCGGTTTCGATCGTTTTGCCGCCTTTGAGCCCATGCCCCTGCCCGGTGGCGACGCCGCCATCAAGGCTCCATGGCGCACGGCTGTGGCCTATCTGCAGACCACTTTCGGCCACTTGCCCGATTTACCATTTCTCAGAGATGTTGAACACCAACCGATCAGCGAAATGGTGGCCAAGGATATCAATTGTTTCCCAACCAGCAGTTGCGGGCGCCTGTTCGATGCGGTGGCCGCCATGAGCGGCGGCCGCACTACCATCCGTTACGAAGGCCAGGCGGCTATCGAAATGATGCAATCCGCCGGTGGAATTGAGGGTGATCCGTTTGAGTTTGCACTGGAATCCACCGATGGTATTTTTCTAATGGCGGTGAAACCGTTGATAAAGTCCGTGGCGAAAGCCGTCCAAAACGGCGCCGGTTTACCGGAAATTGGGCGCCGTTTTCACCGCACTCTGATTGAGTTATTTACGGAAGTTGCCGGCGCAGCCGCCCGCCGGACCGGAATCAGCAAGGTGGTATTGAGCGGCGGAGTGTTTCAGAATCAGTTATTATTCGAAAATTTAATTCCCCGGTTGGAACAATCCGGCTTACAGGTGTTTACCCATGAGCAGGTGCCTACCAACGATGGCGGCATCGCCCTGGGCCAGGCCCTCATCGGCCGCAGATTTATGGAAGATAATTAATATTATGTGTCACCCCTTCGGGGTTCCGTTTTATGTTACATTAATGCTATAATAATGACACCCCTGCGGGGTTTTAGTACAAACAGGTGCGTTTTATGGAAAATTTTCAACGTATCGACGCAAGAAGTAATGCTCAGGTCGGTCGTGAGTTTGAATTGACGGCACAGAAAATACTTGAGCAAAATGGAGTCAGAGTTAAGCGTAAAATGCCAATTGCGCTTGGTGTTGGAGAATTGGAAAAGATACATGAGTTCGATTTAGGTTCATTTGAACCGCCGGTAATTGTTGAGTGTAAGTCCCACCGATGGACAAAAGGGAATAATGTACCCAGCGCCAAGATCACAGTGTGGAATGAAGCAATGTACTTATTTCAATGTTCTCCAAGCAATTTCCGAAAAATATTTTTTGTGGCAAAAGATATTAATGGAAAAACGGGAGAATCACTGGCAGAATACTATATCAGACACTATCAGCACCTTATTCCGGTGAATGTCGAATTTTGGGAATTTGACGAGACGACATCGGATTGTTATCAGACGATTCCGAACCCAACCCCGATGGGGTGAAAATGTTATAGCAAAAAATCTTTAACAAATGAACCCTGAAGGGGTGATATAAAAAGGAGAAAACATGGCTGGCACATATTCCCAAATCTATATTCAATGTGTTTTTGCCGTAAGCGGTCGGGTGAATCTGCTAAAATCTCAATGGCGAAGTGAGGTGTTTAAATATATAGCGGGTATCATCACCAAAAAGGGCCACAAACCAATCATTATTAATGGTGTTGCTGACCATGTTCATTTGCTCATCGGATTGAAACCATCCCTGGCGCTTTCGGATTTAATCCGTGATGTTAAAAATAACACCAGCAATTTCATCAATAAGCAGGGTTGGGTACGTGGAAGATTTTCATGGCAGGAAGGCTATGGTGCGTTTTCCTATGGGCGCTCGCAGATTGACGCGGTTTATCAATACATCGAAAACCAGGAGGAACATCACCGGCAGAAATCGTTTCAATCGGAATATTTGGGATTTCTTAAGAAATTCAACGTCCCCTATGATGAGAAATACTTGTTTGAATGGCAGTGAGCGTTTTGTTTCACCCCTTCGGGGTTATTTTTCCTCTATCCTCGGAGCTATAATAATGTCATCCCATCGGGATTTTAATGGATTTCATCGAAGATGAAAATCTTTCAGGGTGAATTGAATACGCCGAATAAATGATTTGAAGTCAGGAAAATGATATGTGTTTAGGCATCCCCGGAAAAGTGATTGAGACTTATGAAGAAAACGGTTTGATGATGGGCAAAATTGATTTTGCCGGTACCGTCAGCCAGGCCTGTCTGGCCTATGTGCCGGAGATTGAAATAGGCCAGTATACCATTGTCCATGCCGGTTTTGCCATCTCGATTATTAATGAAGATGAAGCCCGCAAGACCTACGAAGCCTGGGAGGAACTGGTGGAGGCCGCCGCCCAGGAAGGGGTGGATTTGTATGGTAATAAACTTCCGGATGAAAGTGAAGAGGTCAGAGATAAAAGCTAAGAGCAATGAACTTTAACACTTTAACACTTTAACACTTTAACACTTATGAAGTACCTTGACGAGTTCCGCGATCCTAAAGTCGCCCGGGAAATACTGGTCGAGCTGAAAAAAGTTGTGAAACAACCCTGGGTGATCATGGAAATCTGCGGTGGGCAAACCCATTCGATCATTAAGAATGGCATTGACCAGGTTATTCCCGGGGAACTTGAGCTGGTTCACGGGCCGGGCTGTCCCGTTTGCGTGACGCCATTGGAAATAATCGACCAGGCGATAGCTATTGCAGAACAACAGAATGTAATCTTTACCAGCTTCGGCGATATGTTGCGCGTGCCCGGCAGCCACAAGGATTTATTCATGGCCCGCAGTGCCGGTGCCGATGTACGCACGGTATTTTCTCCATTGGAAGCTTTGAAAATCGCACGGGGAAATCCTGATAAAGAAGTGGTTTTTTTTGCGGTCGGTTTTGAAACCACCGCTCCGGGTAATGCCATGGCAATCCACCAGGCTCGAGCTGAAGGTCTGACAAACTTCTGCGAACTGGCCAGTCATGTGCTGGTACCGCCGGCCATGGAAGCCTTACTGTCATCACCGGACAACCGGGTGCAGGGTTATCTGGCTGCCGGCCACGTTTGCACCATTATGGGCTGGGAAGAATACGAACCTATCGCCGCCAAATACCAGGTGCCGATTGTGGTCACAGGATTTGAACCTATCGATATTCTTGAGGGCCTGATGATGACGGTGAAGCAACTGGAGTCCGGTCGCCATATGGTGGAAAACCAGTATGTGCGGTCGGTTAGCCGCGATGGAAATCGTCCGGCACAGGAAATCATCAAAAAGGTATTTGAACCGGTGGCGCGCAAGTGGCGGGGGATTGGCGAAATTCCCGTCAGTGGCTATGGCATCCGCGATGAGTACGCTGACTTCGATGCCGAAAAGAAATTTGCTGTTGGTGATATTAAGGCTGAGGAATCTCCCCTCTGCATCAGCGGCGATGTTTTACGGGGACAGAAAAAACCGCATGAATGTCCAGCATTCGGCAAGGAATGCCTGCCGGAACATCCCTTGGGGGCACCCATGGTTTCCAGCGAGGGTGCCTGTGCGGCGTATTACCGGTTTAACAGGAAGAGCTTGGAGCAGAGAGCAAAGAGCAGAGAGTAAAGAGCAGAGAGCAAAGAGCAGAGAGCAGAGAGCAAAGAGGTAAGAGGTAAGAACTTTAACACCATAACACTTTAATAGATTCATATGCCTGATAAACCAATTATTCCCGAAGCATTGTCCTGCCCTTTGCCGATTATGGACCATGACACGATTCAATTGGCACACGGCGCCGGAGGCAAATTGTCCGCTCAATTGATAGAAAAATTATTTCTGCCCCGCTTTGGCAACCAGACGCTGGATAAATTGGAGGATCAGGCCGTCCTTGAATTGCCACCGGGACGCCTGGCTTTCACCACCGATTCGTTTGTGGTTGAGCCGATATTCTTCCCCGGCGGCGATATTGGCGATCTGGCAGTGAACGGGACCGTAAATGATGTGGCTATGAGCGGCGCCCAGCCGCTGTATATCAGTGTTGGATTTATTTTGGAAGAGGGTTTACCAATGGAAACCCTCCACCGTATCTTGCTGTCGATGGAAGCAACCGCCCGGGCAGCTAATATTGTTGTTGTCACTGGCGATACCAAGGTGGTCAACCGCGGTAAATGCGATCAGATTTTCATTAACACCTCCGGATTGGGAGTTGTGCCGGAGGGAGTTAATATCTCCGCCGCCAACCTGCAACCCGGTGACAAAGTAATTATTTCCGGTACCGTGGCCGATCACGGCATGGCGGTGATGACCACCCGCGAAGGTCTCTCCTTTCAATCGCGGGTTACCAGCGACACCGCTCCTCTGAACGGACTGGTAAAAGCGATGCTGGCAGTGACGCCGGAAATTCACGCTCTACGCGATCCCACCCGGGGCGGACTGGCCACTTCATTGAACGAATTCGCCCGTTCCTCACAGGTCGGAATCAGCCTGGAGGAAGGCGCCGTGCCCGTCCGGCCGGAAGTAAACGGCGCCTGCGAAATTCTGGGAATTGATCCGCTCTATGTTGCCAATGAAGGCAAGCTGGTGGCAGTGGTGCCCGGGCAGCAGTCAGCGGCGGTTTTAAAGGCCATGCGACAACACGAATACGGCCGCGATGCGGCCATCATTGGTGAGGTTACGTCCATCAATCCGGGACTGGTGACAATGCGAACGGGACTGGGGGCCAGCCGTATCGTTGACATGGCGGTGGGCGATCAATTACCGCGGATTTGCTGACACCGGTTATCTGGTGTTTATCTGTTTCAGAACCGCCAGCAATTGCAGATCAGGTTTTTCGCCGGTAATTTGATAATGGCGGTTAATCTCTTCCTCCAGAATCTTTGTGGCGTGGGGATCAGATATAATCTCCGACAAATTCGATTCGCTCAGTCCATTCGTGTAAAATCGATATTGATTATTTTGTATATACTCATGATTGGCCGGCGAATTCTTGATGAAAGTCCTGGCGCCGGTGCGATCCAAATACACCAATCGCCAGTCCCGGGAAGAAAGCTGCCAGGTTAAATAATCATCAGAAATGAGCAGGTACTGAAAATCATAGGTTTCATGTACAAGTCGAAAGACCTGTGGACTGGTGCGCATTTGACGGGCAGCTCTGATGAATCCCGGTGGGTAAGCCGGGATGCGGCCATCGATGAATACTGGCTGATTCAGTTGCCAATGGATGAATCCCCCCCAGGAATATTGGTTAAACCCAGGACCGGGGATGGGGTTGTTTTTCAGAAAATTGGTCGCTTTAACCGGCAAGGTAAAGTGATTCAATCCCAAGCCGAAATCCTGGCGGGGCGGGAAAACCGGCAATCGGCCAACAGCCAGAAAAACATCAGCATGGGACCCAGATTATGAGCCGGTAAATATTCGATGACCGGCATCAGATCACCGATCCGCAAATGGTTGAAGGTGTGAATCAGGTATTGTCCTCCCTGAGGATTTGCCAGTGTGGCGGCAAAAACAGCCACGAGAACAAGTCCGTAATCCCGCCAGGCCAGCCGACGCACGGCAGTCTTCCGCTGGTTGCCAATCACCAAGGGCAAGCAAGTTTCGGCGGCCACCAAAAGCACCAGCCCCAGGCCGAATATCACACCGGAATGCAGGTTTACCCAGGCGATGGTAAACACCGGCAGGGCCCACAGCCAGCTTCGCCGACCACGCTGATATTGCCAGAGGGCAAATATATACAGATTGAATAGCAGCAAGGAAAACAGGTGGGCGCGAACCATGATCCGGAAATGGGCGGTCAGAACATATACGGCTATCAGTATTACGGCCGGTAATGCCTGGCGGAAATTGGATTGGACTATCTTAAGCAGAAGAGCCGACATGAAGATAAAAATGATTATTTTAGTAAAAATTAATCCGTTGATCCCCACCGCACCATGCCACAGAAAGGCGACCACTGAAAACAACCATTGGGAGGTGATCCACTGGTGGTCTGGATAGGTGAACGAAAATCGGTTGGTGTCTAATATCTTGCCTGTTTCCAGAAAATGACGACCTTCTGCCAGCGACCACCAGATATCGCTGTTATGGATGCGTGTAAAACTAATCGTTAATGTCAGGATAATCAGCGCCAAATACAGCAAGGGGCGTAAAAACTATTCGTCCGACGGCAGCTTTATTGTCTGATCCAGTCGCATTACAGGTGGGATAATAGCGGAAATGAAACTGCCGATCAAGAGTGAGATGGTCGCCCTGCATCATTGTTTAGATTTAGATTCAGGTAGCTTAACCAAAAGATTAGGGATCAAAATGGAACAAAATGTTTTAATTGTCACCGCCCTCAGCATCGGGTTTATACACACAATCATTGGTCCCGATCATTATTTACCCTTTATTTTAATTGCCCGGGCCCGGAATTGGTCCCTGCGATTCACCACCCTGGTGACGGTAGTTTGCGGTATCGGCCACGTCATCGGATCGGTGGTGCTGGGACTGCTGGGGGTGGCCCTGGGAATTGCGGTGGTCGCCTTGGAAAACGTGGAAGCCGTGCGGGGTGATCTTGCCAGCTGGCTGCTGATCGGCGTGGGAGTGGCTTATGCGGCCTGGGGTCTGAGGATTGGCCTGCGAGCCGGTGAGCACACCCATGATCATGATCACAGCGACGGCGGACACCGCCACAGCCATCACCACCTGGGACGACACGCCCACGTGCATGGGGATGTTAAATCTGTTACCCCATGGGCGCTGTTTATCGTGTTTGTACTGGGACCCTGTGAACCGCTGATCCCGATTTTAATGTATCCGGCCGCCAAGCAAAGCTGGGGCGATCTGGCTATGGTTACCCTGGCGTTCGGAGCGGTAACCATTACCACCATGACCGCTATGGTCTGGATTGTATCCAAAGGATTGGTGAAAATCAATTTAGGTCCGCTGGAGAAATATGTCCACGCTCTGGCCGGAGTAATTATCGCCGCCTCCGGACTGGCGATAAAAATTTTCGGTCTATAAATTGGCCTGGAACGGAATCATTTTAGTCTTGCTGGCGGCCGGCGGCTGGGGCTTGTCGCTGTATTTTTTTCTGGTTTACCGGGGTCGAATCGACCACCGGTCCTGGTGGGTGTTGCCGCCTTTTCGCATGACAGGAAAATCCTGCCGTCTGATTGTTGATACCGATTATGGCCGGGTCTTTCGCTACCCGAATATGGTCTGGGGGCTGTTTTACTACCCTTTACTGATCATTTTGATAAGCGGAAACGATGTGATTAAATTTCCCCCGGATGTGTTCATGCAGGTTTTAACCGTGGTAGTCTTGGCATTCAGTGCTTATCTTGCTTTGGGGCTGTACCGGCTGAAGGTCAAATGTCGCACCTGCCTTGGTACCCATCTGATTAATTTGCTGATATTCGGCCTGGTATTGGTCCGGTGAAAGACACCGGATTAGAACTTACCGGGATCCATAATTAGGGAAGGGAGATACGCAAATGTTGAAAAAACTATCACTGGCCGCCTTTTGTTTGTCGCTTATTATTCAGTTGCCGGCCCAGGCCGATAAGACGATCACCGGCTGGAGTTTCGGCGGGGTACCGGCGATAGCCTATAATTCCGACACCGGGTTTTTATATGGTGTGGTACTGGAATTGTACAATTACGGAGATGGCTCTTACAATCCTGATTACCTGTATACGATTGCGCCAACCTGGACCCGCACGACCAAGGGTAGTGGCGTGAATGAAATATTTTTTGACTCAAAATATATACTGCCAAAGGATATTAGAATAACCGCTTATGCCGGTTATTTGACCGAACAGGCCCTGCCATTTTATGGTTTTAATGGATATGCATCCGAGTATGACCCGGCCTTCGAAATATCCGATGATGAGCATGAGGATTATGACGCGGCACTTTATAAGACGCGGGTATTTTATCGCCATGAACGCAATATCACTAAAATAACAGCCGATTTCCAGAAACAGCTTCTGAACGACAATCTCAGGGGAATTACCGGATTTGGTTATCTGGATTTCGAGGTTGGGACAGTTGATATTGCCGAACTGAATAAAGGCCAGGATGAGGCGGATAAGCTACCTGATACAACTACCCTGTATGACAATTACGTCACCAATGGATGGATTCCGGACGAAGAGAAGGATGGCGGACTTAACAATTACCTTAAATTCGGTCTGGTTTACGATACCCGGGATAACGAACCCAACCCCATGTCCGGTATTTGGACTGAAGCGTTGCTGACGCAGACAGCCGGATTTTTAGCTAGTGATTTTACCTACACAACCTTGACCTTGACCCACCGGCAATATTTCACCGTGATTCCGGAAAACCTGTCAATCACCTACCGCCTTGGATATCAAGGGGTAATAACCGGGGACGCGCCCTTTTTTGCCTTACCGTTTTACCAAAGTTCGTATAAAGTGACGGAAGGCCTGGGTGGCTCCAAATCCCTGCGCGGTATATTGAAAAACCGGATTGTTGGCCAAGCCGTCGGTTTCGGCAACCTGGAAGCACGCTGGAAATTTTTGCGGACCGTAGTTTTTAACCAGAATCTCTATTTGGCCCTGAATGCTTTTGTTGATGGTGGTACCGTGCTCAGTGAGTACAGTAATGATAATTACGATCCTGATGCAATCGATGGACCTGAAGAAAAACTACATCTATCTTATGGCGCCGGTTTTCGGATTGCCCTCAATGAGAATTTCATCGTGGCGGTAGATTATGGCATGGCCGCCGATGACCAGGATGGC